>JAZQRD010000116.1:0-9132 GCA_045629405.1 Sphingobacterium sp. | reverse complement strand
TCCCTTGAGCTTGAATAATATAAGCATCAAAGAAAGCTACGTAAGCTATTATAATGGTTAATAGATGTTTCATTATGATCAATTTTCTCAAAAATAGGAAATGAAAAGGAGTAACTTCAATTTTTAACGTAGTTTGACGTTTATATATAAGCATTTTGATACGCTAACTGAATGCATAGCGTGATTTTTGTTTAACTTTGATAATACTAAGAAGATCATTATGTCAACTCGAATTCCACTAGCAGAAAGGTTACGTCCGAAAGCATTAGATCAATATGTCGGTCAACAACATATTATCGGTGAGGGAGCCGTGTTATATAATGCTATTGCTCGCAAAACTATTCCTTCTATGATATTATGGGGGCCTCCAGGTGTAGGGAAGACTAGCTTGGCTTTTCTAATAGCTAAAGAACTGGGGCGACCATTCTTTAGTCTAAGTGCTATAAAATCTGGTGTGAAGGAAGTCCGTGAAGTAATAGATAAAGCGGAGCAATTGATGAAATTTAATCAAGAGCAACCTATTTTATTTATTGACGAGATTCATAGGTTTTCAAAGAGTCAACAAGATTCATTATTAGGGGCTGTAGAACGTGGATTGGTGACGCTGATTGGAGCCACAACAGAGAATCCATCCTTCGAAGTGATCTCCGCATTATTAAGTCGGTGTCAAGTCTATGTCTTAGAAAATCTAGGTGTTGACGAACTCAATGACTTACTTAATCGCGCGATGCGTGAGGATGATTATCTTAAAAATGATAAGATAGATCTAGTAGAAACAGATGCATTGATACATTTATCAGGAGGAGATGCGCGTAAATTATTGAATATATTTGAACTGGTGGTACATGCATCAGTTCCATATAATCTTCCAATAACAAACGATTTTGTCTTAAAGCAGGTTCAGCAAAATATGGCCCGCTATGATAAGACAGGTGAACAGCATTACGATATCATATCTGCTTTTATTAAGTCCATAAGAGGCTCAGATCCTAATGCGGCTGTATATTGGCTAGCACGAATGATAGAAGGAGGCGAAGATCCATCTTTTATTGCAAGACGACTGTTGATATTAGCTTCAGAAGATATTGGTAATGCGAATCCAAATGCCTTATTGTTGGCTAATAGTTGTTTTCAAGCAGTTAATGTAATCGGTTGGCCTGAATCGCGCATTATCTTATCACAAACGGTGACATACCTAGCATCTTCTGCGAAAAGTAATGCATCATATGAAGCTATTAATCTTGCACAAGCACTTGTAAAAAAAACGGGAGATTTATCGGTTCCATTACATCTTCGCAATGCACCAACAAAACTTATGAAAGATCTAGATTATGGAGCGTCGTACAAGTATGCACATGCGTATCCTGGAAATTTTGTGAATCAAGAGTTTATGCCCGAAGGTATAGAACATACTAAACTATATGACCCAGGAAATAACGTTTCAGAAGATAAATTGCGTCAAAGTTTACGTGCTAAATGGCGCGAAAAATACATGTATTAGTTAAAAGTGTGGTTTTATAGTCAAATTATTTCACTGTAACGACTGTTATCGCTCCGTAATAAATTTATTATATTTGTTCAAATTTTAAATATGACGTTTACAGCCATAGATTTTGAGTTGGCAACCTCAGATTATACGAGTGTTTGCTCCGTAGGTATAGTGAATGTTGTCGATGGTCATATAGTACAGGAATTTTATAGTTTAGTACAGCCGCCATACAATAAATATATGTGGCAAACAACGCGTGTACATGGCTTGAAAGCTAAGGATACAAAGGAATCGCTAACTTTTCAAGAGCTTTTCCCTACAATAGAGCCCTTGTTGTTTGGTCAGCGGATGGTCGCACACAATGAAGCTTTTGATCGAGCGGTCCTGCAAAAGACAATGGAATTTTATGGATTGAAGTATCCATCGCTTAAGCTACCGGCAATTTGGGAATGCACAAGTATTTTATATAGATCCAAAGGTTTCGAAAAAACCAAATTAAGTCACTGTTGTGAAGTGATGGGTATATCACTCAATCATCATGACGCCTTATCTGATGCTCGTGCGAGCGCATTACTTTATTTAAGCCAAGATAGGGCTGTTGAAAGTTTAAAATCATCAATTAAATAGTTTCAGTATGTCACAAATTGTAAATGTAATTTTGTCTGGTGGAGTTGGTTCAAGATTATGGCCACTTTCTAGGAAGTCAAGACCTAAACAATATATTCCTTTATTTGAAGATAAATCCTTGTTTGAACATACGGTAAAGCGAAATCAGCAAGTGACATCTAAAACTCTGATGGTAGGCTCTATTCAGAATGTTGATCTTGCAAGCCCATTTCTTCCCGCAGATCGTTGTTCGACAATTGTAGAGGCTAAACCCCGTAATACGGCGGCAGCTATTGCTTTTGCTGCGCTAGCTTGTGACCCAGATGATATTTTGATAGTGACACCTTCAGATCATTTAATAGAGAACCAGGAATCATACGAAGATGTATTGCGACAAGCAATAGAATTAGCTAAAGAAGACTATTTAGTTACTTTCGGTATTCAACCTACTCGACCTGAGACAGGCTATGGATATATAGAATATCAAGGAAATGATGTTTTATCATTTCGTGAGAAGCCAAATGCAGACACGGCTAAAGAATTTTTGAAGAAAGGTAACTTTTTGTGGAATTCTGGGATATTCTGCTTTAAAGCTTCTGTTTATTTGGAAGAATTGTTCCGTTTTGAGCCTAAAGTGTATCGTGCATCTAAAGAGGCATTCGAAGCATCGCATGATGGTATTTTATCGGAAGAATTATCAATGAAGATACCTTCGAAAAGTATTGATTATGCCGTAATGGAACGTAGTGAACGGATAAAAGTATTACCATCGAATTTTGTATGGTCAGATATGGGATCTTTTGATTCTCTATATGATTATTTAGCATCCAAAGGTCATGAAGTAGATAGCCAAGGAAATATGGTTATCGGATCTAAGAAACATGTTTCCTTTTTGGGTGTTAAAGATACGTTAATCGTAGATACAGACGATGCAATACTAGTGGTAAGACGAGATCTGTCCCAAGATGTAAAACACTTGTATGAAGATTTGGAACAACAAAATTCACCATTATTGTAACATAGAATTTAAACCAACTATTACATAGAAATCCGAATTATAATTTATGAATGGAATGATTGTTCTTCATATTTATAATTTTATTAAAATATTTATCATTAATTATGGACACTAACAATTCAAGAAAAGATTATAATCCAGGTCCAAGAGTAGGAATCACTTTTTCTACTTTTGATTTATTACATGCGGGGCACATTATGATGTTAGCAGAAGCAAAGCGTCAATGTGACTACTTAATATGTGGTTTGCAAATGGATCCAACATTAGATAGACCCGAGAAAAATGCGCCAACACAAACAGTAGTAGAACGTTATATACAGTTGAGAGGTTGTCAATATGTTGATGAGATTGTACCATACTCTACGGAGCAGGACTTAGAAGATATACTACGTTCTTTCAAATTAGATGTTCGTATTGTTGGAGATGAATACAAGGATAGAGATTTCACAGGAAGAAAGTACTGTGAAGAAAAAGGCATAGAGTTATATTTTAATAGCAGAGATCACCGATTTTCAAGTTCAGGTCTGCGTAAAATAGTAGCTCAACGTGAAGCAGAGAAAAACGGAATTTAGTATATAAGAAGGTAATGGAGAGGAAAATAATCATCACAGGAGGTGCTGGTTTCATAGGTTCGCATGTCGTGCGGACTTTTGTTTTGAAATATCCACAATACCAAATAATCAATCTGGACGCATTGACATATGCAGGTAATTTAGAAAATCTTAAAGATATCGAACAATTGCCTAACTATACTTTTGTAAAAGCTGACATCACTGATGCCGTTCATATTGATCAAATATTTCAGCAATATAAACCTGATGGTATCATTCATTTGGCGGCAGAATCTCATGTGGATAGATCCATTGTAGACCCATTGGCGTTTGTAAGGACGAATGTCATAGGTACAGTCAATTTATTGAACGCAGCTAAATCTTGTTGGGAGGGGGATTATGAAGGAAAGCTATTCCATCATGTGTCGACAGATGAAGTGTACGGTACTTTAGGTGAAGAAGGTTTGTTTACAGAGGAGACTTCGTACGATCCACATTCGCCTTATTCAGCATCAAAGGCATCATCGGATCACTTTGTTAGAGCGTATTACGATACATACGGTATGCCTATTGTAATCACGAATTGTTCTAATAATTATGGACCCAATCATTTCCCAGAAAAGCTGATACCATTATGTATAAACAATATTATCCATAATAAGCCATTACCCATCTACGGAAATGGTAAATATACGCGCGATTGGCTGTTTGTTAAGGATCACGCTTTAGCTATTGATCTTGTATTTCATCAAGGCAAGATTGGAGATTCCTACAATGTAGGCGGTTTTAACGAATGGCAGAATATTGATTTGGTAAAAGAGTTATGTAGACAGATGGACGAGAAGTTGGGACGTGAATTAGGTACCTCAGAAAAGTTAATTACTTTTGTGAAAGATCGTCCAGGGCATGACTTGCGTTATGCTATTGACGCTACGAAAATAAATCAAGAGTTAGGTTATCACCCTTCAGTTACATTTGAAGAAGGGTTATCGTTGACTATTGATTGGTATTTAGCTAATCAAGAGTGGTTAAATAATGTAACATCTGGGGATTATCAACAATATTACGAAAAGCAGTACACGTAGTGTATAGTGATCTAGTTGTTGTGTATGACACATCAATAACTAGAAAAGTACAAAATATGCAAGCGATAGAAACAAAATTAAAAGGCTGTTTTATCCTCGAGCCAACCAAATTTGGTGATAGTCGAGGTTATTTCATGGAGAGCTTTAATGAAAAGACATTCCATGAATTGACTGGAGTGAAAACACATTTTGTCCAAGATAATCAGTCTTTCTCGATGAAAGGCGTATTAAGAGGGTTGCATGCACAGTGTGGAGAATTTGCACAGGCTAAATTAGTGCGCGTAGTACAGGGTACGGTGCTCGATGTTGCGGTGGATATTAGGCCACAGTCCGAAACATTTGGGGAATATATATCAGTAGAATTATCCGCGGAAAACAATAAACAATTATTTGTACCAAGAGGTTTCTTACATGGATTTGTAGTCTTGAGCGACACAGCCACATTTTTCTACAAATGCGATAATTACTATAATAAAGATTCCGAACGTGGTGTATATCCATTAGATGTGGATTTAGACATTGATTGGAAACTGCCACTTGATGAATTATTATTATCTGAAAAGGATAAAATAGCACCAGGTTTTGCAGAGTTGTATGGATAAGTAGATAAAGCAGATGAGGTTGTTGAAGTTGATATAGTTAATAAGGTTGATATAGTTAATAAGGTTGATAAAGTAGATAAGGTTGATAAACTTTCTGAACTCTATTAACCCTCTCAACTCTTTCAACCCTCTCAACACTAAAAACATATTAACATGGCTAGTCATAAGGATTTAAATGTATGGAAAGTGTCAATGGACTTAACGATTAAGGTTTATCAATTGGTTGAAAGCTTTCCTAGAGAAGAAATGTTTGGACTAACAAGCCAGATAAAAAGATCTGTAGTCTCTATTCCATCAAACATTGCAGAGGGTGCTGCTAGACAAAGTAAAGCTGAATTTAAGCGTTTTCTTCGTATAGCTTTAGGGTCAGCTAGTGAGTTAGAGACACAAATAGAAATCGCTTATAGATTAGGGTATATTAAAACCACATACCTAGCATGTGATCAAACTATTAGACAAATTAAAAGTATGCTGTCGAAGTTAATAAAGTCTTTAGATTGATAAAGTTGATAAGGTTGATAAAGTTGATAAGGTTAATAAAGTATATAAATTCTATAAACTCTCTTAACGTTCTAAACTCTCTTAACTGTTAACAAGGTTACTAAAGTAGATAAACACTATAAACATTCTCAACACTACGAATTATAAAAATAATGAAAATACTAATCACTGGAGCTGATGGCCAATTGGGTTCTGAATTGCGAGAAATACTTGGTCATAGAGAAGGTGTTACAACATTTTTTCTGGGGCGTAAAGAATTACCTCTAGATCAAACATTTATCATTCAGGATATACTTGGCATGTACGAGCCGGATGTTATTTTGCATTGCGGAGCTTATACTGCGGTAGATAGAGCGGAGTCAGAACCTGAACTAGCTGATGCTGTTAATCATCTCGCATCTGAGGAAATTGCTATATATTGTCGTCTGCATGGAGCTAAGCTTATGTATATCTCTACAGATTATGTTTTCGATGGCGAGTCTGACATTGCCTTATCTGAAGTAGCAGATGTTTCTCCCGTAAACAGGTATGGTTTGACAAAATTGAAAGGCGAGCAGGTTATTCAAAAATGGTTGCCAGAAGCTATAATCATCCGCACATCTTGGGTATATTCAACGTATGGGA
Organism: Sphingobacterium sp.; assembly: GCA_045629405.1. Taxonomy (GTDB): domain Bacteria; phylum Bacteroidota; class Bacteroidia; order Sphingobacteriales; family Sphingobacteriaceae; genus Sphingobacterium. The sequence goes on along the minus strand of JAZQRD010000116.1, from coordinate 2,656 downwards.
ATAATTTTGTGAAAACGATGCTAAGGCTAATGGATGAGCGTGAAGAGATATCAGTAATCAATGATCAAATAGGTTCTCCAACATATGCAAAAGATCTAGCATTCACTATTGTGAAAATAGTGGAGCATAGCGAATGGATACCTGGTGTCTATCATTATAGCAATGAAGGTCAACTATCTTGGCATGATTTTGCGGTAGCTATACGTGATATTAGGGAGTTAGATTGTACTATAAGATCGATATCGACAAGTGAATATCCAACTGCTGCAAAGCGTCCTAGATTTTCTTTGTTAGATAAATCGAAAATTAAAGAAACATTTGGTGTAAACGTTCCATACTGGAGAGAAAGCTTGATAAACATGCTTTCATCTGACTTGGATAAAAATAGAATTTAATATGAAAGGTATCATCTTAGCTGGAGGGTCTGGGACAAGACTTCATCCACTGACACTAGCTGTTTCGAAACAGTTAATGCCGGTTTACGATAAGCCAATGATTTATTACCCCTTATCTACTTTGATGCTCGCAGGTATCAATGAGATACTTATTATATCCACACCCCAAGATTTGCCACATTTTGAGAAGCTATTGGGCGATGGCTCACAGATTGGTTGTAAGTTTACATATAAGGAGCAGCCTACACCTGATGGTTTAGCGCAGGCTTTTATGCTAGGTGAAGAGTTTATTGGGGATGATAAAGTTGCGTTAATCTTAGGAGACAATATTTTCTATGGCTCGGGTATGTCTAAGTTGTTGCAATCCTGCTCAGATCCTGATGGTGGAGTTGTATTTGCTTATCCTGTGCATGACCCGGAGCGCTATGGTGTTGTGGAGTTTGATGATGATAAACGTGTTGTATCTATAGAGGAGAAACCTATTAATCCAAAATCAAATTATGCCGTTCCAGGTTTATATTTCTATGATAACGAGGTCGTAGAAATTGCTAAGAATATTAGGCCATCTTCACGAGGTGAGTTGGAAATTACAGATATAAATAAGGCTTACTTAGAAAAAGGAAAATTGCACGTGGGTGTTTTTGATAGAGGTACAGCGTGGTTAGATACAGGTACCATTCAGTCCTTGATGCAAGCTGGGCAATTTGTTCAAGTTATAGAAGAGCGTCAAGGTATGAAGATAGGTGCTATTGAAGAGGTGGCCTATCGAATGGGGTATATTAGTAAAGAGCAGCTCTTGAAAGTGGCTGAACCACTAAAAAAATCCGGCTATGGAGAGTATCTAATAAAAATGGCAACCTAATTTTTCGAGGTTATAGACTTTGTGAGAAGGTACATTCATTTACATATAAAGAAATATTTTCTGTAAAAAAATACCTAATTATATACCTACAATTAGGTATTTTTTATTTTCATGACATAATTTAACTTCAATCCATTGTATATTTAACAAAAGAAATACAATGGATTATCTAATTAACCTACCTCCATATTATTATCTATTCACTATTTGTACGATTGGGATAGGCTTATGGGGCGTACAATTTTACAAGCGACGCATGTTATTTAACAAATACATCCGTCTGCGTATTTCATTCGCTGAAGGAGCTGCAGGACAAGTAGTCCAGCACTGCAAGGGCGCTGTTCTTTTTCACCTGGAGCAGGATGTACCCGATTACTATTCTTTTCATATTACGCACGTACAGTTCAACAATAGCCGTATTACACCGAAATTTTACAATCAGCTGGCCTTTAATTTTCCGGTAGGTGATCAAGGTATGGAGCTATCTTTGCAATTTCGAACAGACTATACCAATGAACAACTTTTAGCACATAGCTATCAGATTACGGTACATGGCTATTTGCGAGGCTCTAATGGCAAAAAGACCTATGTCACACAGACCCTTCCATTAGCTAAGGCATACCCTACGCTAACGCCATCTTTTTAATTAACAATAAATTATTTTGGGAAACTCAAACTTCTTGAGTACTTTTGTTACTCAAGAAGGTACTGACCAATGTTAGATTCATTAATTACTTCGAAGACAAGGCTTAAGCTATTAATCAAATTCTTTGTATCGGCATCGAACAAGGGCTATTTGCGTGGTATAGCCGAAGAGTTTAATGAATCAACCAATGCCATTCGAAAAGAACTAAATCAACTTACGGAAGCTGGTTATTTACTGCGGGAGCAGGCAGACAACAGGGTGTATTATGCAGCCAATACGCAGCATTCCTTATTTCAGCCCTTACAAAATTTAATTCATAAATATTTAGGTATTGATGAGATAATTGATTCCGTATTGGCAAAGGCAGGAGATGTACATCAGGTCTCTCTATTGGGTGATTATGCTAATGGTGTAGATTCTGGGAAAATTGAGTTATTATTATTAGGAAATGATTTGGATAGAGCCTATTTAGATCAACTTTCTATTAAAGTTTCACAAATAATCGGTAAAGAGGTTTTAATTCATTTTAAAAAATTAGAAGGCTGCGGTCCTGAAATAATACTGTATAAATTTTTTAATTAATGAATTTGATTGTTGTTAAAAGATAATAGATAAATAAAAATATAAAAAGAAATATTTGAATTAAATATATTAAAATTATTAAATGATAAATATGATATTACTGAATCTGATTTCATAAGTGCAGAACTAGAATTAGTACCAGCTTTTAAAGCTAGAACATTAGGAATAGAT
>JAZQRD010000115.1:0-3615 GCA_045629405.1 Sphingobacterium sp. | reverse complement strand
GATTCGCCGCTGCGTAATTGCTCTAGGGCTTTGTCCTTAATGGACTCAAAATCAAAATCGTTCTCGTGGATACTCATAATTACTATGTCAAAAATAATACTTCTATTTATTAACATTGACACAGTTTATTTTACAGTCTCTATTTCGGATGTCATGATGCCAAATATGGATGGAATTGAAATGTGTGAGCTGATCAAATCCAATGAAAAAACTGCACATATTCCTATCATTATGCTAACCGCAAATAGCATCAAAATACCATTCATTGACATCGTCCAACTCTTCAAATATATTTTCAACAAATCGAAATACATTATGCATCGGACTAGGTCGATTATTCTGTTGCCCGCCTTCCAAAATTAAATTACCATCCTTATCTTTTCCTCTTATCTTAAAATGGAATCCGCCCCACTTACCATCATGTAACGCATGTACATATCCACCTTCAGGATTTTTCCATTTAATAACGCGCTCTACCGATATTGCGTCGGCAGCATAGCCGTTGAAAGGCAAAATCTTCGGATTAAAATTAGGATAACGTGCTTTAATAAGTTTCTTGCCATCGCCGTACAGATCTTCAATAACAGTTCCTGCTGGAATATTTACACTCCATATTCCATTTGAACCCTCTATCCAATTCAGTTTCTGCAACAAAATCCCCGCACTCAAGACAACCTTCTTTCCTTCTACTGCGCGAATAACAAAAGGAGCTTCAATAGTTCCTGAAAGTGTTTGATCAAGCTCAATACTCTTATCCAAATAATATGTACCGCCATCCAGTATTAACTCGATCTGTCCCTTGAGTTTAGTATTTTTAAGACGCCTTACCTGTTCAATTCCTTTGTGGATTGTACCTAAAGGTTTCTCAACAGTTCCACTATTTTTATCATTTCCATCTTTACTAACATATATTCTTCTAACGGATTGCGCATGAACATCTACACAACTGAAAATTATTAGCGCCAACAGTATACTTATTAAGTGCCTCATAATTTATTGGTATAGTAAATCGCTTAACATAATTGGTTGATTAAAATTACGATTTACAATTAACTAAAAAGCTAACCAAATTACCCAAAAGATAAACTATATAATCATCGGGAATTAAGGAGTTTGCGCTATTAAACTCCGAGATCGAAAACTACTATGCATAAAAAAAGGTATAACTGATTTTCTCAGTTATACCTTTTGCAATAGCAAGTTAAATGCTAGCTATTAATATTGTCCTGTATTTAACATGACCAATGTACACGCTTCTACTGGCTCTATTCCCGCCTCTTTCAGTTTTGCTGAAAGTTCAGGATTCTCAGCTCCAGGATTAAAGATTACACGCTTTGGCTTTGTATTTAGAATATAATCGTAATAAGGCTCCTGATTTTTTGGCCCTACATATAGAGTAATTGTATCAATATCAGTATGAATTTCCTCTGCAGGCTGAATAGCTACACCAGCAACCTCACCTACCTTTCTACCGACATTGACAATTGGATACCCTTTTCTAACTAATTTATTCGCTACTAAATAAGAATATCTTGCCGTATTTGTGCTAGCACCTAAAATCAATGTCTTTTTCATATACTTAAAATTTATAATATCAATGTTCTACAAATCCACCATTGGCGTCATATGCATTTTGTCTTAATATAGGCATTTCTAGAATTTTATACAACTCATCCAGTTGATTTATACTCCCATTAACCATATTTGACAATAGCACGATAGTCACATCATTCGTTAAATCTCTCACGTAGAGATTTTTAAAGCCATGCCACCAGCCCGTATGATAAACTATTTTTTCCTTACCAGAAGTAAACATTCGCCAGCCGTAACCGTAACTAAATACGCCTCTCTTAGCATCAGAACGCGGTACATAAGCCGAATCCAAAAGTTCTTTGCCCAATAATCGACCTTCTTTCAAAGCCTTGTCAAGCAGGAACATATCTTTTACCGTACTGTAGATACCTTTATCTCCTAATGGTCCATCCAAATAATCCTGCACCACCGATCTACGCCACACACGATCATGCCCTATTACATCCGTTGGGATTTTATCGTATTTTACACGTGACAATGCTGCTGTATTCTTCATGCCTGCGGGCTTAAATACATTTTCCTGCATATACGCATCGAAATCTTGACCAGATACTTTCTCTACGATGGCACCCAACAACATATAATTGGAATTATTATAGTGAAATCTTCCATCTGGTTTCCCATATCTCGCAGGTTTATGCTCAATCATCAAATTGATAGCGTCCATGCTAGACATGCCCTTCTTACGATCAGGCCAAATCTTATCTACAAAATAGACGTAATTTGGTAGTCCAGAGCGATGTGTCAACAACTGCCTAACAGTTACACCCACATATGGAAATCCTGGAAAGAAATCACTTACCAACTGATCTATACCGACTTTTTCCTTTTCTATTAATTGTAAAACAGCTAAAGCCGTCATTGGTTTGCTCACCGATGCCAATTCGAACCGAGAATCTATATGTAAACTATCCTTGTGCAGGTAGTCCGCCCAACCGAAGGAGTTTTGATAAATTATCTTACCCTTTTTTGCAATCAAAACATTGCCATTGAATCCAGAACGTTTATGCAATTTCTGCATATACTCATCTACACGAGGATCAAAATTTTTAGGATCATAAATCAAAGCAATACTATCCAGTTCGGATTGTTTCTGCCTAACTTCTTCTTGCTTCTTTGCTTCGGATTTACACGAAATAATAAAAATTGTACTTACAAAAAATGCTACTAACCTTACTAATCTATTCACGCTTCTGATACGATTTTTGAATTCAACTAAATATAAAAGGAATCTAAATTAAAAACCAAAAAAGAAGCCACTTTATTTTATAAAGTGGCTTCTTTTTATGTTAAGCAACAATCTTTTTACGCTAATAAACGAATTGGAGCTTCTAATAATCCTTTTAATGTTTGTAAGAACTGTGCTCCAGTTGCACCATCCACTACGCGGTGATCACAACCCAAAGTCAATTTCATTACATTACCTGGTACTACTGCACCATTTTTCACTACAGGGACTTGTTGGATCGCACCTACAGATAGGATTGCACCATCAGGAGAATTGATAATTGAAGTAAATTCATCAATACCAAACATACCTAAGTTAGATACCGTAAATGTTGAACCTTCCCAATCTGCTGGAGTTAATTTTTTAGCTTTCGCTTTACCCGCGAAATCTTTAACCTCTGCTGAGATATGAGATAATGATTTACCATCTGCAAAACGTACAACAGGAACCAACAAACCATCTTCTACTGCCATAGCAACACCGATGTTAGTATGTTGGTTGAATCTGATTTTGTCACCTTGCCATGAAGAGTTTACGGCTGGATGTTGTTTCAATGAAACAGCAACCGCTTTGATAACTAAATCGTTGAAAGATACTTTCACTGGAGCTACCTCATTGATTTGAGCGCGCGCAGCAATAGCATTATCCATATCGATACTTACAGTCAAATAGAAGTGAGGTGCAGTAAACAATGACTCACCTAAGCGACGAGCAATTGTTTTACGCATTTGCGAAACACCAACCTCTGTATATTTTTCTTCGCCAACGAAAGTTGGTAAGCTAATAGTTTTAGT
>JAZQRD010000114.1:0-5327 GCA_045629405.1 Sphingobacterium sp. | reverse complement strand
CTAGGAATATAGGCAGATCCTAGCATGATTTCATCCAAATCAGTAGTTGTCTTTACAATAACTAAATCTTGAGAATAGTCAGTCAAGAACTTTTCGCAACCTATATTGATGAATACAACTAATAAAATAAGTAGTTTTTTCATGGTTTTCATTATTAGAAAGAAACATTAAATTGAAGAGTGTATGCCGGACGAATCGATAACGAAGCAGCCGCAAATCCTGCTTGCGAAGGATCTTGACCTCTTAACTCTTTCGCACTAATTGTAAATAAGTTTTGCGTATTGAAACTTATCGCGGCAGCAGAGAATGGAGTCTTTTTAAGCTGAGCCGGTTTTAAAGTATAGCGCATAGACAAAGATGTCATCTTCAAGAAATCACCACTTACAACACGCTGACTTCCATTATCATACATATCCCAAACGCTTGCTGCGAACACAGGTATTTTTGAATTTACTGTTCTCGAGTAGTGTGTACTATATGTTGAGTATAATGGATGAGCAGGAGATATGATTGCCGGAATATTCGTTATCAACTCATCGCCTGGAGTTTGCCATCTGTCGACAAATTCTTTACGTACGTTGGTCTCTGCTTTGATACCACCAGATACTGGCGAATACATTGGGAATAAACGGACTTTAGATCCTAAGCTATATGTCATATTCATTGACAAGGAGAATGATTTGTATCGGAAACTATTTGAAAAACTTCCGTTGAATCTCGGCTCTCTTACACCACTATTCACCATAGTCATTTTCACAGTTTCTTCTAACGACTTACCTTCTAATACATGCTTACGATCTTCATAATCCTCAAAAACTGGTAAACCATTTTGTGGATTCAATCCTAAGAATTGGTATGAGTAAAACGTACCTACCGATTCACCATCCACTAATGCAGTACCATTCAAATAATTCGAGTACTCAAAATTTTCCAATGAACCTACACGCAACCTATTCTTATTAGCCGAATACATGGTAAAGAAATTCCACGTGAAATTATCAGTTTCAATAGGTTTCGCACCAACTGTTAAACTATATCCATAGTTACGCAAACCTCCATTATTCATCACGTAATCTAGGATACCATTTACGCTAGAAACTTTGACACTAGTAAATGCATCTTCAGTTTGCTTATTATAATACGTACCACTTAAACTTAAACGATTTCTGAAAAAGCCTAAATCCACTGATGCATTGAATGACGATGTTTGTTCCCAACGTAAGTTAGGGTTCGGAAAACGTGCCACAGTAGATATATTCTCATTATAATGAGGATCCAATACACCCAATTTCATAATTAAGTTAGGACCTTGATCTGGCAACATGTTACCTTGTTTACCGAATGATGTTCTGAATCTTAATTCTGATAAAGCGTCAAAATCATCAAATAACGTAAATTTCGGATTCCACATACCTGAAACCGCCCATACAGGTAAGAATTTCTCATTACTACGGCTACCAAAGTTGTTTGAGTAATCTGTACGGCCATTCATCGCAAGAGTAAAGTGGTTTGAATACGAATAACTTGCAGTTAAATATCCCGACACTACATTAGAAAGGCCTGCTCCAATAGCTCTGTGATTTTGGTTGAGCCATGCTTTATACAATGGATAGTCATCAAGATTTGATAAACCATTGATGAATTGATTACCTCTTTCTTTCAGGTATCCTCTAGCTTCGTCACTGTACGAACTATTTGACGTACTATGTACCTCAAAACCTGCCGTACTAGTTATTAAATGCTGCTTATCGCTACCAAATGATTTTCTATAATCACTCTGAATACGGAAGCCAAAGTTATCACTTATAGTATTCGTGTTTTTGATTGAACCACCATAAGGTAATTCTGAACGACCTAACTCACCTTTTGGAGGCAATATACCAAACTCCGAATTACGCCATCCTGCAACTTGGTTCGTTTTCTCTCCCCACCACATTTCTTGCGTAGTACTGTTTCGTGTATATGTACCACCTACACTCACGTCTAGTGAAGGAGAAAAAGTATATTTCAAATCCAAGTTCGCATTCATACCTGAACCATTGTACAAATCACTTGAATTCTCTAACTCATTCATGATATTGAATCTGAATCTATCTGCTTCGCGACCTGTACTCAATGGAATCTTATTATAATAATAGTATGAACCATCTTCATTGTACGCTGGTAAAGCACGTGTAGTATTATAAGCGTAATCAATAGGATTGACATCGCGCATATGACTAGCTTTATTCTGTACATTACCATTCAAACGAAGATTCATTTTTAATTTGGAAGTAATATTCGCATCCAAATTCATGCGCATAGTATAGCGGTCATTATATGAATTTTTGATTACGCCATTGTCTTTATCATATCCTAATGATCCATAATAGCGCACCTCTTTCGTCCCTCCTGAAACATCCACTGTATGGAAAGAAGAGTATGCATCTCTTGTCAAGATATCAAACCAATCCGTGTTTACAGTTTCATAGTGTTGTACTTCTTTCAAGAACCCATCATAATCTATTTGTCCCGTATAGTACTTATTGATAGCACCTTCATAGCCCACTTGAGCCATACTCGTAGGGAAACGATAATGAAGATTCGACAAATTGCGACCAAATTCTACACGCTCTTGCGAATTCATTAAGTTTATAGCGCGGTCTGTATATCTTGGTCTTCTTGTGATTTTAGATGAGTGGTTGTAACTAATTCTAGTTTTCCCAACTACACCTTTCTTCGTAGTAACTACGATTACACCATTTGCCGCACGTGTACCATACAATGCTGTAGCAGCAGCATCCTTTAATACATCGATACGCTCAATATCTTGAGGGTTGATACCAGCGATAGCATTACCGATGATATTGATATAATCAGGATTATTTAAATCTTCTGGAGATACATTGACAGGATCCGTCATAGGCCAACCGTCTAATACCCAAAGTGGCTCACGGTTACCTAAGATAGTAGAAGTACCACGTACACGTAGACGTGCAGTAGCACCAGCTTCACCCGAATTATTCATAACCATTAATTCAGGAACGCGACCTTCAAGCATTTGATCTAATGAAGTAACACCTGGCATCATGATATCTTCCATCTTCAAAGATGTAATAGCAGCAGTTTGTTCACGTTTGCTGATAGTTTGATAACCTGTCACTACGACATCATCAAAAGCAATAGCTTTCTCAACAAGAAAGATATCCCCTTTAGCAGCTTCGCCAGCTTTCACGTCAATTTGAATTTTTGAGCGTAAATAACCTACATACGAATAGGTGATATCATACACTCCCCCACTCTTTACATTGACTACGAAATTACCTTTCGCATCCGTAGATGTTGAGTAGATAGCACCAGCTCGCTCAGCAATAATACTCACGCCAGCGATTGCCCCACCTGTATTACTATCTTTTACTGTACCAGATATAAGAAAACCCTGCTGAGCAGCAGCAGTTGTTCTTTTTGGTTTCAGCACAATAGTATTATTTTTCACTGTATAGCTCAAATGACTATCAAGATTTAGCTTTTTAAAAGCCTCCTCAAAAGATAAGTTTGAGATATTAACATCATAGGTAACCGACGTGTTGATTTGGTCTGGCTGCCATATGATATGAAGGTCAGTCTGCGACTGAATATTTTTTAAAATCGTTTCAAGATTGATATTCTTTTTTACAATTGTGATTTTGTTTCCATACTGATTAGCATATAGTTGGAAATTCAAACACAACAGAAACATGAAGATATACCTCATAATTAAATAATTAATATTTTGGACTAGTTAATTTTCATATTTTGGATGCGACTAGCGCTAAATTGATTCTGAAGTGGATTTATTTCATAAATATGATCCTCCTTCCTTCAGATTTATAATTTAGAGAGCCTGTCTCGGAAAGTATATCTAATACTTCCGTTATATTTTCAAACCTTGGCATGGTTCCACTGTAAACTTGATTCATAACTTTTGGGTGATTTGACACATCGAACTCAACATCATACCATCTTGACAACGTATTGCAAATACTACCCAGACGCTCATCCTCGAAAACGAAATAGCCATTTTTCCAGCCTAAAACGTTTTTGAGATTTACAGTTTCTTTCTTTAATACTTTGTCATGTAGTGTCGCCTGTTCACCAGGCATTAAGAAAGTTTCCGCACCACTTCTAGTGTTTTGCACACTTACTTTTCCTTCGAAAAGCGTACTTATCACCTTATCATCTGAATAAGCAGACACATTGAATCTAGTGCCTAATACAGTTAATTCTTGTCCTACACTTTCGACTACAAAAGCCTTATTTATGTTTTTTGCCACTTCGAAGTAGCCTTCACCAATTAATTGCACACGACGATCAGCACCTGAGAATTGTGTCGGATACCTCAAAATAGATTTCGTATTTAACCAAACTTTTGTACCGTCTGCCAGCATCAGTTGAAAGGTTTTACCACTTGGAATAAACAACGAGTTGTACTGAACAACCTTCTCCTTTTCCGCAACTACATCATTATCAGTCGTCACGTAGGACAAAAAATCTATTGACTTACTAATTTCTAATTCGTCACTCGATTGAATAGTTCCATCAGTAGCCTGCGTCAGATTCACCTGCTTACCATCAGCTAACGTTAGAATCACGCCATCCAACGTATCAGTCAATACCTCCGCATACCGCTCTTGGATAACGTCAAAAGTAGTTTGACGAATAGCATAGAAATATATACCTAAACTCATCACAAACAGCACAATAGCTGCTGCTATCAACGTAATTCGTTTACTTTTCGTTTCGCTAATTGCAACCTCCAAACTATCAGAATGCTCACTATCGATAAAAAGTTGCTCGGAAATATGCTGCCACATTTCCGCTGTAACACCAACCTTATCCTTCTCGAGTTGATTTTGATTTATATCCTTATCCAACAGCGAGTTGTACCAACGGTGATACTGCTGCAATTCTTCATCAGAAGCAGTTCCATTGGTAATTTTAGTTAGTATGGTTTTTAACAATTGATTTTCCACGTAGTCTATTCATTAATTAAGTAACTTAAATAGCACCAATCCCTAGGTAGGAAATAGAAAAAATTAATAAAGAAGTAACAAGAGATGCATATAATCACGCAAACCGACACGCAACCTCTTTAAAGCTAAGGTGATATGCATCTCGACTGTTTTTTCAGAAATATTTAATTTCAGTGCGATTTCTTTGTTGGAAAGGAATTCTTGTCGACTCAGCATAAAAACATGTCGACATTTCTCGGGTAATAATTCGATCAAATGCTGAATCAAATCTTTCATTTCTTTCACTTCAGCATGAAATTCTATTACCGGAGAATTAGACAAAACATATTCTAGATG
>JAZQRD010000113.1:0-7376 GCA_045629405.1 Sphingobacterium sp. | reverse complement strand
CCGAATGCATCTTTTTGTAAAAAATTATGCTTATAATAAGATTGTATATTTAAAGTTGTATCTATAGCGACCTTATTATCATAAAGATCTACCAACAAGTATTTATCTATAGATGGAATTGTATCATAGACTTGACTTTGCCTTCTATTAATGCTTAAACTATCTCCTCTTTTAGTTGAAGATTCAATTGTTTTCAAATTATTATTTGATTGAACACTTTTAGTTTTTAAATCCTTCTGTTGCGTTGTTAAAACTTTTGAAGTTCTAACCTGAGCCTGAGAAGGAAAAAAAACAATACTTAAAAGAAAAATAATTAATTTGTTCATTGAATTTGATTTGAAGCAAAGGTAAAAAATAAAATGTCATAAAATAAAAAAAGCACCCGAAGGTGCTTTTTAACAATAATATATATTTAATTACTAGTATCCAGGATTTTGTACAATACTGCTATTTGCTCTAACTTCTAACCTTGGAATAGGCAAAGTCATTTTGTAGCTATCAGGTGCTAAATAACATGCACTATTACGTACACAATCTTGACTATCTCTTTCAAAACCTTGATTAGCTTTAATACCCAAACGCTTAACATCTAAATAACGTTTCCCTTCAAATGCTAACTCAACTCTTCTTTCATTAAGAATAGCTTTCCATGCAGATTGATTAGTAGTAATTGTTGGTAAAGTTTCTGGCTCAACAAGCTCAGGAAAATCAATATTGTTTATACGTGCTTTTCGAATATTATAAATAATCGATTCAACTGTACTGAAATTTCCAACTGCAACGTTTCCTATAATTGCACCTTGATGTGCTCGGGCTTCTGCTAAAGCTAACAAAACATCTGAAAATCTCACCAACATAATGTCATTTTGCATAATCGCTTGAGTTCTACCTAAATACTTACCTACTAATAATTTATCAGAAGTAATATATTGGTCATAACTAACATTAGCATAATTAGTATTAACCTGTGAATCTGAATGAACATTTACAGAATAACGAATATCTTTTCTTAATGAATCATCTTTTTGATTAAAAGAAGACATATCTAAACGATCAATTTCATTATATAAAGATCTACCTATATCAAAATTAATACTTCCTGATATATTAGGTCTATTTGTAAACCAAATATTAGCAACTCCACCTCCTTGAGTAACTACTAACTTTTGTCTAAAAATAATCTCAGGATTACCATCTAAATTAGCATCATTAAAACTAAATAGAAAATCTTCACCAGTAGTTAACATATTCCAACCACCGTTAATTATATTTTCAGCATTTTCAACAACACCACTATAATTTTCGGTCATTGAATATAGATTAACCAAAATTGCATCTAATAATGCTTTAGAAACATACGTATTATCTGGAGCTGAATAATCTTCTGCATCAAAACGTAAAGTTCTTGCCTCTTGGATATCTTCTTCAATAAACTCCACCATTTCTGCAACAGTAGCTCTCGGTAAAAGAACACTATAATCATCAGTTTGTGTGAAATCTAATTTTAAAACAGATAAACCTGATGGATTAGTATAATCTGGAGTGAAATAAGCAAACAACTTAGTATTTGCATATGCACGCAAAACTAATAATTCAGCTTTACTACTCTTTAATTCATTAGTATCCGGATGATTTGCAGCAATCATAATATCAATAGCTGATAACATACGATTGATACGATTGATCATACTATAATTAGATGACCAAATAGTAGATGCCTCACCATTACCAGATTCTAAAACAAAGTTAAAAGAACCATCATTAATTCCTGCTCCTCCATTTTGATGACCTAAACCTACTTCATCAGTAAAAATTGATCCAAAAGAAATTTCAGTTTGAGCTGGAATAATATTATAAATTACATTAATACCTCTTTGAATAGATGCATTGTCTTTGAATACTTCAGTTTCTTCAGTCACGTAACCAGGTTGGTCAATTTCGTATGCATCTTGACAAGAAGTTACAATAGCACTTAATGCAAGTATTGAATATATTATTTTTTTCATTTTCTAAATAATTAAAATTGAACATCAATTCCGAATGAAACACTTCTCGGAGTTGGGTATTGATCTAAATCTACACCTCTGTTACTTTCAGCATCAAAACCTTTCCAATTTGTCCAAGTATGTAAATTTTCAGCTTGAGCATAAACTCTTAAACCTGATAATTTCATAAATGCTAAATGCTTTTGTTTAAAATTATAACCAACTGATAAGAATCTTAAGCGAACATAAGATGCATCTCTAACATAAAAATCAGAATCTGATAAGAAAGAGTTATTAGAAGCTATTGGACTTGGGAAAGTAGAATCTGTATTTTCTGGTGTCCAAAAATCATAATAATCTGCAGACATATTAAATGGACCTACAAAACCTGGGTTAGTAAACCATAAATATGAATTATCGTATCTGTAAGAATCTTTAGCGTATGTAAAGTTAGCTGTTAAAAAGAATCCTTTGTATTCTGCATCAATACCAAATCCTCCTTGGAAAATTGGGAAAGATGATTTATCTAACCAATGTCTATCTTCATCTGTAGGAGTTGCAGTAGTACCACCGTCAGCTGTGTAAAATAAAGCTTCTCCATTTGTTGGATTAACACCTGCATATTTGTACATATAGAACTCATTAACTAATGAACCTTCTCTATATCCTGTTAAAGAAGCACCATTCCAATAAAATCCTGATTCTTCAGGGATATTCATTACTGTGTTTTTATTATATCCAACAGTTGCATTTAAAGTAATACGTGCATCTTTTTTTCTTAAAACATCAGCAGCTAATAACACTTCAACACCTTCGTTTTTCATATCACCGAAGTTAGCAGGAATTGAACTTGCTCCATTGATTGCAGAAATAGGACGTGATAAGAATAAATCTTTAGTTGTTTTACGATAAACATCTAACGAACCTCTAAGACGATTTTCCCAAACTCCAAAATCTATACCCACATTTGCTTGTTCAGTAGTTTCCCATCTTAAAGTAGCATTAGGCAACTGAGACATAATTAAAGCAGACTCTCCATAATACTGAGTGCTTGTACCATACAAAGTTGAAAACATATTAGCACCTCCAAATAAACCAGCACCAGTAATGTCTTGATTACCTGAAGTACCGTAAGAAGCTCTAATTTTTAAATCATTTACTTTAGAATCCATCATCCACTCTTCGTTAGAAATATTCCATCTACCAGCAACAGCCCAGAAAGTTCCCCATTGATTTTCTTTTGTAAAACGAAAAGAAGCATCTCTACGAATCGTAGCGTCTAATCCAAATCTTCCTTTATAATCATACGTTACATTTCCGAAATATGAAAACAAACCACTATTAAATTTAGATTTAGAAGCTGTAGCAGCATAATAATCATTATCAGGAGTATCAGCAATCCATCCTGTTCCAGCACCAGGTGACCAGAAAATAGGATCGAATCCAGTTTTTTCAAATGATGAAGAATTTAAATGCCCTTTTAAATACTCAACATATGCACCTGCACCTATTGTATGATTATCACCAAAAGTTTCTTTATACTTTAAAGATGAAGTTGATGTAAATACAAATCTCTTAGTATCTGTTTCATTATACCATCCAACGTACTCTTGATCTTCCGGAGCAGAAACTAACTCATGGAATGAACCTGGATTATACCAACGTGGTTGATTAATATTTTGAAAATCCATTCCTGATTGATTAGAAATAGAAAATTTATCACTCAATTTATAGTTAACTGAACCATTAACTAATAATTTTAACTCATTTTGACGATAAGCAACATTACGTCTTCTGTCAATTAATACAAATGGAGCAGAAGCAGATCCTAAATCTTGATAAGCATCAAATACATCATCAAAAGATGCTCCCCAATTATAATCAGCACCATTTAAATATGGTAAACCTCTGTTAGCACCAATAAAATAGTTATGATAAACATTATTTGAACCCGTAGCGTCTAACATCTTATTTTTAGAATAGTTCGCAGAAACATTTGTAGAGTAAGTTAATCTACCACTGTTATTCTTACCATCTAAATTTGTTCTAAAATTAAAACGTTGCAAATTTGTACCTGTCAATGTACCTTCATAATCAGCATAACCAACTGAAGTATGTGTAGCTAAATTTTTAGATCCTGAAGAAAATGACAATGTATGATTTTGCTGAATTGCAGGACTAAAGAAATAATCCATCCAATCCGTTGTTGTTGTATTATTGATGTTATTTTCAGTCCAGTTTGTACCTATAGCACCTCTTGTATTTTGGAATAAATACTTTTCGAATCTTTTTAACCCTGGACCGTCAAATGTATTGTAGTTATCCGTTTGATTAAATACAACACCCGTTAACCCAACATATTTAACAGTTAAATCTTGATCAAAGCCACCTCTTTTAGTAGTAATTACGATAACTCCATTAGCACCACGATTACCATAAATAGATGTTGCGCCAGCATCTTTTAAAACAGTAATAGATTCAATATCATTTGGATTAATTGATCTAAATCTATCATCAGACATAGGTACACCATCAATTACATACAATGGACTTGTTTTACCATTGATAGAACCAATACCTCTTAACACTACTGAAGTATCGTCAGAACCCGGTTGTCCTGAACCTGTCATAATATTCAAACCTGGAACTTGCCCTTGTAAGGTTTGGATTACGTTTGCATTTGGACGTCCTTCGATAGTTTTAGACGATATTGTAGTTTGTGATACTGCAGTCTCTTTCTTACTTTGAGTAGCATAACCTGTTACTATGATCTCGTCTAATTCTGTATCATCAGATTCGAATAATGTGAAATTTAAAACATTTGATGCTGAAACAGTCAAAGTAGATGTTTTAAATCCTTCCATTTGTACGGTAACTTTTTCACCTTGACTAGCGAATAAAGAATAATTACCATCAAGATCAGTTTCTGTACCTTTGTTTGTTCCATTTAAGGTAACAGCAACTCCTTCTATAGGATCACCGTATTGTGTCTTAACAACCCCACTAATTTTTCTTTGTTGTGCAAATCCAACTTGCATGCACACTAGCATTAGAAGAGTCAAAATCCAAGTAAACTTTGATTTCATATTAATTTAATTTGAATTAGTTGAACTACAAAACTAAAACATTTTTGCACAATAACAAATTTTTAACACGCTAATATTAACATTATATTAAAAAAATGAAATGTATTAAAAATAAATAAAGGAACTTAATAGTTCCTTTATTATACATCCTTATTTTTTTACAACTTTATATGTTTGAACTGCACCTTTTTTAGCTAACGTAAACACATAAACACCTGTTTCAAAATCCGTCATATCAATGTTAAAATCCGATTCGTTAGTTAAAATTGAATTAACAATTAAACGTCCCGCTTGATCATAAACAAACAATTCCGAACCAAGCATTATTGCTAAATCTCCATCAATAGTCACTATATTTTGAGTAGGATTTGGATAAACTTTTACATTCTTTAAAGCTTCCTCTTCAATAGACAAAGTACCTTGATGACCTGTCATTATAAAACTATAAATTTGAGAACCTCCCGACAAAGTGGTACCTTTGTGTGATATAACTACTTTATAATTACCAGCAGGAGCATTAACAATCTCTATTTTTTCAATATTATCAGCTATATTATCACCTTTTGAATTAATTGTAGAATTTACAGCTAATTGTTGCCAATTTCTATTTAATCTATAAGGAGTATAACTTTGATCCGTATCAAGATTTATAATACGTAAATCTAAATCATTTACTAATCTAGAACTTGAAATATTCGTTCCAGAATCTAATGCTGTCCCTGCTGGATCATTCCAAGCAATTGTAGCTATTAAGCTACTCCCTCCTGTCGTTGAAAAAGTCATTTCTTTTACTTCCCCGGCAGTTAATGTTTCTTCAGAAATAATTGCTTTTTCTTCTTCAACATTCTCCATAACTAAAGCACCACCTTCTATATTCAATACACCCCATCCGTACATATAGTCAGGTCCCATTTGTGGTCCAGCTTCCAATGCTGTGTGTGCCATTAACGCTCTTACTGTAGAAGATCTCATATAATTTCCAAATATAGAATTATAGTATTGTTGCCAAATTGCTATACCTCCAGTTACTGAAGGTGAAGCCATAGATGTACCTTGGGAAGTCGCTGTTGCAACATTAGATTGATTACTCAATGAAAGTACGTTAACACCTTTTGAAGAAATATCTGGTTTAATTCTAAAATCATCTGTTGGTCCCCAGTTACTAAAAGAAGACATAGTGACATTTGAAGCTGAATTGTAAGTAGAAATACCATTAATTGCCGCTACAATTATATTATTTTTAGATACACCTTCATTTGCAAGTATATCTCTTCCTCCGTAACCTGAATTCAAAGCAGGCACTTTATCTCTATCATTTCCGGCAGCCCACACTTGAGTATAAAAGGGATAGTCGTTTAATATAATATCAATATTTCTTGAGGTTGTTGTATATCGACCAAAAATTCCAACTCCAAATGCATCTTTTAACGCATAATTATCCAAACCGTATGAGTGATTAGAAACTAATAAACCTTGACCAGCTGCAGCTATCATTTCAGCTTCATCATTACTCCAATTATATGCCCATAAATTCGCCTGAGGTGCTAGTCCTTTAGTATTAGCTAAATTTCCATTACCATTCGAAGCAATTGTTCCACCAACATGCGTTCCATGAAAAATACCATCATTATCCATCCCTACGTTACCATTATCTTTCTGAGTAACACGAGGAGTTAATCCTTGATGTGTAACGCGAGGGATACCTCCATCCCAAATACCAACAATCATACCAGCTCCAGTCATTCCTATATTGTGTAGATATGTAGCCTTAATTGTATTTATAGATGAACTATTTCCATTATTATTAAATGTCAATCTATAAAGAATTGTATCAGATGCTTCATCGTAAGAATGAATAGTAAAAAACTGTCCTCTATCGTTTGTTCCTGACAAAACTAATCCCTTTTCATTAGCTTTTGCAACAGCAATCGCATAATTGGTTTCGTATTCTAATGTTTTCTTTTCTATTAATTCACTTTCCTTAGCAGTATTACTTAATGAAACTATTTTTTGTCTTTCTTGTTCTGTTTGAGCATGAACATTAAAAGCCATCATCAATACAAACGCTAAAGAAAGTTTAGTAATTTTATTTTTCATAAATTATATTATTAATTATTCTACACATTATTAGATAGTATCAAATTTATATAATTTTGTTGAATAATTTTTACATTTTTAATGCAAACTAATTTTTTAACATTTTTATGCTAATAAAATCATACAGTGAGTTATCCAAAGAAGCAGGTACAGATGAAGCTGGAAGAGGTTGCTTGGCAGGACCTGTAACTGCAGCTGCTATTATACT
>JAZQRD010000112.1:0-9466 GCA_045629405.1 Sphingobacterium sp. | reverse complement strand
GCGTCAATTTGTGTTTGCGGAATAGGCACGAATTCGCTTTTTCCTGGTGTAAATTTAGAACCAAACACTTGTTGAGCAAGGCCTGTACGTACCAAGTCATTAAAACGCTCTCCCCACCATTCACATGCAAACTCTGCTCGGCGTTCATCCAAGATTTGATCCAAGGTGACACCAGTGATAGTAGACATATTAGCTCTTGTGCGTACGAGATTAAACGGTGTGTCACCATTTTGACCTTTGCGTACACGTGCTTCAGCATTCAACAAAAGGGCATCAGCATAACGCAATATGCGTACATTGTTATTCGCTCCGTATTCTAATCTTCCTTCTGTCATTTGATTGGCGGGCATATAAGCCTTACCATTGAAGTATTTTATTCCGAAAGGATTGCCGTAGATTTTGTCGCCATCTGGAGTCTCCACAAAGGTGTCTTCTGTCGCGCCATATGTTAAGATGGTCGTTTTTAATCGCAATGCATCACCTCTGGTCGTCAAGAAATCTACAATATTCTGTGAAGGAGGAATCCAGCCTGCGCCTGATATCGCGCTACCACGTTGATTACCCGACGGCCCTTGCCACCTAAAGAAAGTACCCCAGTCAACACCTGGGCGCACGATATCTCCTGTACCTACACCAAAATCAGAATATTGTAACTCGAATAAGGATTCATTGCTTAATTTTCCTGGCTTTTTGAATAAGTTGTATAAATCCGTATAAAGCGAAAACTTTCCACTTTGAATTATCTGATCGGTAGCCTCTAACACTTGATCCCAATACGGACTTGCATTGTCATTTTTCGCTAAATCTGTTGCAGCCTTTGCTTTCAACAATAAAGCAGAATATTTTGTCACGGCGCCGGTATGTTTGGACTGATTTGGACGAGCATCTTCTAAATCAGCAATACAATCATTCATCTCATTGATGATAAATTCACGGACTTCAGCCATTGTACTCTTGCCAATGGTCGTCAGTCGTGCAATATCTCCACTGTCGGATAAAATAGGGACGTCACCAAAAATGCGTGATGCTAAAAGGTGTGCATAAGCGCGTAAGAAACGTACTTCAGCTTTGTACTGTTTGTTGAGTTTTAATTGTTCTGCATTACCTGACGGAATATTCTTTTCAAACTCATCCAATTCCATCAAAGCATTATTCGCTGCAATAGCTAAGCTGTAATAACTGATCCAGGATTGATTAAGTCCCCAATACGATTGAATGGTCACATCACTTTGAAAGTTTTTGATTCCCATTAGTTCGGGGTTATCGTTTGGATTAGGCGCACCTTGTTGGTAATCATCATCACGCATAGCCCGTATAGAAAGGTCAATCCAATGTACAAGGTTGTCATCTGCTGCAGACCTGTACACACCAGATACAGGCGCGTACATGTATGCTAAATTGGTGTAATCAATTTCTTCGGAACGCTGTTGATTTTCCAACGGTTTATCTAAAAACTTTTCGCAACTCGTATGTAAACTTACTAGTCCTATGCAGCTGCTGAGTAGTATATATTTTAAAGCTTTCATAAATTTCTTCTTAATTATTTCTTAAAATAGTTTAGAATGTCACATTAAAACCGAAACTGTACGTGGATGCAATAGGGTATACATTCGTATCAAAGCCCATTCCTGACACTTCTGGTGTAAATCCATTATAGCGTGTGAATATCGCAGGACGATCGGCAGTAGCGAATACACGAACAGGAATAGTAT
The DNA here is from genome assembly GCA_045629405.1 of Sphingobacterium sp. Lineage (GTDB taxonomy): Bacteria > Bacteroidota > Bacteroidia > Sphingobacteriales > Sphingobacteriaceae > Sphingobacterium. The sequence continues at coordinate 7,754 of JAZQRD010000112.1, read as the reverse complement.
TCAAATTAAAGTTGTAACCTAACTGTATATTTTGAATACGTAAATATGCGCCGCTTTCTACGAAGAAAGAACTTGCTTGTAGATTCCAAGATGCTACAGATCCTTGCGCCGATGGATATTCGTTTGTAGAACCTTCTGCCGTCCACAGGTTATCCATAAAAGCTGCATCCGCATTCATTTGTGGATATTTTCTACGCATAGCACGGTTTAGGTTGTGGATTTTATTTCCAGCAACACCTTGTAAGGCAACACTCAAATCAAATTTTTGATACGACATTCCAATATTGAAACCATACGTTAATTTAGGTAGGTAGTTTCCTAGGTTAATACGGTCTGCTTCATCCAATTCACCATTGCTATTCTGATCTTTGTAGCGCAAATAACCGGGTTGAATTGGCGCACCAGGGTTCGCTTCATTGTATGCGCTTGCGATTGGGTCTGCTGCTATTTCAGCTTGATTTTGATAAACTCCTGCAACTTCATAACCGTAGTAATAATTAATTGGTTCATTTGGCACTATACGTGTTGGAAATTCAGCACTCCATTCAGGGAATCCATTTTGAATATTAGCTAATGCACCAATATCAAGTACTTTATTGTTTAATGTAGTCGCATTTGCTCCTAATTTATAGGCGAACTGTCCAACTTGATCTTTCCAATTTAACGAAACTTCCCAGCCGCTGTTTGCAACAGATCCCCAGTTTCCATAGACGCGATCCCACATAAATGGAATAGGGCGGCTGAAAGCAAGTTCATTGGTCTGGCGGTAGTAGTAATCTATAGTACCTTCAAGACGATTATTTAATAAGGCAAAGTCAAGACCTGCATCCCATTCTTCCACGACTTCCCAACGTACTTGTGTGAAGAATCTACCTACACGATAACCTGGTTCACGGACACCGTTTGCTGATCCTGTACTACCAAATATACCGGAGAAATTATTACCTGAATTCACGATACCATAGCCAGCATTGGGTTGAATACCATCATTACCCAACAGCCCCCAGCTTCCTCTTATTTTCAATAGATCAAATAGGGATTGATCTTCCATGAACTTCTCACGGTTTATTACCCATCCTAGACCTACAGAAGGAAAATAGCCCCACTTAGTTTGGTATTTGGAACTACCATCTGCACGGAATGTAGCTGTCAATAAATATTTATTGTCGTAATCATAAGTACCTCTTGTGAAGAAAGATACGCCAGCATTACGAAGTCCTCCTTCACCATAACCAGTTGCCGATCCAATACCTTGCGCACCTTGTCCTACATACCAAAATTCTTCAGCCTGCGGAACATCATTCGCCGATACCCAGGTATCGCGCCAACGCTCTTCACGTGTAGATTGACCTAGCAAGATTGTCCAATGATGTTTGTCCGCGCCATCTTTGTAAGTCAACAAATTATCTACTATATAATTGCTATTTCTACCTTGTCCAGAACGTAAATAAGACCGTTGGTTACGCTGATCATTATCGATATAGTATACTGGACTGTATTGAATATTATGTGTGGACTGGTAGCGTTGACTTAATTGCGACCTAAAAGTTATTTTGTTTTCTAAAAATTGAGCTTCTATGTACGCGCTTGGCAAAATTTGTATGCCTTTAGTCGCATTATGGTTGTAATATGCCGTAGCCAATGGGTTATTAAACCAAAAGCCTGACGTCATTCCTAGACTAGTGCTAGAACCAAACTTTACTGGATCTGCTAATTCCAAATTTGGATCAAAGGACGGGTAAAGTGGTGAAGCGAAGTATGCCTGTCTGAAAGCCGTACTATTGGGGGAGAAAGCATTGAAATTATTTAAATGTGCAGTGAATCCAAGCTTCAACCACGGTGCTACTCGTGCTTCTGTTTGGGTGCGAATATTATATTTTCTATCGTAATTCTTCGCATCCATGATTCCATCTTGATCTACATAGTTCATACCGAAGGAATATGTAATCTTGTCACTACCGCCTTGGACATCGATATTGTGGTTTTGAATTAATGCGTTTGAACGTAATAACTCGTTGTACCAATCGGTATTTGTCGTTGGAACGCCATTTTGCCCGCCAAATTTTGTGATGGAGTTGTCTACTATAGCTTGATTACCCACAGCACTCGCGTATTTTGCATACTGATCTCCATTTGCCATTTTGAGTAAGTTGGTAGCGGATTGAACGCCTGCATAGCCCGTGTAGCTAACTTTTGTTTTCATATTCAACGTACCTTTCTTAGTTGTGACGATAATCACTCCATTTGCAGCACGCACACCATAAATAGCTGCACCCGAAGCATCTTTTAATACGGATATATCAGCGATGTCATTGGGATTAAGGAAATTAATATTATCCATAAACATTCCATCAACGACATAAAGCGGGCTTTCGTTATTAAAAGATCCTACACCACGAATACGAACCGTAGGTGTAGATCCGGGAGCGCCTGCACTCACAATTTGTAATCCTGTTACACTTCCTTGCAATGCATCCATAGGAGAGGACACTGTTCTTTTCAATACTTCCTGCATATCGACGGTTGCAATAGGCGCAGTCAGATCTCCTTTACGCTGCGTACCATACCCAACGACAATGACTTCATCTAAATTTTGAGCACTGCTTACGAGTAATTGTATATCAATCACATTGCCACGGATAGCGACAGTATTGGTTGAATAGCCTATTGCAGAAACAATTAATGAATCTGCTGATTCTGAAACTTGGAGAGTGTAGGTTCCGTTATCTGTACTACTTGTTCCACTATTGTTTGTGTTTTTAACACGTATGGTCGCTGCTGCAATGGCGGCTCCCTGTTCATTGTAAATCTTGCCCGTTATAGTCTTCGTTTGTGCTAGAATGATTCCAGGTATAAAAGACATTGTAATAACTAAGGCATAGCTCAGTAATTTGTTTTTCATGCACGCTAAAATTAAAAGTGTAGAAAATTGGTTTATAATTCAGTTACTCAAAATTAGGTGCAATGGTAAGTTAAAACCTAGTCTTATACTACATCATTTATACATCATGTACGCTTGTTTGCATTAAATTAGCTATATTTAGCCTACTTCAACAATACATCATTAGCCTATTGCTTACATTATGAATCGATTAAACCTACTTGTATTCTGTTTATTTTTTCTAAGTTTTCGTACTGTTATGGCTCAAAATCCATTAGGTGCTCCGCTTGTAAATAATTATGGAAAGTCTGTTTTTCAGGGTGGGAGTCGCACTTATGATATCCGTCAAGATAGCAAAGGCATAATGTATTTTGGTAATAATGAAGGTCTGTTGACTTTTGATGGAAAATATTGGAAACAATACAAATTACCCAATCAGACAATAGTTCGCTCAATATACATTGCTGACAAAGATCGAATCTATGTCGGTGGTCAAGGAGAATTTGGGTATTTTGAACAAACCAAACAGACTGGACTCCAATATACATCACTTTATTCGCTAATTCCTGAAGCCTATCGACAGTTTGCGGATGTCTGGTATACGGTAGAATATGAAAATGGCATTTACTTTATGTCATCCAATTATATTTTCTGTTTCCAGTCCAATAAAATAAAAGTGTATCCTGCATCAGTAGAGTGGGAATATATGGACCATGTATCAGGCAAATTGTATGCACAAGAACGAGAAAACGGTTTATTGTCTTTTGAGAATAACCAATGGATTAAAGTGGCCAAAGCAACACATTTTCAAAAGGCCAAAATCGCTGGAATATTAGATATTACTAAGGATAGTACGCTAGTATTTTTGCAGAACAACAAATCATTTTTACTACACAACAAAAATCTGACACCGCATTCGGCTTCACCAAGTCATACCTTATACACTCCTTCATTTGCGAAGATTGATGACTATACATATGTATTCGCTACTGCTACGGATGGGTGTATGATTCGAACTTTACGTGAAGGTAAATTCTTAGAACAAATCGGTGTTACTGAAGGCTTATCGAATAAAAATGTTTCGACTGTATTTGTTGACAATCAACAAAATATTTGGGCCGCTATAGATAACGCTATCGCAGTAATAAGTTATGGAGCTGGTATACGCTACCTTCGTCCAAACATTGAATACGATGTCACTGGGTATTCAACTCGTGTATTTGATAATAGTCTTTATTTGTCTTCATCCAATGGTGTGTATAGGGCGATGTTAAATAAGAATATTACTGATCAAAGTCAATCACCTGGAAAATTTCAATTGGTAAACGGTAGCGATGGTGGAGAGGCATGGCGCTTGAATGAATTGAATGGACATTTGTTGTTAACCCATAATACAGGCATACTAGAAATCAATGAAGATAAAATAAATCCAATAATTAACGGTGTTGGCTCTTGGCTTACATTGCCATTATCTGCCGTTTATCCCATCAAATATAGTTTGGTGGGTACATATCATGGACTTGATTTGCTTGGGTATGATGGAAATAAATTCAGTTTGATTCGTAAACTGAAAGGAACATTTGACTCATTTCGTTTTTTAGAATTGGATGATAAATATATTTGGGCTTCTCACCCTTACCGTGGAATATACCAGATTAAAATAAACGAGGCTCAAACCAATTATGACACTAAGCTTTTTACACAAAAGGAGGGATTACCGTCTAGCTATCAAAATTATGTATATAAAATTGGGCAAGGAATTGTATTCGCTACCCAAAATGGTCTTTATGAATATGATGATGCACAAGGTAGGTTTTATGCGTCCCCGCGTCTAGATGTCTTCAATAATATTCCAGTAAAATACCTAATGGAAGACCGTAAAGGGAATATTTGGTTTTGTAGTGAAAAAAAAGTTGGTGTAGCTAAACTGGATTATGATACAAAGAAATATGAAATAATCTATTTCCCAGAAATAGAAGGTATGCATACCTCTGGATTTGAAAATATATATGCTTACGATGATCAAAATGTGTACATCGGATCTGAAAAAGGTATTTTGCATGTAAATTTTCAAAAGTATATGAAGGAAAGATCGCGTCCTAAAGCGTTAATTTCTTCTATAGTTGCCATAGGAAATCAAGATAGCGTACTACATGGAGGGACTACAGAGAAAGACCTTATTGTATTGAATTCCATGTACAACTCATTTCATTTTGAGTTTTCGTCGCCCAATTTTGGAATTTATGAACATGTGTCCTATAGTTTTTGGTTGGAAGGTTACGACAAGACATGGTCTCCTTGGTCTAGTAATACAGAAAAGGATTATACAAATCTTCCGAGTGGGATATATAACTTCAAGATAAAAGTTAAAAATAACCTCAATCAAGAATCAGAGATTAGCTCCTTTCATTTTCGCATATTACCACCTTGGTATAAGTCCATGTGGGCTTATCTGTTCTATTTTTTACTGTTTATACTAGTCATTTATTACGCGTATAACATGCAAAAAAGAGCGTGGGAAAATCAGCAACTCAAGTATGAAAAAGAAATGGAACAACTTCGATATATTCATCAATTGGAAGTAGATAAAAATGAAAAAGAAATTGTAAAGCTACAGAATGAAAAATTGGAACATGAAGTATTGGCTAAAACCAAAGAACTTGCAAGCACAAGTATGCAGCTTATGGAAAATTCTGGTGCGCTCACAAAATTACGAGTGGAGCTTTCGAAATTTGCGCATATCGATCAGGATACCGATTTAAGTCGCATTACATCCCTACTTAAGGATGTAGAAAACAATACCACCCATTGGGATCAGTTTGCCTCGCATTTTGATGAACTAAATGATGGTTTTTTCAGTAGATTAAAACAAAAGCATCCTGAGCTCTCTCGTAATGATTTGAAAGTTTGTGCTTATTTAAGGCTCAATTTTTCGACTAAACAAATTGCTCAATTGCAAAGTATTTCTGTAAGAGGCGTTGAAATACACCGTTATCGTCTTAGAAAAAAATTAAACATACCTACTAAGATAAGCTTAGGTGAATACCTCTCTACTTTGTAATCCTACAGCTTAATTTCGGTTTTTAGTTATACTTCTACAATGATATAATGTTGCTCCTTATTTATTTTCCTTAATACTGGTAGCGCAACATTGTATATAGGAATTTTACTAGTTGTTTGCCCTTTGTGCGTGCCGGCATGTGCATGGCCATGAAAAGCGAGTGATACTTGCCTACGAGTCAATGGTTCTGCTAAATGTGATGATCCTAAAAATGGGAAAAGCTGTTCTGGTTCGCCGATGATGGTATCTTTTATAGGTGCATAATGCATTAACACTACTTTGGGCAAATCGGGACATTCTTGTTCTAATCGCGTAAGGGCTCGATCCAATTGCAAGGATTCATTAACTGCCTCGTGAACGAATTGCTTCATCATATCTTCTCCGAATAAAGACAACATATAATGTTCAAAGCCTCCACCAAATCCTTTGACTCCAGCAAAGGCTACATCCTGTACGACAATAGATTCACCATCTAATATTGTCATCTTATGTTCTGATAGTATTTGCTTAATTACTTTTTGCCGTCCTTTTTCGTAATCGTGATTTCCCAGAACACCAATTACAGGAATACGCAGCACTTCGAGTCCTTCGCCCAATATTTGCGCTTCTTCTTCATCCCCTGTATCGGTCAAATCACCACATATGACAAGCACATCTGCATTTTTATTTATTTCTTCGAAGGCATTTCTCAATATACCTTTATCCGTGATTTTTGTATGTATATCAGCCATGGCTGCAATTTTAGTTTTCTTTCTATTGGCCATATTAGACAGTGGTTATAGTGTAGCTTTTATAATTCCATTCTTTTACATCTACTTGATATTGTGTTTGGTCAATTAAAGGGCCTCTACATACACGCTCAATAGGGGAAGGCAAGTCATATTGTTCATTAGCTCGCCGAATCAATTCATCAAAAAGCCATTTAGGAATAATATCTCTATACTCTGAGGGATATACAAATTGAAATATGAGAAGTTGTGCGAGTAGGAGATGCCAATGCGTGTCTAGGCGCTGAAAAAGGATTTCCCAATCCACATTTGCGCCATATTTCAGCAGAATATGATTAACATCTGCATTGTCGTTTCTTTCTCGATTTTGTACATAAATTTTACACCAAATAAGCTCTTCAACTGGTATAAACTTAACAGGTACAGCGGCAAATTCTCCTACAGTTGCACGCTCGTACCAAGAATCATCCACCGTACAGATATTATTAACAGTATCAAATATTATATCTATAAAATAGTCACCATGGAAAACTTTGGCTAACCAACGGGCATCTGTTACCTCTGTACGATAACCTTTGTCCGCAAAATATTTAAGTAGCCGCGGATACTCACTGCTTTTGCAAAAAATATCTAAATCCTTGGTGTCTCGAAATATTCCCGTATACTGAAACATAGCAAATGCACCACCAAGCATAAATTGACAATCACTGGCTACCAACATTTCTAATGCTTCTTTGTAAAATGCGGTCGATTCTTGCTTTTCTTTTTCTGTCGTAAGCATGCTTTAATAAGGATTAAATTATATTTTTTGGTTCGATGTATAAATAGAACCATTAATACACATTTTAGTTTAGTCCGAAGAGAAGAGAGTATGTAATACATTAACATGTAAACAACGACGAAAGACGTTTTAGAAAGATTATTCTAATTAGCTATTTTCCTTTAGTGAACTACCCATTTGCTAAAGACAAATGGGCTTCGGGCTTCACAGACTTGTGCTTTGTTGCCAAAGTCTTATTTGAGTCTCCGCCCGTGTAATCGCCAGTTCCTGACGATATTATTTTTAATCCTTCTTTCAGAATGT
>JAZQRD010000111.1:0-1777 GCA_045629405.1 Sphingobacterium sp. | reverse complement strand
AGCTGATGGTAGTTATTTTACCGTTTTTGGTGATCAAACTACAGGAGAAATTCAAGGTACTTATACTTGGACACCAGAAGAATCTGGCTTAGAAGTGGATGTTTTAGCTTCTGAATGGTATAATTTCCAAATCATGAATAGGGACGGTGATTCTTATTATTATACGGTAACGATGTTTGATGTGCCTATGGAATCTGAAACTGTAGCGAACTTGCCAGGTGATGTTACTGAAGTTTGGTCATATGCTCAGAGATTGTATTATGTTCCTGGAGCACAGCAATCAGCTCAGGTGGTTTATCAAACGCAGTCTCAAACAGAATCTACTAAATTTACTTCATTTACACTAGGTAACTTTGGGCAAACAGAATCTGGAGATCCAGTGCATGAAGTTACTGCTTATGACTTCAAAACATTTTTTGCATATGATGAAGTCTTGTCTCAAGCGCAATTTAGTGGGCAATGTGTTTTGTATGTAGAAGTGAAAACATCTGGAAAGTCTAAAGACTTAAATGAGAAATTTGAGAAAGCGAATCAATACTTCGATTTGAATAAATTCAAAAAATAATAGATAAATACAAATGTTTAGTTAATTACCTTATTATCTTTATAATAGGGTAACTTTTGTGCTTTAAAAAAAAATTTGATTATATAGATTTTATAATTAAATTAGCATAAATAAATTAACATTGAAATAATATAGATCTATTATGAAAAAAGTATTTTTATCTTTAGCTGCATTAGCATTTGTAGCTACAGGGTCATTAACAATGACTTCATGTGGAGGTGATGACGATTCAACTCCAACAGTTCCTGGAAACCCAGGAAACCCAGGTGAACCAGGAAACCCAGGAACTCCAATCACAGCAAATAATTCATTTGTATACAACGGAGTTAATTACGAAGTTGAAAGTGCATATTACGTTATTAATAGTTTAAATCCTGATGATGCAGATGCAACTCCAGAATATGCAACATATAATTATGGTACTGAAGCTAATCCAGTAGTACATACTGTAACTGAGTGGTTTTTAGAAGCAACTCCATCTTTTGCTCAAGGTCAACAGCCATCTCATTTCATCAGAATATATTTTGACGTTGTAGCAGGAGAAGATGCGGAAGGTAACCCAACATTAAGATTACCTAATGCTTCTACAGTTATACCATATCAAGTAATGACAATTGCTAATGGTTCTTTATTGTCTAATTCTGAAGTTGCTATTGGTGAGATTGATTTAACTTTTGATGTATTTGCTCTTCAAGGAGATGTATTAACAACTGCTTTTAATGGTAAAGATAATGTTAATGACGTTGATTTTGATTTTAATGGTCAATCAGGTTTAGGTTTTGATGATTGGAATGCTCCAGCAGCAGGTCAAGGAAAATCTCCTAATACTGTTAAATTGAGAAAAGATAATTTACAAAACGCTAATACTCTTTTATTAAAGAAATAATTAGAAACAAAAAGCCTCTAAATTTATTTTAGAGGCTTTTTAATATAAATTAATTATCAAATTTAATTCTTGAATCAACTTTTTTTGCTTCTTCTGAACTTTTAACTTTTACTTCATTTTTTACATTAGTAACTTTTTCATCTGCTTTTTTAACAACTTCTTCAACTTTCTTTTCTACTTTATCTGCAGCTTTTTTAGTTGTTGTTTTAGCTGTTTCTTTTACTTTATTAGCCGCTTCTACAGTGTTTGCTTTTACTTCTTCTGTAGTAGAAACTACTTCACCTTTTAAAGTTTGTAATGCAGCTTTTGCGTTGTTTATTTTTGCA
>JAZQRD010000110.1:0-7127 GCA_045629405.1 Sphingobacterium sp. | reverse complement strand
TTAAGACGTTTTACAATTGTATCTACCGCAGCCTTCAGGTTGTAGAAGTTAGAATTTTTGCTACCTGTATTCCATTGTTCAGCTTCTTTTCTACCAACAATAGCAATTGATAAGCGTTGTCTCTCTTCGTAACCGTCCTCTTTCAAGTGGTAGGTTTTACCATATTCGAAGATTTTAAGATCGACTTGCTTACGTTTTTGGTTGTATTCAATAGCTGTCAACATCGAGAAGACCATATTCTGACGCATCGTATCAAGGTCCGAACTCAATGGATTGAAAAGTTTAACTGCAGTAGCTTCATCGTCTACATACGAAGACTTGGTCAATGAGTTAGACAAGATTTCGCGGTAACCATTTGCGATCAATAAATCAGCAACTTGGTTTAATACAACCTCTTTGTCTGGTTTTTCTTGTGTATTGAGAGATGCTAATATCTGTGGTTTAATCTCAATATTGTTGTAACCATAGATACGCAATACTTCTTCGATAACATCCACCTCACGAGTTACATCTACTTTGTACGCTGGTACTTCAACCGAAATAACATCATCATTTTCGGCTACAATAGCAATACCCAATGCCAAGATAATTTCTTTAATCTCCGCAACAGGGATATCCTTACCGATCAGGCGTTGTACATTCTTATAGCTCACGTCAAAAGCAAATGGTGCTACTGGCGCTGGATATATATCCGTGATCGTAGAAGTAACTTGACCACCTGCAATTTCTTGAATTAGCTGTGCAGCACGCTTCAATGCAAAAACCGTGATATTAGGATCTGTACCTCTCTCGAAACGGAAAGAAGAATCTGTTTTTAGATTGTGTCTTTTAGAAGTTTTACGAACAGATACCGAATTGAAATAAGCCGACTCTAAGAAAATATCTATCGTAGCGTCCGTCACACCCGAATACTCGCCGCCAAATACACCTGCGATACACATAGCTTTCTCTGCATCAGCGATAACTAAATCTTCAGCAGACAATTTGCGTTCTACACCATCTAACGTAACAAAAGTTTCGCCTTCATTTGCTAGACGTACATTGACTGTATTACCAGCGATCTTAGCTGCATCGAATGCATGCAATGGTTGACCTAAGTCATGTAATATATAGTTGGTAATATCCACGATATTGTTGATTGAGCGAATACCGATAGTATTCAATTTCTCTTTCAACCATTCTGGAGACTCCCCTACTTTTACGCCTTTAATATTAACTCCTGAGTAACGAGGACAAGCAGCCGCGTCATGTACATGTACGATAGTATCTACCGCCGAACCTTCAGTTACATCTTCTACTGATGGTAAAGTGTATGTTGAGCGGAAGTATGCTGCTAAATCACGCGCTACCCCTAAGTGTGATGCAGCATCTGCACGATTTGGCGTCAAACCGATTTCGAAACGGTAATCATCTTGCATCTGGTAATATTCTTTCACAAGTGTACCAACTGCTGTATCTGCCTCTAACTCGACAATACCTGCATGCGAAGAACCTAAGCTAATCTCATCTTCACCGCATAACATACCTTCCGATACTTCGCCACGGATTTTAGATTTTGTGATTTTGAAGGGTTCGCCATTTAATGGATGACATGTCGTACCAACTGGCGCTACGATCACTTTCAATCCCGCGCGGCAATTCGGAGCGCCACATACGATATCCAAAGGTGTTTCCCCACCGATATCTACTTTCGTGATGCGTAATTTATCAGCATTTGGGTGTTGTTCTGCTGAAAGTACTTCACCAACAACTAGACCTTCTAGGCCACCTGGAATGCTTTGCACCTTTTCAACTGCCTCTACCTCAAGACCAATATCAGTAAGGATCAACGAAAGTTCGTCAGGTGTTTTATCTATATTTAAGTAATTCTTAAGCCAATTGTAAGAAATGTTCATTTTTTGTAATTTTTGAAAACACAAATATATGATATTTATGCTTTTTTTATTGCATTGAAAGAATATAATTAGGATTGATGAATATCCTCTCGGTTGAACAAAAACGTATAGATTAATAGAATAGTTAGCGCATTCATTATAAAACAAAGAAGTGGAAGCTTTCGCCCCCACTTACAACCCAAATAAAACTAATATATAAATTAAACACTATTGACTAGGTCCTTGATTGGAAATTGTTGGCCATCCTGGATTTTGATAAATGGTGGATTTTTCTGCTGATCCATCTGAGGAAGTCAACGTAATCTGGTTAATAGCAATTGGACTTAAATAATGTGCATAATGCCATCTATACCCATTGAGCACTAAATTAGTCGCCGCATTATTTATACGGTATGGTCTCAAATAATCACTTTCTGAGGCTAAAGATACGTTCGCAGTCTTACCTGCAACACCTGGCTCAATTAAATTAGATTCACCTTCGCTATTCTTATACCAATCTTGCATCGGCCCCCAAACTTTGAATCCTTCTACAATGTATGGCTTATCGGCCAACTGATCTAAGGCTCTCCATCGCTTAAGATCACTGTAACGCATTCCCTCCGCAATAAACTCTAGACGTCTTTCGCGACGGATATTGTATAATACTTTATCAGAAAGTAGCGCTCCACTTGAATGTGCAGCTAGATCACGTTTGGCTTCTTCTCCTATGACTGTAGCTTGGATAGTTTTGTTGAAATCTTCATCAACACCTGCCCTGTTGCGGATCATTCGCCAATAGGCAGCAGCCTTGCTGTCAATCGATCCACTCAATAAATAGCTTGCTTCTATATAATTCAAATACGCTTCAGCAGCTCTGAAAACAATAGCACCTGTAGTACTAGTAGCGCCTTCAGAGTGACTAAATTGGTAACTCAATCCCTTTTTAATACCATATCCTGTCACATATTTAGTTTCTGTAATCCCAATAATATCCGGATTTCCTTCTAGAATAGGGCTACCATCGGTATTGGATCTATCAGTATATACCAATTCACCTGGCGCTTTCATAAATAATTGCAGACGATTATCACGATCCTTCTTAACATCAGATAAGTAATCATCTCCATGATAGCCTGACCCTACAGCATATATAGGCAGTCCGTTTGCCATCGTAAAACTCTCTACAAGCCCTCTAGTATATCCTGAATTTCCACCATTGCGATTGATATAATGATTGACAGAATGTGCTATATTAAGGTTTAGATCATAACTTCTCCACAATAGTACTTCTGGATAAGATTCCAAATTTTCTGAACCAAACATGGTAAAATAAGGATTCGCAGAAGAATTATAACCGTTATCTTTTGTATTGGTCGTGAGCGCAACTGCATCCGCTACAATTTGAGCAGCATTCTTGGATTGCTCTAGGAAATATTTTGCTTCAGCATCTATATCTATACTGAAACTCGGATGTTGCTTAGCTCCTGGCCAATTAGGACCTCCAGGTACTAATGCTGTACCTTTGTGATAAGTTAACCAAGAACCTTCGTGTAATCCAACTCTAGATTTTAGCAACAGCGCTGCGTTTTTAGAAATTCTTCGCTTACCGTTTGGTGGAACATCTGCTAATAACATGATAGCCGAATCTAAATCGGCTAATATAAATCGAGCCACTTGGTTTCTTGGTTGTCTCACAGAAGCTTCTGTCAGCTCTACAAGATTATCTTTATAGGTACGTTTTACAATCGGAAAATCACCAAGAGCTTGCACCTTCTGAAAATAATTGTATGCTCTTAAGAAATAAGCTTCACCTATATAATGCTGTACATTGGTACTAGATCCTGATATTTTACTATCATTCCATTTAGGTAATACCTGCTCCAAAAAATAATTGATTTGGAAAATATTATTAAAATTCCAATCGCCGCCGTCATTGATCGTACGCCATTCGCCTGGTGTCCATCTGGTGTTATATGATGACGAGGCTTGATTATCGGTATGATTATCCTCTCCAAATGTACCAATGCCCCATCCGCCATGCGTCGGAAAGCTGTATCTAGACAAAGTATAGGTAGCTAGATCCGCTTCTGTATTCAAATAATCTTGTGGGGTGACATTGGATAGCGGAGCTCTGTCCAAATAATCATTACATGAAGTTCCGAACACACCCATTGTCAAAACCGCAACCACCGTTTTTATTGATTTATATTTGTAAAATCTCATTTTATTCTATTAAAAATTTGCACTAATACCGAATGAATACACTGTTGAGAATGGATAAGTCTTACCATCATTCCATCCACCTAATCCGACTGTCTCTGGATCGAAAACTTTAGACATCTTAGTAAAGGTTAATAGATTTTCTCCTGATAGATAGACTCTCATACGCGATAATCTTACTTTTTTCAATGTCTCTTGACTCAATGTATATCCGATTTGCGCATTTTTCAAACGCAAGTATGCTGCATTCAACAAATAACGGGTCTGTACTTGTGTGTTTTTATTTGAATTAAAATATGGTCTAGGTAAATAAGCATCAGTATTTACATCCAATACACCATTTTGAACTGTCAAGGAAGTTTCGTCCCTGAAATAATCCATATTTTCAGCGAATCCTGCTGATTGCCACATTCCTCCTGAAGCACCCCAAAAATATGGCCCATTAGGGAAATGATCTCGCTTGCCTACCCCTTGGAAAAATGCTCTGATATCAAATCCTTTGTAATTGGCCGCAACATCAAAACTGTATCTGTAGCGTGGTTGAGCATTGCCGATAATGCTGTAGTCCCCTGGATTGGATAAGGTATTAGCACCATTATTAATAACTCCATCTCCATTCAAATCCTTATACATGATATCTCCAGCAAACCATTGTGTAGAAAAAGTTTGCTGTGTATGTTGCAAGTGTGCATCCATCTCGGCTTGCGATTTAGCCATTCCTACAGTTGTATAACCCCAGATCTCACCATTACGTCTACCACTATACCATGTATTAAGATTACCGGATGGATTATTAAATTTGGTCACAGTCTGTCTGTCATCAGATAAAACCCCACGGATTGAGTAGCCAACTTGTCCAACCTTATCTTTCCAAGCAATGTCAATTTCAAATCCTTTGCTATACATATCTGCATTATTCATTTCTGGCACGCCAGTTCCGAGAATAGCTGGCAATAAAGGTGCTGGACCAATCATATCAAAGGTATTTCGCTTATAAACTTCTAGTGAAATATTCAAACGATTTTGAAGTGTTTGAATATCTGCTCCAATATTCCAACTTGCCACACGTTCCCATGTTAAATTCTCGGATATAAGACCTGGAGCATTTGCCACATTAGGTTTTGTGTTACCTAATAACCAAGTACCATTTCCGGCAGTAACGGGCATTACTGAATAAAACGGATACCAATTATTCGTACCCTGGTTACCCAACTCTCCATATGAACCTCTTAGTTTCAACATGGAGATACTTTCTTTCAGCGGGAAAAATTCTTCATTAGCAATATTCCAGCCTGCAGAAACTGATGGGAAAAAGTTCCATCGCAAATGTCTTGGAAATCTTGAAGAACCATCATAACGACCATTAAGTTCTAATAAATATTTATCTGCGTAATTATAATTAAATCGACCAAAGAAACCTGAAGTAGCCCAATGTTGAAAGCCCCCAGATGTATTCGGATTATTTGTTGCGGTATTGAGCGTTGGTACATTGTCAGTGATTAAGTCCGAACGACTTCCCGATAAGTCTCTATTTTTAAACAACTCTGAATTAAAACCTGCTAAAATTTTAAAATCATGTAAATCATTTATTTTAAATGTATAGTCCGTGAAGAAATTTGCACTCAAATAATCACTTTTTTGATTATAAGCCGTGACCCCCGTATAGCCAGCAGCAAAATCACTCACTGCCATAGGGTATGCATTATTTTCTACATCATAGGCATAAGCTTTTAATACTTCTGTATGATTGTTTCGATTCTGAATTTTATAGTTTACATTACCAACGATATTCCAATTTTTAATAGGTCTATACGTAAGTTGAAATTGTTGAGATAAATCATCTTTTTGATTATTCGATCTACCTCCATTCAGTAATTGCGTGATTTCATTCGGTTCAGCGTAATTACCATTATTGTCGTAGACAGGTACAGTTGGCCATCGACGAGCAATATTATGATAAAACAACGCATTCATGTGCGTAGGCCTATCGTAGTCTTCACGTGAAAATCTAGTGTTAGACATGAAATCTAATTTCTCATTTATCTTGACATTGACCTTATTATTAAAGGTGTATCGCTGAAAATTGTCATTAGCATAACGATTTAGACCATTTTGATCCATAAATCCTCCCGAGGTATAGAAATTTACTTTTTCATTTCCACCATTAACATTTATAGTGTGTTCATGCGAAGTTGTAAAGTCTCTATAAAACTCTTCAAACCAATTGGTATTACCATTCGATCCGCCATAATAATTAAATCGATTACTACTATTCGCAGTGGTAGTAGTGGAAATTTCTCCACGCTGATATGCATCAATCAAATCTAATACCTCTTGATTAAACACGACTCCCTGATTGCTATTACCTGCTACTTCATTATAATAATGAGCAAAAGTTTTGGAATCTAACATCGTTGGAAGTCCTCTTGGCGAGCTTAACCTAACATTATTATTATAACCGACAGACGTACGACCTTCCTTACCTGACTTGGTTGTAATCAAAATCACACCAAACGGTGCACGAGAACCGTAAATTGATGATGCAGCGACATCTTTCAACACACTAATATTTTCGATATCTTGTGGATTGATACTATTCAAGTCACCTTCCATACCATCTATTAGTATTAATGGAGATGAAGAAGATCCTGTACCAATTGTACCTGCACCACGAATATTAATGCTCATACTTTGATTCAATTCTCCCCCTAGTCCATCAGTCTGTACATTCAATCCAGGCATCAACCCCTGCAGAGATTGTGCAACGTTCTGAACAGGCCTTGCTTGCAAATCATCTCCACTTATAGTCGATACAGCCCCAGTTAAATGTTGCTTTTTCTGCGTACCATACCCCACAACAACAACTTCATCCAAAGCCATATCCAATGATTCGAGTACGACATTCGTAAAGTTTTCATTTGATTTCTTTTTCAGAGTTGTATAGCCCACAAAAGACATTTCTACAACAGCATTTGAGTTTTTTACATCTAAGACAAATTGTCCTTTAGAATCTGACAAAACCACATTATTTGA
>JAZQRD010000109.1:0-19703 GCA_045629405.1 Sphingobacterium sp. | reverse complement strand
ATATCAAATTGCGTTTCACCAAAAATATTAGATAAACCTTGTTGTTCGATCGCCACAATTTTCCGTAGGATGGCACCCGCGCTTGCACTACTTATCTTACCATAATCATCTTTAATATCTTGAGCACCCTTACCTTCAGACAAGTAAGATAACAAACGTTTCAGATCTGCAAAATCTACTATTGGAAGTTTTTGATCTGTCGCATACTTAAATAGCACGCTAAGCACACCTGACTGTGTATCATTCAGATCTAATATCCTTGATAGCAAAACTGGACCAAATTCCTCTACTGTCATCCGCATAGTGATACCGGTCTTACCCGAAAGAGAAAATAACTCAATAGGAAATTCTTTAGGCACAAATGGAATACCTACAGCATTACCTCTCTCTATTAAAGCATCATTTGTATTACCAGATTGTGCTAATCCAGATAAGTCACCCTTTACATCTAAAAGAAATACAGGCACATTCGCATCAGACAACTGCTCAGCCATTAATTGTAGTGTACGTGTTTTTCCTGTTCCAGTAGCACCAGCTATCAAACCGTGCCTATTCATCATCTTCAATGATAACTTAACATGTGCATCAGTGACTACTTCAGTATTTAAAATACCTGAGCCTAATTGTATATATGCTCCTTTAGGTGCATAAGAAGCATTAATTTTTTGAATGAATAGATCCTTCATATCTCGATCTTTGGGTGTAAACTTCTAATTTAACCAAATCATAACGATCTACGAAAATATAAGACTATTTAAATAATATTACCGCAAATATTTATCGTTATTTGACATTTCATCAAATTAAAAGTTGTTTTTGTAAAATTTAAGCAACAAAATTCGTAGAAGTGTTGAAGAAACAAATTTTTATTTTATTTTTGTTACTGTGAAAAATATCTGTAGCATAAGTATGTTTAACAACAGTAAAAGAATAATAGCTGCCAAGCTATGTTTCTTCGTCTTCTTTATGAAGATGCTGATATCTGCTACACCAATGTTTGCTAATGTGCTAGATAAGGGTACTATACTTCAAGTTGTTTTACAATTAGAGGTTGAAAACAATACCAATAATAGCGCTAGTAGTGAAGACTTACACGAACACGGAATTAAGATATTTAAACCTGACACAATAGATTTCATGGCTTTCAATCCTTCAGTAGAGAATACGGGGAAGCAGAAAAATTATTTGCGAAATGAAAAATCTATTTGTAGCTACCATCCATCCGTACCAACACCGCCTCCCAACTGTTAATTAACTATCAGATAGCATAAGATATCTTTGGCAATAATGCTTTAGAAGATTTCCTTCTGCCCTATTTTTCAAATTAGTTTAGTTATTTAATTCATATAATTTTTATATAAAAAATTATGTTAGGAACACGTGTGTCTGCTTTTCTGAAATTATCGAGAAGAGATTTAAAATATGATTTACCCGCTAGTATTGTTGTTTTTTTAGTTGCATTACCTCTATGTTTAGGTATTGCAATGGCTTCTGGTGCTCCATTGTTTGCTGGGGTATTAACAGGAGTTATTGGAGGGATTATCGTTGCCTCAATTTCAGGTTCTCCATTGAGTGTGAGTGGCCCAGCAGCAGGTTTGACAACTATTGTTGCTGCATCCATAATGAAATTAGGAGCTTATGAAACATTCTTGCTAGCAGTAGTGATTGCTGGTGCTTTCCAGTTAATATTAGGTTTTGTAAAAGCTGGAATGATCGGAAACTATTTCCCTTCATCTGTTATTATTGGGATGCTTGCCGCAATTGGTATCACCATTATACTGAAGCAAATCCCTATGGCTTTCGGATTAACAGAAGCTCATGCATTTGAATTGGATAATGGAGGCGGTATATCAGCATTTGTGGACACAGTATCTGGATTTGTGAACTGGGGAGTGGCAATCATCTGTGCATTATCTTTAGGTATCTTAATTTTCTGGCCTTCTATTAAGGGCTTGAACAAAATACCAGCACCTTTGGTAGTAGTGTTAGTCGGTGTTGGATTAGGTTTTGCGTTTCGAGGTACAGCCTTTTCTTTAAATACAGATGGCCACTTTGTATCAATTCCAACTGTCTCATCATTCAATGAATTCTTAGGATTATTTATATTCCCGGACTTTTCGCAGATTACGAATAAGGATGTATGGACAGTAGCTGCGACAATTGCTATTGTAGCAAGTTTAGAGACATTACTAAGCATCGAAGCTGTAGATAAAATTGACCCTTTCAAACGTAACTCTCCTACAAATAGAGAATTATTAGCGCAAGGTGTAGGTAATATGACTTCTGGTTTTCTAGGTGGATTACCATTGACTTCAGTAATTGTACGCTCTTCAGCAAATGCTAACTCAGGTGGTCGTACGAGACAGTCAGCTATATTTCATGGTATATGGTTATTAGTAGCATTATTGGCAATTCCATCATTGATCAATTACATTCCTTTGGGATGTTTAGCTGCTATCTTATTACATACAGGATATAAGCTAGCAAAGCCTGCATTATTTCAATCGATGTTTAGAAAAGGTTTAGATCAATTTATTCCTTTCGTAGTTACTGTTATAGCTGTAGTAGTAACTGATTTATTGACAGGCGTTGGTATTGGTATTGTAGTAGCTACATTCTATATATTGAAAGCTAATATGCAAAATGCATATAAATTTGATATTCAAAAAGACGAGAGCCGATCAACTGCTGTATTAACACTTGCAGAGGAGGTGTCATTCTTAAACAAAGCTCCTATTCAACAAAAACTATACAATTTACCAAAAGGTATAGATAAAGTTGTTATCAATGGTCAAGCAAGTAAATTTATTGATAAAGACGTTATCGAAGTCATTAAAGATTTTGAACAAAATGCATTAAGTAAAGGTGTAACTATCGAAGTTAATGACGTTACATACAAAAAAAAGACGCTTGAGAATAAACAAAAGCTTCAAAAAGTTATTTAATTAAAAAATATTATCATTCACAACATATTATGCTGTAATTTGGAGACCTAATTAGTGTCTCCAATCAAAAAAATTGAAATATTATGGAAAACAAAGAATTAGAATTAGGATTTCAAAAGATTTTAGAAGGAAATAAAGAATGGGTAGAATTCGTAAGTAAAGACGATTCTGGCCGTTTCCAACAACTTGCTAAAGGTCAAAGCCCAGAAGTTTTGTGGATTGGATGTGCGGACAGCCGTGTTCCAGCAAATGAAATTACGGGTAAAAAAGCGGGTGAAGTCTTTGTACACCGTAATATTGCTAATATGGTAATTCACTCAGATATGAGTATGTTATCTGTGTTAGATTATGCTGTTAACGTTTTAAAAGTAAAACATATTATCATTGCTGGTCACTATGGTTGTGGTGGTGTAGCAGCTTCTTTAAGCCGTAAACAATTTGGTGTTATCGATAACTGGTTGTGCCATATCAAAGATGTATACCGTTTACATGCTGCAGAAATTGACGCTATTGAGTCTCAAGAAGATAAAGTAAATCGCCTTATTGAATTAAATGTCAAAGAACAAGTATTTAATTTATGTACTACATCTATCGTTCAGAATGCTTGGAAACAACGTGATGACTTAGCTGTACACGGTATGGTTATTAATATCGGTACAGGTGAGTTGAACAACTTAGATTGTACTTTTACAAATAATGATGAATTAGGCGAAGTATTTGCGTATTTGCAAGACTAAACATTTAATTGTTATAATATAAAAAGCTCCTTACAATAATTTGTAAGGAGCTTTTTATATTTATCATATACTGTAAAGACTATCTATCTTTATACACAACTGCACGTTCAATATATATTTTACTAGCTGAAGAGGCAGTATTTTTATCTTTAGATACGACCAATTTCAAATTGTGTTTTCCAGGTGTTAAATCCATATGGTGGAATATATGAGCTCTATTTACATCATATTTACCAGCTTCTTCACGGAAATAAGTATCTACCTGTTTGATGAATACGCCGTCAATATACACATCAGCTTTACCTCCGTCAATATTCCATGAACCTAGTAATGAAACACCTGTACCTTCAAAATCCAATTCTAACACATCATTTGCTTGCGTAGCCACTTTATATAAATCTGAGTCGCCATCACCATATACAAAGTTCTCCCAATTTCCTTTCAATGTCCATTTATCCTGATCTTTCATTTGGACTTGGTAGCTCATAACTTTATTAGGGTACGATTGCTCCAACTTACCAGAGAATTTAACTTTTTGCGTCTTTAAGTAATAAGCATCATTACTTACTTTCCCACCATGTCTAGTTACATTATCATCGATAAATCTTAATGTTTGCTCGATTGCTGTATTGTATGATGATGTCGTGTGTAAGAAATGCTTATCAGCGATATTAGGTATATGCGACTTGAATGAATCTGGCAAATTTTTGTAGCCTTGGATAATACCCAATACAGCAGCTGCATTAGCTGAATTACAATCAGTGTCTTGACCACAACGAATAGCTATTTCCATCGTTTTTTGAAGATCACCTGCACCATATAATAAACCAATAACGATGTAAGCACCATTTAATTTAGCATCGATATTGAAATCATGATAAGGCACACAGATATCATCTTTTGCCCATTTATCTTCAACAAATTTCCACGCTTTTCTCCAGTCTTTAGGATCCTTATTGTAGCAATCTATTACATCTTGAATACATTGTGCATATAAACTTTGAGAAGGAATAGATTTCAAAGCTTCCAATACAATCTTGTTGACATCATTCTCTACGTAAGCCAAAGTATGCATCGCCGATACATACATACCACCATAAAGACCATCACCATACGCCATTATACGACCAATACTATCTGCCATCGCATTAGAAGACTGTGGCATACCTGGGTGAATGAAACCAATAAAGTCAGACTCTATTTGGAAATCGATATCATCAGCATGCATACTGTATTCTGGTTGTCCTGTCAATGGGGTCATAAGTCCATCAAAAATATTTTTACGTGCTTGTAGATTCGCATGACACAATGGGAAGCTTGCATTAGCGAAATCCTTTGCCAAAAGGAATACTGTAGCCGTATCTTTGTGCTTTTCAAGACTATGCATAAAACTCAATTGCCCGTAAATATCATCTTCTAATAATGATTTCTCAATCAGCTCTGGAGTCCAAGGAATAGGATCATCGAAAGTACGTCCTACTGCTTTGAATTCCATTTCTCTTCCGTACATCACACCGATCATCTTCGCAGCCCATGCTCCTGCAACCTTATCAGTCATGTCCTCTTTCGAGATTTTCACTAAAGAATTATTTTTTTGTATAGAACATGAAGACAAAAATGCTCCAACTAACAAAATTAAATTAGCTCTTTTCATAATTAATTATAATAACTGTTATTTGTTTAAAAACTCTTCAAATACGTTACCGAATCGATCAGTAACACAAACTTTAATTTTAGCGTTCGTATTTCTCAACGTAGCTTTAAATAGATTTTTTGACTTCGAGGGAGCAATCCATGTATATTTCATATCTGTCTTTGCTTGAATTTGCTTACTTACAAATTCATCGATACCCTCGACTTGGTTTAATGCTCCTACTTTGACACCATCTTCATACCACTCAACCTTCCATGCAGGGTCGTGATTCCAAACATTTACCACCAACTCATTAAGTTTATTTATACTCGCTCGAAATTGATGATTTCTGTCGTGACCTTCACTTTTGTAATACCACTTCACGTCAGTATTAGTTATTTCAAAAACTGCATAACCTCGTGGCGTCCCATCTGTACACAATGATGTTTGCCACCAGCTACCTGAAGCAGCAGCAATGTTGTGTTCGTATAAATTGTCGTTGTGAGAGATGTTTAGGTTCTTGTGCGTATGCCCCGAAAGTATATGTGCATTATGAGGTTTCAATAGTTGGAATAGCGCATCCGCATTAACCGTTTCGGCACCCAGGTAACTATAATTGTAAGCAAAATCTGGCTTTGCAGTAGATAATCTAGTCGGAATATGTGTTAGCAAAAAGACCAAAGAACCTTGTGGAACATAACTCAAATCCTTTTCAATCCATTTGAAAATAGCCTCATTGATATAGCCTATATAGAAATAATCCCGCCCTACATAAAAGTTATTATTAATGACGATATAATGCGCATTCCCTTTATTAAATGAATAGCATGTAGGACCGAAATACTTATTAAAATGGCTTTCCGATGTTTCAAAACTTCTGCCCCAGTAGGCCATATCATGATTACCAATCACTCTGTAAAAAGGAACATGTAGCTTATCAACAGTATTGATATAAGGTTCAAATAATGTTGGATCATCACCAACCATGTCGCCTAAATCAATGCCAACAACTTCACGTTTTCCGTATGATTTGATAGTTTGAGATATATCAGGTACGAGGTATTTTTTATAACTCGATAATTCTTCAAGATTAGCAACCTGAACATCCGTTTGTACTATTAGTATATGTTCAGATTCGTCATTATTATTTTTATCCAAAACAAAATCATAATGATTTTTGGTATCTTCAAGTACTAAGTAATGCTGAGGCACACCTTGCTTAGTAGGTACCAAGTATCCTGAAGGATTTGTGATTTGAACAAACTTATTATCGTGATCGATCTCCAAAACATACTTGCCTGTGCTATCTGTCGTCGCAAACTGTGCCCCACTTGACACGACAACACTTGCCAATGGCTCGCCATTAGCTTTTACACTTCCAGCTATTTTTCTCTGAGCGTAACCACTTGCAGCACAAGTCAAGAAAACTAATAATAGGCTTACTTTAAACATCTTCAAAATTTATCGATAACCAACATCTGAGAATACAGCTGTTGATTGCAGTTTATATCAATATTTATATTGGTTAGTATATAAATACGAATTACTTTAACGTCTCATATACTTTGAATAAAGCGCGAGGTACATGGAAACAGCCTTTCCATTTACCACCCTTCAATGATAATAATGGTTCTCCTTGTCTATTTAAATAACCATACCACTCGCCAAACTCAGGATCAGCAAAATGTTGGAATGAATAAGCGTCAAGTTTCTCAAACCAGGTTTTGCAACGCTCATCACCAGTATACGCATATCCTTTGGCCATACACACTAGTGATTCTAAATGTACCCACCAAAGTTTTTGGTCCCATTCCAATTGTTGAGGAGGTCTATTTAAGATATCTTTGAAATACAGAATACCTTGATATTTATCATCCCAACCAAATTCTAATGCACGAATAGCGATATCTACACATTTCTGCATCAATACTTTATCTTTTCTACGATCAGCTAGATCCATCATAAACCACATTGCCTCTATAATATGACCTGGATTAACCAAACGGCCTTCAAAAGTATCTGAGAATGATCCATCCAAATGAACGCTTTCCATGATTAAACCAGTATCAGGTTGATAGAATACTTCCATCACTTCGTGAATCACTTCATCGATCAATTTGTCTACCAATTCCGAACCTACAATATGTTCTAATTCCAGTGATAGATTGCTCAAAATCATCGGTAAAGAAAAGCCCTTCAGATTACGGGTGCCAGGGTAAGCTTTACAATATTTTCCCTTAGGATTATCTTGACGAGCAATGATTCGATTGAATGTATCGTGTGCTACTTGACCATATTCGTCTGTCCCTGTTATTTTGTAAAGAGCCGCTAAGCCCATCGTCGCAAAACAATCAGAGAAAATATTGTAAGGCTGAACTAGAGGATTTCCTTTCTGATCCAAAGAAAAGTACCAATCACCTTGTGCATCGCGACCATTTTTTAAGATAAAGTCTGCTCCATGTATTGCCATCTCTTTCCATGATTCACGCGCTTCCAATTTATCATATAGCATCGACATCGTCCAGATTTGTCTACCTTGGAGCCACATAAATTTGTCCTTATCGAACACTTGTCCATTTCGCTCTAAACATGTAAAAAAACCACCAAACTCTCTATCTATTGAATATTTTTCCCAAAATGGAATTACATTCTGGACCAATTCATTCTTATATTTCTCAGCAAAATGTTGCATACTATCTCTTTAAATTATGCTTTTAACGACTCTATATATTCTTTGTATCTGTTGTATAAATGTCCTGCTTGTAAGTAAGCAGATTGAGGACTCATGAAATGAGAAAACTCAAAAGTGATGGCTTTGTCATATCCAGCTCGACGAGCAGCTTCTAATTTCAGACGCAATTTTTCAAACTTGATTGGCAAAAATTTGATTGGCATATCGCGGTCAAATGATTCAGCATTTGTCCAGCATTCCATGTTATAGCGATCTGCTAGCATTTTATTGACACTGAAAAAGTCATCTAATTCATGGTAATCTATATGTCCATCTTGAAAGGCCACTGCGTCTACAGCATTGTGGATTTCATGGAATATTTCGTTCCATTCATTTTCATGTTCTTTGATAGATACTACATCGGTTTTTGATAATGATGAAGAAGCTGCCATGACCGCCTTTTTTCCATCGATCCAAGGTGAAATAAAAGTTGGCAAACCACCACTTACGGCCTTACATTGTTCACCTAGTATACGGAAAGCGCTTGCAGCTCCCTTCGTCTGACGGCTGATTTCCATACTTAAATACCAACCACCAAAGCTTTTATACGTACCATACCTAGCCCAAACCTCATCTATCACATAACGATTTGCATCGATTTCGTGCTGCATGTTGCCTGTATCCCAGTATTTACCACTATCATAAAGACCGAAATAGAATTTTAGACCATGCTTATCAGCTAACTGCAAAAACATCTCAACTAAATCAACAGGCGGTTCATAACAACCGTGCGTATCTTGCAACCAAGAAGATGGATACGTAATAAATTTACGGTAGCCACTTCTAATCATAATAACAGTATCTATACCTACTGCTTTCATGTACGCAAAATCTTTATCCCATTCTTCACGCCCCCAGTTCTGGTGTGGTATATCATGACTTATCTCATCTATAAAAGTTCCTGTAATCTTCATTATAAGTATCGCTTATTCTTTAAATATTTCACCCACTCGATATATGCATCTGTATTCAAATGAATGCCATCAGATGTATATTTTTCTTTCAACTTATAGTCATCAGCTAATACTGATTTGACATCCACGTAAGTTAATTTGTATTTATCTGCAATAGCTTTTACACCTTCATCCAGTGCGCGAACCATTGCTTCCTTCCCTTTCAAATAATCGTATTCCAATTTATCTTCATTCATTGGCAATACACTTTGTACATAGATTTTTGTTTTAGGGCTATTAGTTTGTATTATTTTTATAATCTCTTCATAGTTATTTAATGATGCTACAGTTGGCAATCCTCTTCCAACATCATTAATACCCATCATCAAAAAAATCTTTTTAGGTTTATTACGTACCACATCTGCTATACGCGCTTTCATACCATAGGTGTTATCTCCACCGATGCCTCTGTTCCCAATTTTATACTGTACGCCCAACAATTCATCCCAAGGACCACGTTCGGTAATGCTATTTCCGAAAAACACGATATCATAAGCATTGTCTTTTATCGATTGATAGAGTTTCTCGCGGGATTCAAAATACCAATTCGTATAGGTTGTATCCTGAGCATTAGCTTTCATACTTAAGCTCAATAGTCCAATAGCTGCAATTATTACTTTTTTCATCTTACAGAGCTTTTACTTTTTTCAAATAATTCACAACTTCTACATAAGCACTTACTTCCAAATGGATGCCATCAGGTGTAATATCTGAATGTAGCTCTCCATTTTTGTCTGCTAAAACTTTATGTAAGTCGATAAATTGCACATTTTTATTTTTTGTACTAATCTCACGTAGTGCAGTATTCAGAACCTTAATATCTTCGTTTTTGACTGATTTGAATACTTCAATTAGTTTTTCATTATTAATCGGCAAAATACTGTTAAGATAAATCTGCGTCTTTGGAGATTCTTTTCTAATTTTTGCAACGATACGCTCGTAGTTGCGGATGATATATGATGTAGGCACATCACGCTTCAGATCATTCACACCGATCATCATGAAGATTTTTTTAGGCTGGTGACGCAATACCTCATCAAGACGTGCGTATACACCAAACGAAATATCCCCACTGATACCTCTATTAAGAATAGGCAATTCGGGTGCAATATCTTTCCAACGACCGGCTTCAGTCAAACTATTTCCTAAAAAAATAATCGACTTTTTAGCCACTGGCATTTTATTAAATAAAGCTAAGCGCTCTGTATATCCTGAAAAAACATAATTACTATCTACAGTCGATTGAGCTTTTGTTTCATTCGAAAGCAAGCAAGCTAATCCCATAGTTAATAAAGAAAATTTTATAAACTTCAATTTCATAGGTAAAATTAATTTGTATTAAGATCTCCAAAACCAACCCTTATGCGTCGCATATTTGGTCACGCCTATCATTAGCGTCATGTAAACAATGGTACGAATAAGTCCCAAATATGGACTCTGTTCATACCATGAATCAAAAAATGGTAAGATGCCTATCAAACCTAATATAGGTGTGATGAAAAATGCAGAAACACAATAGGCTATCATTGGATTCTGACCATTTGATACGATAGCTTTCACTAAAAAATTAGATGAAAATACTTTTGTTACGTACTCGCATACGATGTAAAAAATAAAGGCCAACCCACTCGTCATGAACCAATAGCTGAAAGATGAAGGATCTTTCTTAATCCCGCCATCCAGCGGTTCAAAACATAGTGCAATGGTTGCAAAAACAAAACCCCAAGAAATTAAGACTTTGTAATACGCTATATATGCGTCATTATTATGGCGTAGCAAAAAGTAAAAAGCAACACCAAAACAAAAATGCCCCATTAGGTTTAATTGTAAAGCTCTTGTGTACAATGTCACCACGTGAAACACTACAAATAAGAAACTCAATACGACGATTAAAGTTATTTTTCGCCTATTGTTAGCATCATAATCACTTGTATTTGTCGTTTTATATTGTAATAATAAATCTCCAAGAATGGATCCTGGTAATACTATGCACAAATATTTCAGATATGCAAAATTATAGAACCAATGAAAATCTGGCTGAAAATTCCACAAATCAGCCGTCCAAGCACCTTCAATTGATTTTGAAAACCATATACCAATGAAAGCAACCATTATGGCTATTCTTAACAAATGATTTCTGGATGTAAATAACCAACATATAGAACCAAAAACAGCCATATTCGCTAACACCAAAATGATGATGTTATTTTTGGATTTGTTAAAGGTATTTCCAACAATCTCCGAGTGATAATATACTAATGCTGCGATGATTAGAAATCCAACAAACTGGATAGTATATCTACGCGCTATACTCCCTTCAAAACGCATAAATACCAAGAAGAAAGACAAAAAAGTAATCAACGACGTAGCATAATTAATCACTGGTTTGGCAGTCAGGTTACCAGGTGTCAAATATGCTAACATGATAGCAAAAAAAACAAGCAATACACCTCTTCTGATGATACCAACACCAATTGTCTTTACTTTGCCTTGATCCAATTTATTGCGTAATGCCAACGGAAATGCTGCCCCCATAGCGAATAGAAAAAAAGGAAAGACAAGGTCTACCCAAGTAATACCAGGGTTATTTGCATTGAACACAAAATCAGGTGGCCCAACTTGGGCGTGATACATCCATCCTGGAAATACTGCATTCCAAGGAATAACCGCAGCCAACACCATTCCAATAATAGCTAAGCCACGCAACATGTCAATGCCAAAATTTCTATTTGTTGCTATCATTATTTTCCGATTATAGAGATGTTTTCAGCTCCAATTTTCTTATCACTTTCAGTTTGTTCAATTTTGAAATAATCGGCAGCAGGACAAACCATAGAAGTAAATCTGCCGTTGTGCATAGGCACTTCGATTATATTCGACCCTTCACTTCTATACAATGTGGTATAATTCCATTTCGAATTAAGCAAAGCTGTCTTAGTAGGTTGTGCGGCTTTTCCTTCATTACTTACTTGATCAATCGCATTAACGCGTTTGAAATCACCTCGTAATCCTTTTTTATAGCCCGCACATTCAAAAATTGTTTGGTATTTCTTACCGGCACCTTCTACGATAAATTCTAATTTTCCGTCTTCAATAATTTTAACAGACATAAAAATTTTATCGCCAGGATACCAATAATAATCTTTCTGTGCAGGAGCATTGATATACACAGCTTGCTGTCCAGATTTATGTGCAGTACGTCTTAGGAATGGTCTGAACGCTAAACGCTCCTTACTTACCACGCCTGCTTCGTCACGAATTACTTCCCAAGCTAAACCAATATCTGTTTCTTGCCCATCCATATTTCCACCCATATAGATAGAAGATACGTCAAGGTATTGACCAGGTTTGGCTGGATTCATTCGCTTCTCGTCGAAATTTAAATCAGGTAATACAACCTCACCTTTTATCCCAACCCATATATCTTTACTTGATACAGCCTTTCGATAGTAAGCACCAGCAAAACACGGAAGTGTACTTGCTGGCTTTACCTCGTTTTGTAAAAATTCATTGTCATTAGCATCAATAGGATCACCCCAAGTTGGAATCTTCCCTTTATCGGATGATGAACATGCTACGAACAATAATGCTCCAAGAAATATATTATTGATATATTTCATCTATTTTAAATCAATAGGTATTAGCACCATTGGAGTCGGCAAACATGATGCTCCTGGAGGAGAATATGTAAAATTGATCTCTTGAATTTCTTTCGTAGGATCTGGCTTGAATATTTTAATCAAAATAGCTTCAGGTGCTGCTTTTGTAACCAATCTGTCTGAAGGTAATTGTACAATAGATTTATTGTTGTCTTGGTCGAACAATTCCATTGTTAATCCCATTCCACTACACCATTGATTGTCCGCAGAACGGCTATTCCATGTGACTAGTGCCAAACCTTTGCCATCAGTACTTTTCCATTTGATATTTGTATCGTACAAAACACCGTAATTACCTGCATTCTTAGCATCTTGCTTATCTGCACCAATAGTACCAGTAATCCACGGATCATCTTCACCATCAGCAATGATTAATTGGCTAACACCATCCGATGTCAAGACTGTATCTTTACTTACTACCTTATAATTTGATACTGGAAAAATACCACGACCAGCATTCACGTGACTGAAAGGTATAATCGTATCAATCTTCGCAAACGCTTCTGCAGCTGTGCTGTTTGGATCAAATTGTAAAACACTGATTTGAGCAGGCTGATCTACAACAAACTCATAGAATCCATGAACTAATTCGTCATATTTGACGATGTGCTTGTCGAATTGCTCATCGATTGCGATTACTTCACCAGGCTTTACTACACGAACATTGCCTTTTTCATTCGATGCAAAAAAGTCTGCTAGACCTTGCTTACCAATTTGGAAATAATTTAAGCTTGGCTTTTGTGATGAATATTTTAACATACGCAAGTGCATATTCTCTTTACCTAAATTTTTGATGACTGCATTAATCTTTCTAGGCATCTGTTCTGGTTCATTAACCCCATTCACATTATATACATATAGACGTACTGCTCCAGGCAAAACATCCTCTTGCATCGCAATTGCTTCAGGTACACGGATGTATTCTGGATCATCAGAAATAATAAATTGAGGACCTGGAGCAATAGTTTGTTTATATGCAATCTTCTTGAAATTAGGATCTAAGAAGTCATCTAAAATCACGACTTCACCTTCTTTTGCTTTTCTGATACTATCAGATATTTTCTTCAAATTTGTTTGTGCATCAGCAACCTGCATTACTAACGTTGCGCAAACTAATGTTAATATATTTTTAATCATTACGTTTCTTTCTAATTTGCTAAACCTTCTTTCAATTCATCCCACCAACCATAATTAATGATATGTACGATATCAAAAATCATAGAACCTTGCGATTTTGCACGGCACATTTTCAATGCTTTAACAAATTGCTCTGGATTATCTTTATACTGTTCAACATATAGACCCGCATAGACAGGTGTCTTACCCATAGTTACACGCTCTACTAATTCTGCTGAGCCTTCTACTGTGTACCAATCTTCTTTTTCCACAACTAGACCTGATTCTAATGTCTTCTTTGTCGTATCAGCTTGCGCCTTTAATTCAGATTTTTCAACCTCAAAGAAGTAGTTACCTGTTGTAAATAAGTCTAAAGCTTCTGCGTAACCATAGTTCTTATAGTTAGCTGTTGCCCATTCGAATTCTGTACTAGGATCGTATTCTTTACTAGCGAAATTTACACCTACATCAAAATATAACGGATACCATGAGCC
Organism: Sphingobacterium sp.; assembly: GCA_045629405.1. Classification (GTDB taxonomy): domain Bacteria; phylum Bacteroidota; class Bacteroidia; order Sphingobacteriales; family Sphingobacteriaceae; genus Sphingobacterium. Next base: position 5,435 of record JAZQRD010000109.1, on the reverse strand, counting down.
AGTATAGTCACCGAATGTGATATCTGGATTGATTGCTTTTAATTCTTTACGAGCTGTGTAAATGAAGTCATGTACGATGCTTGCTCTCCACTCTAACCACTCTTTGTACAATTTGCCATCTTTACGTTCTGTACCTTCGAATGTGTAAATGTCATCTGGGAAATTTTCTACTTGCTTGCCTATATATTTCTCGAAAGCAATTCTTGAAGAGTCTGAAAAATCTGCATTTAAATTATCGAAGCGCACGCGATCTAAAATGATACCATCTAACTTTGGATATAAGGATACTAACTCTTTTAAGATAGATAACTCATAGTCACGTACCTCTTGCAACACTGGATTTACCATGGCAGAGTATTTTGATTTTTGGTCCGTAATTTTCACGAAACCTTCTGGCAAGTATGACAATGTCTGCCAATGTGCTTTTGTGGAATCTTCGTATACAACACCACGATCGAAGAAATTGTGACCCGCAACGAAAACATTTGTAGAAGCGTGGATTTTCAACCCTAATTTTTGACCTTCCTCAATGAAAAAGCCTAACATATCCCAAGATAAATCCTTTTTCAAACCAGATTCACCCCATGAAGTCATCACAGTAGCAATTTTACTTGGATATAATACTTCTCCAGTTATAGGTTTCACATCAACTACGATATCTGTAACACCTACTTCTTTCGATTTTTTTAAATAATAAACAATAGTGTCTTTGTCGCAAAAGCGATCAAAATTGGCTGTCGCATCAAACCAAAGGATATTACGATCGATAAAGAATTTGCTCTTATCATCAAGCTTTTCCTTCATCGTACATGATGCGAATAATAAAGTAACGGCTATTAATAAATAGAAAATACGTGTCATAGTTTAATTTTTAATACCTGCTTTTACAGCGTCAAATAGTTCTTCTTTTAAGTAATTATATTGCGGACCATACATATGTACAACGTCAAACAACATGACACCACCTGACGTGCGTGATAAAATATATTTGATAGCTCTAGAAATCTCAGCTTTACTTGCGTAATTAACATTACCGATATCCAAACTACCATAAATAGGGCGCTTGTTTTTTGTGATATATTCAATACCATTTAACGAACCTTCAATACTCCACCAATGATATTTCAGACTTGCTGTAGCTTGATTTTCAGACAACATGACTTGCGTAAAATAGTTACCTGTCAATAATAAATCTAACTCTTCGAAATAACCCGTTTCTTTATATCCTGGGTAAGCCCAATCGAATCTTAAACCGAAATCTTGGAAAGGATCATATTCATTACTAGCCCAGTTTACACCTACATAATGGTAAGAACCATACCAAGCGCCAACATATGCACCGAACTCTACATCTGATTTCACCGATTTTACAGCTTGACGTGCTTTTGCTATGAAATCGCGAATTACAGAGGCGCGATAAACTAACCAAGGCTTGTAATATTTACCAGTGGCATTTGGTACTATCTGCCCATTATCGTTTCTCCAAGAAGACACGATATCTGTCGGGAAATTAAGCTTGGCTGCTTGACTATCACCATATTTGGTTTTCATAAATTCGATAAACTGATTTTTACTAAATTCCGAGAAGTCTGCGTTTATATCAGTATATCGGCCATAATCTAAAATCAAACCATCCAACGGGAATTTGCCTACGATTTCTTTAATGATATTAAGTGCGCGCTCTTGTACTGCTGGCTGAGCTGGATTCATGAACGTACTACCAGTTTCAGATACACGTCCTAACTCACCATTAGCATTTTTAACAATAATCGATTCGTATTTCTCTTTGTACTCAGGATTATCGGCAGCGTAACCACTTTTACCGTTATTATTTCCATCGACAAAAGTTACAATCGATAAATAGACCTTAAGATCACGTTTTTTGGCTTCTGAAATGACAAAATCTACATAATCTGCTGGTTTTGTAATGCCATTTAAAGTTGTAAATTCCTTTGTATAAGCACTATTGTACATTGTATATCCTGTACTAGGCTTCACATCCACTACCAATCCAGTGACACCACAATCTTTAAGAATGTCTAAGATCTTTACAATTTCATTCTTATCATTAAACTTTCCATATGTACCAAATACATTGGAATGTGCATCGACCCAAACAAGAGCCTGTTTACCAGGTTTGATTGACTCCGTAGGAGGATTGTCAGGTGATGGTATTGAAGTATTGGGAGCCTCATTATCCTTTTTACATGAAAAAAGCGCTAAAGCTACAATACTGTATAAGAGTTTTTTACTAATTATATTCATCATAAATATTTTAAATAATATTAAGGGAGAGTAAACCCTCCCTTAAAATATTAAAGATCAACACAGTCAAATTGAACACCAACCACGTAACCATTTGTAAACATAAAGTACATGTACATGAAATAGCCGTTTGAAGATTTCGTCAAGGCGATATCAGCTGTAGCATTTGCGTTTGCTGGACCTTGTGCTGCCAATGCACCATACGTATTTTTAGGCGCAGACCAAACTAAACTTGATGCAGTACTCACATTACCTGATATAGCACCATCTGCATCAATTAAGAATGCTTCGTCAGCTGATCCCCATGTAAAACTGTTCAAATGTGTAAAAGCAACATATTTTGCATTATTAAACTCGATATAGTCGACTGCATTTGAAATGAAGTTGGCATCCAACCCATCAAACTGCGCACTGACTGTATTCGTAGCACCGTTCATTTTCGTTAATTTGTTGCCAGCGTATCCAATAGCAAAATAATCACTATTGACATCATTAGGATTAGTATACACAACATCCGCATTATTCCAAGACCAATTGAACCCTGAAAGCGTTACTATAGTAGGTTGTTGTGATTTCACGACACCATTAACGATTTCCCAACGAGCTACCGTATTTTGAGATGCTAAACCGAATAATGGAGCAGTAATAATCGCATTCTTTGATACATCACCTATTACCGAAATCTTACGACCGTAAGACGAACCAGCTGCATCCCAAGAGATCAATACACTTGGCGTACTATTGATGTTACTTATCTTCCAAATATTAAATGCATTACCATCATTAGGCGTAAGGTTATTAACTAAGATATTGCCACCATCATCAGCAGTAGAGTAGAAGTTTCTTAGGTTACCTCTAATATCCCCAAGTTCTATTTCGCCAACTCGAGCACCTGTCAAAGCATTTAGGACAACACTATTTTCATTTCGTGTATTGATTACTACGTATTGACTCGTAGCAGCGATACCACCAGTAACGTTATCTACAGCGATACCTATATCCCCTTTTAACTTTTTAGCAAATAAGATTTTTGCACTTCCTGGTCTAATACCTTTAGCTAATTTTTTAGCTTCAACAGCTTGCATTTTAAACTCCGTTTTTGCATTACCTGCAGAAGAAACAACGAAAGTTTTTGGAGAAGCTAAATCTATACTTCCTCCATTAGCAATAGAACCCGAAGCATGTCTATTTAACTCGTACGTAACACGAGCATTATTCATAACTGTACCAGGGATAATTGAGAAATTCACATCCTTGCCAATGATAATCGCATCTAGCTCTTGTGTTACACCAACCGCATCTTCATATGTAAGTTTTGCAGAGATAAGGTCTGTGTTACCTTTCTTGTTAGCTACGATTACATACTCTTTAGTATCGCCGTTTCCAGCGATTATCTTAACTTTCAACGGATTAGTCAAATCAACAAATCCCTCTAAAGATGGCTCTATACGTGAATCAATTGGAAGTGAGGCTCTCAATAATAATTTTGTTAAATCCACCTCATTATCCGAATTGATAGGATAATAATAGTCTATATTGACATAAACAGTATCATTACTAATCGTGCTTTCAAAAATTCGATCTCTACCTTCTCCATCTAATGTCGCATAGAAATCTGTAATATCAGCTTGATTATTTGGCTGTACATATTCCGGTTTTTGACATGCGGTAAATGCAACGCTAAAAAGCAAAGCACTTAAAATATATCTATAAAACTTTTTCATAATTTATTATAATTTCAATTACCAGCCTTGAATTTGATCTAATGCTAAGTTCACTTGAACCTCACGCTCAGGAATTGGCAAATAATACAATCTACCTGTAAAACTTCTGTCTTTGGCATCTACAGCTACAACATCGTACTTAGTACCTGAAGCATCTGAAGATATCTTATGACCAGTCATACGTGTATTATTTAATACCGTATGTGCCTTTCTCCATCTACGCAAATCCCAAAAACGGTGGCCTTCAAATGCTAATTCAACTATACGTTCATGCTCAATAGCCTGCAATGCAGTTGCATTTGTATTATAACTTATAGCCTGAAGATTACCTCTCTTAGTTCTTAACTGATTCAAGACTGATGCAGACCCAGAGAAATCACCCAATTCTGCCTTAGCTTCTGCTAGATTCAGAATTACCTCTCCATATCGTAGCTCATGCCAAGTCTGTGTACTTCTATTGACTACAAAATTTGTGTTATTAGAATCTAAAAATTTCTTTGCATAATAACCTGTTACCGTACGCTTAGGATCTCCTGATGAACCAAACTCAACGAAACCTTCAATAGGATCATGTACTGTTGTATTCATGGTGCGTGATTTCCATGTCATACCGTTATATATAACTGTCGCATAAAAGCGAGGCTCACGATTAGCATATGGATCTGCTGCATGTACAGGATTGTCCCAAGAAAATTTAGTACCATCTGCCATTTGGAATTCATCTACTAGATCTGCTGTCGGTACACCAAATACTTGCGTATTACCTAAAGCGTCTTTTGGAGGAGCATAATAGTAGTCATACTGGTGCGTAACTGCCGGAGCTGAAAAATCTACAGGTAAAATAGACTCTTTGGTCTGTTTGTTCGTGAAGATAGAAGCGAAATTTGCATCCAATTCGTATAGACCTTCATTAGCTAATGCTACTACCGCTTCTGCAGCTTGAGCAGAAGTTGTAAAATATTTACTAGCTAGAGATTCGCTAATACCAGTTTTAGGATCTTGGTTAAACTGATTTCTGTCATATTTAGCGATAGACCCAGCGTACAATGCTACACGAGAAAGTAATGCATTTGCAGCACCTTTAGTAGCACGACCTCTAATTTGTGTTTTTGGCAAATTCTCAGCCGCAAACTGAAGGTCTTCGATCATAAAATCGTAAACTTCAGTTTCACTAGCACGAGGATTATCCTTATTTGCGTATTCTTCAAGGTTTTTCAATATCACGACAGAACCATGAATTTTTGCTAACCAATGGTATGTATACGCACGGATGAATCTTGCTTCAGCCTCGTATTTCGCTTTATCTTCCTCTTTTACCAAAGACTTTTTATACAATCCATCGATAAATTCATTTAATCGACGGATTCTATCATAGCCTCTTGTCCAATAATTCAGTCCCACACTCGCAGGGCTGAATTGGCCAGCATCAGATATTAATATATTCAC
>JAZQRD010000108.1:0-6029 GCA_045629405.1 Sphingobacterium sp. | reverse complement strand
AATGGAGTGATTGGTCCTAGAAATTTTAAATTTTTATTCCAATATTCTGCAAATGATAGGAAGTATATGCTAAATGAGAATAGCATGGTTCCAAAAATCATCATATACACGGCGGTTGAATGATTTGCGCTTGTAAAGTCTAGATTGAATCCCATGACCAACAATGTGATAGCTGCATACATTTGATAGCGTACACCTACCTCAAATGATAGAAGTTTCTCCGTTGTTATTAATTTTTTGAAAGCGTGCGCGCCGAATGCACCTAAGATAATAGCTAATATTCCAAATATCGCGCCTGCTATTAAAGCTAGTTGTTGCATATAAGATTCAATTTATATATTTTTTTCAATTGTCTCCAGATCGGTATAGCCATCTTTCTGCCAAGTTAATTTTCCTTTTTTGTAGATATACAATTTTGGAATGCTTCCAATTTTCAACGCTTTAGTTAAGTTGCTGTTTTTATCAACATCAATTTTTAATACTTCAACCTTACCTTTATATTTATTTTGTATGTGAGCTATATTAGGCTCCATTTCTTTGCAAGGTCCGCACCAAGTAGCATAGAAGTCTACCAATACAACTTCATGTTGCTTAACTATTTCTTCAAACTTTCTCTTGGTAAGGCCTGATAGCATTGTATCCTTAGATTCAATAGGTAGATTGCTATTTTCCCATTTAAGAATTCCACCTTCGATTTCTCTTACTTCAAATCCATTTTCTGTAAGCATTTTTGCTGCTTTTGCAGAGCGTCCACCAGATAAGCAGTATAGATATACAGGTTTCTTTTTATTCAAGGTTTTAACCTTCTCTTCAAAAATCTCTGCATTATTCCAGTCTGCATGAATAGAATTTTTGATATGCTTAGCAGCATATTCTTTATCCGTACGCACATCTAATAACTGTACCTTTTTCGGTTTTTTATTTAGGACCTGGTAAGCTTCAGTAGCGGTAACTTTAATCTGAGCAGTTACAGCTGTAATGCTCAACGTTGCTAATAAGATAAGAATGTATTTCATATAGTATTTATATATCTAGGAGCATAAGCTCCTAGATCATGTTTTAAATTCCCATTTCTTTAAGAATGAACTGTGCATTATCGATTTTATCTGCAATCCACAATACATAACGAATATCAACACCGATAGAACGGCTGTAGCTTTCATTCCAAGCAAAATCATTAATTGTTGCATCATACGATCTGTCGAAGTTAACACCGATTAATTCTCCATAAGCATTCATAATTGGTGAACCCGAATTACCGCCTGTGGTATCCATGTTATACAAAATATTGACAGGGACATCATTTGTTCCTTTGCGAGTATAGGCTCCAAAATTTTTGCTCAACCAAGCATTTTTAATTGCTTCTGGATAAGCGAACTCTGGATCACCCGAATTACCTTTCTCTAATAATCCTTTAACTGTTGTGAAAGGAGACATATATGTTGCGTCAGCTGGGCTATATCCTTTAATATTACCGAATGTTAGGCGCAAAGTAGAATTTGCATCAGGAATAAAGTTTTTGGATTGAAAAACTTCTTTTACCGCTACATAATCTCCCATTAATCTGTTTAGAACACCTTCACGTCTTTTTTGTTCTTCTCTAAATGGCGCTAATTCTTTCTCAAATTCAATTTGAAGTGTAGTTAAATCATCTTGGTAGGCCAATAAACTTTTAGCGTCCTTAAATACTTCTGAAAATAAAGCTTGTTTGTAGTTGATCTTTGATTGGCTGATTAATGATTTTGCCATTGATTGGGCTTGTTCAGCAGAAGTTATCTTACGATTTTTAAGCGTTTGAATTGTATTCTGGTTATCCAAACTAATACCTTGTGCGAAGTGATGTGCAGCAATTTGTTGATCCACTTCTGAGTGGTAGCTCTCATATATACCTTCTAATTGTTGGCGTACTCGAGGTAAATTTAATTCAAAAAACTTCTGCTGCTTTTCACTATTAGATTGATTCGCAACATTAGCTTTGAAACTATTTACTAATGAGGCAATTTGCAACGAACGAATTCCTGAGTATAGATTATTTAGCCACAATTCACGTGGAGCATCTGAAAATACCAGTTTATAGTGGGCATCTATATCTGATAGGAGTGAAGCATATTTAGCGTTCAATTCAGGTTTTGATTTAATGAATTGTGCTAAAGCAATATCCTCTTGTGTTTTAGTTGATATAAGATCAATATTGCGAAGGCCTTTAAGTTTACCTCTATAGTTTTTCAATACATTAGCATTACGTTTAATACGTGTAGCTAATGCTAATTCAACAGCCTTATCTGCTTTTCCAGCATTTAACATCTGTTGATTTTGGAAGTCATACAATTCCGAAGTATACGGAAGTAAGAATTTTTGTTGATATTCAATGTATTGAGCAGGTCTATGACGAAATGTACGACCAGGGTAACCTAGAATGAAAACAAAATCATTTTCTTCAACACCTTTGGGATTTACTTTTAGATGTTTCTTTGGCTGATATGGTACATTATCTTTACTGTATTTTGCTGATTTGCCATCTGGTGCAACATAGGCACGTAGAAATGAGAAATCTCCTGTATGTCTAGGCCAAACCCAATTATCAGTTTCACCACCAAACTCTCCAATGTCTTGTCTAGGGATATAAACCAACCTTACATCTTCAATGGTTTTATAATGAAACAAAACATATGTTTTGCCAATAAACATTTCAGAGACCTCAGCTTTGATTGAAGGATTTTTAACCTCCGCTTCCTTCGCTAATTGAGCTCTCTTTTGGTTTATGATATTTATACGTTCGATTGGGTCTTTAATATTAGCAACAGCACCTAATATCTTATCAGACACGTCCTCATAAGATTCTGTAATACGAATTGTCAAGCCTTTAGCTTCGATCTCCTGTTCATAGGCATTAGCTACAAAACCATTTTGCAAGTAATTGTTTAATGGGGTAGACGCTAATTGTACTGCGCTAAATGCGCAATGGTGATTCGTGATGATAAGACCATTTGGCGAGACAAATGAACCAGAACAGCCAGATACTTGTACTAATGCATCTACCAATCCAATTTGTCCCGGATTGTAGATGTCTTTTTCGCTAATTTTTAAACCGGCTTTTTTAAGTCCAGCTTTGCTTAATTCACTTAATGGAAACATGCCTTCATCAGGAGCGGCCGAGTAATTGAATATACCTGCGCCTAATAGTAAAGCAACTAAAATAGAAGATTTGAAATTTAATTTCATGGTTTGCATTTTTTCAAAAATACAAAATTTATAGGTATGATTTAATTTATGTGATTATACACTTCTTGAATTAATATCAGGCAGCTTTGCAAGTACAATTTAATCATCATATGTTGATATTAAAGGTATATGTTATATGTATTATTGATAGGTGTTCTTATCTTTGTATCAATAAAATTTATATTATGACCTTAGTACAATTAGAGTATATTGTTGCAGTAGATACCTATAGAAGCTTTGTCGCGGCGGCAGAGAGTTGCCATGTCACACAGCCTACACTAAGTATGCAGATACAGAAATTGGAAGATGCTCTAGGGGTTAAGATATTCGATCGTAGTAGACAACCTGTTGTACCTACGGAGATCGGTACTAAGATTATTCGACAGGCACGGATAGTTTTATTAGAAAGCAAAAAAATTCAAGAAATTTTGCAAGAAGACAAGGGGGAAATAGAAGGAGAATTACGTGTTGGAGTAATTCCTACTGTGGCACCTTATTTACTCCCAGACGTCATCACACAATTCTTACTTAAATATCCAAAAATCAAATTACAGATTTGGGAATACACAACTGAACGCATAACACAAGAATTAAAAAGTGGTAATTTAGATTGTGGAATACTCGCCACTCCATTATTAGATCAATCAATGATCGAAGTACCGCTATTTTATGAGACATTTGTGGCGTATGTTTCTCCCAATAGTACACTATATCAAAAGAAATTATTAAACCCGGATGATATAAGTACGGACAGACTTTGGTTGTTGAATGAGGGGCATTGTATGCGAGGGCAAGTGCTTAATATTTGTAATTATAAGCACAATCATGGCATTAGTAGCTCATTTGAGTATAATACGGGTAGTGTGGAAACACTTAAACGTATGGTAGACATTAATTCTGGTATTACGATATTACCTGAATTAAGTATCATGAATTACGATGAAGATCAAATGGCACATGTTCGCTATTTTAGAAGTCCTGAGCCTGTACGTGAAATTTCAGTTGTAACAACACAAAACTTTGTTAAAAAGCAAGCTGTTAATACACTTATACAAGAAACATTAGCTATTATTCCTGATCGATTTAAGAGCAAAAAGAAAAGAGAAGTAATAGGCTTTGATTACTAACATGACTACACAAAATTTAAAACTAAAATTAGCGCAAATTAATCGGTGGCGTATGGACCGATTATCTAATCGTAATTTTATCGTTATTCTCGCTTTTATAGTTGGTATTGTTGGTGGAATAGCAGCTGCATTACTAAAGGGTATGAGTCATTCAATAGCGTCGTTTTTACAAGATGATATTGATTGGCATTATAAATATTCATTTTATCTAGTATTTCCGCTTGTAGGTATTTTACTTTCAGTTCTATTTGTTCGCAAATTCTTAAAAGGAAAAAAAATTGAACATGGTATCACGCCTATTCTGTATTCAATATCGAGAAAATCTAGTCGTGTAGAATCGCACAATATATATTCTCAAATTATAACATCTGCATTGACAGTAGGTTTTGGCGGCTCGTCTGGTCTCGAAGCTCCGATCGCACACAGTGGCTCTGCAATAGGTTCTACAATCGGAAGATTTTTTGGGTTGAATTATAAAGAGGTTACGATGCTTTTAGCGTGTGGTGCTGCTGCAGGGATTGCTGGTGCTTTCAATTCGCCTTTAGCAGGTATGATTTTCGCTATTGAGATACTGTTGACCGAGTTCTCGATACCTATCTTCATTCCCTTATTGATTTCTTCAGCGATGGGAGCTATTATCTCGCGACTTGTATATGATGAACCTTTATTTTATACAAGTATTATTGGGTATGAAAACTCGGCTTTAATATTTTACATATTATTAGCTGTTTTAGTGGGTGTTTATACCATATATTTTGCTAGAGTTAGTCAAATGGTCAAATCATGGTACGTTAAGATAGACAATCCCTATCATAAAGTTTGGTTTTCTGGGTTAAGTCTGGGTGTGTTGATATTTATTTTTCCAGCATTATATGGTGAAGGTTATCTGACGATTCAACAAATTCTGGATGGTCATTTTGATGCTATTGTAAAGAATAGTTTGTTCTCTGATTATAGAAGTATAGGCTGGGTAGTTTTATGCTATACTGTATTGACACTATTTGCTAAATCATTTGCTGCATTGTTTACTGTAAATAGTGGGGGCAATGGAGGAGTATTCGGGCCAAGTTTGGTAATGGGGGGATTGCTAGGCTTTGCGTTTGCATATGGCGTCAACCTCACGGGTCTTGTAGAATTGAATGTACCTAATTTTGTTGTTGCGGGTATGGCAGGAGCATTAAGTGGTATCATGCATGCACCATTGACGGGTATATTTCTTATTGTCGAAATCACGGGTGGGTATGGATTGATGATTCCACTAATGTTGGTAGCCTCTATTTCCTACCTGATAAATAGAGCAGCTTTGAAACATTCTATATATACAAAAGTCTTGGCTGATTCAGGTGATTTAATATCCTATGAAGATAAGGATCGTACAGTACTAAGTATGATGAAACTGCGTTATGTTTTAGAAAAAAACTTTGTTATTCTAGATCCGTTACAAACTCCAGTTGATAGACAGACTGATATTATTCATAGTAAACGAAATATATTTCCAGTGGTGGATAAAGATGGCATTTTCAAAGGAATTATGTATAGTGAGCAATTATTTTCAATTCTTTTAGGAGAAATAGAGGGACGTGATGTCATCTTTGAGGAACTATTACAGCAACCTAAAGATATTATCCTAGAAGATGAAAATATGGAAATCGTGATGAAAAAGATGAATAAGGATGATGT
>JAZQRD010000107.1:0-4660 GCA_045629405.1 Sphingobacterium sp. | reverse complement strand
ACATGAACGCCAAAGTGTGTAATTGTGATCAACAATAAAAAATGGAAAGAAGGAAATACGGATCAAAATAAACATCATCACTAGACCAGTCAAGAGTGGATTGATCTCCATTAAAATACGATCCATCTCGACCCCCATATATAATAATGGCATACAGATCAGCGAACAAATCAAATACGCTACTCCTGTTATAAGGGAATAAAACATTAACCCCAATAGAAAATTAACAAATTGCTTTACTGATGGCACATAGTACATCATGGATACTTTTTCAGCTTTCTTTGCCAATAAAATCGCACGCTTTATTAAAACCAATTGTAAACCAAAAAATAGGACTACAAAGAACAGTAATAAGACAACCTTAATAACATCCCCTGTGATATCACTCAGATAAGAGGCTAAAAATGTAGATAGATTGCTTGTAATAAACAATAAAAAACATAATCCAGCAACCGATATGTAATGATGCTTAAGTATATTTAAGGCTCTAAAAAATACATCGTTGGCTTTAAATGTGGTCTCTTTTAAAAATTCTAACATATCGAATAATAATACTGCAAAGATGATATATTTTTGGCATTACACCAATGTAAAATCATCATATTTTTAGATTAAAAAAACACAAGATTGTATTTTTTATCTATAAACAGCAAAAAGGGTTCCTACATTTGTAGAAACCCTTTTTTCACGCTTAAATTTTATTAATTGAAATCCTTTGGAACAGGTTTCTCTAACAAATATTGGTAATAGAAACGAACACGTTCTTTAAAGTCATATGCATTCTTTGAACGGTTCCATCCGTGACGACTACCTGGATAAATCATCAACTCGAATGGTACATTACGATCCGTCAATGCATCTACCACCTGCATCGTATTTTGCATATGTACATTATCATCTAAGTCACCATGCATGATTCGTAGACCACCTTTGTACTTGTCTACATGTGTCAAGATAGAACCTTCTTTGTATCCTTCTAGATTATCCTGCGGTGTATCCATCCAACGCTCTGTATAGTGCGTATCATATAATTCCCAACTTGTAACTGGTGCTCCAGAGATACCATAATCAAAATAATCTGATCCCTTTGTCAAAGCTAACAATGTCATATAGCCACCATAGCTATGTCCAGTGATCAACAATTTATTTTTAGCAACCCAAGATTTAGCTTTTAACCATTTTGCTACTGTTATATAATCAACTAATTCCCATACACCAAGACTTCTATGCATCCATGCTACACCTTGTTTACCATAGTGACCAGACGCACGGTGATCACAAGCGATCTGAATTACCCCTTCGTTAGCCCAATGCTGGTTAGATGTACCTTTCCATGTATTACGCACCGTACCTGCATCAGGACCACCATATATACTCATGATAACCGGGTATTCTTTATTTTCATCAAAATCTGTTGGATACGTAATGATTATTGGAAGATCAAATTTACCATCATCCGACTTGATTGTGAAATATTCAGTTTTCCCTATTTTGTAATTATCGAAATCTTCCGATTTTGAATTCGCTAATTCTTTTACAATCTTACCATTGTTGTCCACTAATGCAACTCTATTCGGCGTAGATACATTCGAGTAATTCGTAATGAAATATTTGCCGTCTGGAGAGACTTGTACTTGATGTGTATAGTTACCAAAAGTCAATCGCTTTAGATTCTTACCTGAATAATCTACGCGATATAAATCCATTGTAGCTGAATTCTCTTTGCGAGCTGTGAAATAGACAACTTTATTCTTCTCGTCGATTAATTGCAATTTGGTTACTTGCCACTCGCCTTGTGTTAATGGATTCACCAACTTACCATCTAATGTATATAAGTAATAATGTGCCCAGCCTGTACGATCTGATTTCAGAATATAGTGCTTATTATCTCCAAGATAAGTGATTCGCTCATCATGATCTAGGTTGATCCAAGTAGGCTGCTCTTCGTTATAGATAGCATTCTTTGATCCAGTATTAGGATTTACAGCATAAAATTTCAGATTAGTCTGATCACGATTCATCCATTGTACCATTATAGATTCACTGTTGTAGCTCCAGTACGGTTCACCGAAATATTGATCCTCTTTTGGATCAAAGTCTGCCCATACTACTGGAGATCCTTCTACTTTTACGAAACCTACTTTTACCTCAGGGTTGCTCTGACCAGCCTTCGGGTATCTTGTCTCCTCTAAGTAACCATTCTGACCTTTACTCACGTAAATAGGGAACATCGGAACTTTCGTATCATCAAATCGCATAAAAGCAATTTGCTTACTATCTGGAGACCACCAAAATGCCTTATAATTGGTCGCACGTCCTAATATTTCTTCATAGTACACCCAAGATGACCAACCGTTGTATATGACGTCAGTACCATCATTGGTATATTGTATCTCGTTCGATCCATCTACCGAGATAGCATATAAATTACTTTTACGCGTGAATGCGATATATTTACCATCTGGTGATAAGGTTGGATTTTGCTCTGCTACATCTGGCGAGTTTGTCACTTGACGCTCTTCACCTTGTCCATACTTAATAAATATGTCATTATTCTTTACTGTAAGACGAACATCAGAACTTGGTGTAGGCACATGTAATTCACGTTTTCCAGTTTTCACATGCACTTTGTACAGCTTCTGATCACTTGCGCTACGCTCAATGATATGATCTTTGTCTGCCCAACCCATGTACTGGTTTATCGCCTTAGTTACCGTGTATCCTCTACCCCAGGATTCATCAAAATTTAATCTTTTAGTCTGTGCACTTGCTGGTTGAGCTGCAATCAATAACGCAACTACAGCAAGACTACTAAACAATTTATTCATACTATTAAACTTAATATAATCTCCTATTTCAATCTCTTATTTAGGTAACTTTAATGTTACGCTATTTATTACAACAGAAAAGCCACTTTCTTAAAAGTGGCTTAAAATTATCTTCTAAATCGAGAAGATTAGAAAGAGAATGAAGACTTACTTAAAAGCTCATCTGCTGTTTCTAATGATGTATCTTCTTGATTAGGTTCGTATCTTTTTTCTATAACTTCTTGATTAGATTTAATGTAAGCGACTACTTCATTCAATCCCTCTGCAAATTTTTCAAAATCTTCTTTATATAGAAATATTTTATGCTTGATGAATTGCCCGTCCTCAAAACGTTTTTTACTTTCTGTTACGGTTACATAGTAATCATTTGATCGTGTAGCCTTAACATCAAAAAAATAAGTACGTTTTCCAGCTCTCACCTTTTTTGAAAAAACCTCTTCGCGCTCTTTGTTTTCAAAATCTCCCATTAGTCTAGTAAGTAGTTAAGTTTAAATCCTATATTTAATGTCATAAATATATAATAATTATAATCAAATCACCAAATTTTTGAATGATTTTTATTGTTTGTTAAAAAAATATTTAACCTTTTACAAGTAAGTAGTAATTTCACCGACGATATACTTTATTTCACCGAATAAGCCACGTTATAGGCCTAATCAAAGATGGACATACCACATCGTATTACTATTTTTGGATATCAAAACTAAAACAAATGAACTATAATCATAAAAATCAGCAGTTGCCACCAATTCCACCAAAAAATAACAAGTCTTCAACTACTGTTGGCGTTATTGTCATTTTATTTGGACTTTTCTTATTGGTGAAAAATCTAAACTTCGGCGGATATCTACCACACTGGTTATTTGGATGGGAAATGATTTTCATTATCATCGGTCTAGTCATAGGTGTCAATTCAAAATTTGAGAAAAAGTCATCTATAGCATTGATCAGTATTGGAACGATATTCTTGTTACGTGATTTGTTCGGCTTTAGTGTAATGAAAGTCTTATTCCCTATCGCTGCTATATTGGTAGGTATCTATATCATAAACCGCAATCGCAAGATAAAAGAAATGCCTTTGCCGCCACCTCCTCCGCCCACACATCCTACGGATGAGTTTGATTGGGATCGTCGCGTGACTGATATTCCACAGATGCCAACTGAAGATGCTACAGATATAGGATCAGATAATCATCAAGATGTGTCTTCGGAACCAACCACTGCGAGCACTGATCCGAAAGCTGAAGAGCGCCAAAGCTATGACAACTATTATGGTTCAGAGAATATACTAAAAGTAGAAGCTATATTCGGTTCAGTAAATAAAATCATGCTGACCAAGAATTTTTTAGGAGGTAATATCACTACGATCTTTGGTTCTACAGAGATTAATTTGTTGCAAGCCGATATTAGGCAACCTGTCGTGATAGATACATTCCAGTTATTTGGTAGCACAAAGATTATTGTGCCACCACATTGGTTTGTTTCACACGATGTGAATTCAGTCCTTGGGGATAATGACGATAGACGTGTTATTATTAATCATCCATTCGATGAGCAACGCAAATTATATATTACGGGTACCTCTGTATTCGGAACGCTGATTATCAAAAATACATAATGCGTTAGCACATGTTTAATAGATTATTTAACCTTAGTTCGAAGATTACATTAGTTCATCTAAGTTCATGGACTATATTTATTATATATTTTCTTGTTTCCTACTTTCTGAATTGGTGGGAATTCAGGCCTAGGGTCGTATCGCCTTACGAGCCTGCTTTAGGCGCACTATCGATTATGTTGTGTTGTTACGCTATATTTAGCTCGATGCAATA
>JAZQRD010000106.1:0-7395 GCA_045629405.1 Sphingobacterium sp. | reverse complement strand
GTATTATTGACACGTAGGTATCCCGTATTTAAGGCCCAATCGAAGATTATATTCTCCGATACCGTCGTAGCAGCATAAGGCAAAGGTGTTACCTTATAGGTATATTTTTGAGAGGGTAAATTATTAAGCCCAATAGCCCATTAGAATTTTAGTCACAGTATAATCGTTTTTTTGTATTCTTTAAAATACTAAATTTCAGGGACAAAAACGGAGGAACCCCACCATTTATTAATGATGGGGTTCCTTTATTAAAAAACTTTTTTATACCGTTTATTTATGATAATGCCCTAAGTTAAGATCCTGGCTTCTTCGTTGCTCTTAGGTGCATTTCTACTAAATAAGTGCCCGGAAGATTAAATTTCAAACCAAAACGTAATTGCAATATATACGGTCGTGGATCAGTTTTATAAGAAACCTCATACGGTGGGTTCCATACATCTACATAATCTGCTGATTCAATATATTCATCATAAATTCTATAATAACACAAAATATTATTTACTTGAGAATCCCAATATACATCTGGGAAGCGTGCTTGCGCATAATCGTGAATTACAGCATCGTCTGTAACCGTGGTTTTATATGCAAATGTCGACATCGTATTTAAGAAACCATTGCCATCAGGCCTGCGTTGTAAAGCTTTACCGGGGAATACATTTCCGTGTTTATCATACACTTTCAATATTACCTGATTAGGGCCACTTGCATCCCTTGTTATTTTAAATCGAGCAGTTCCACTTTCCTGATTATTAATATCAAACCAATCTACATCGTGGGCATATCTTACATTAGAGCCATCTTCTGGCTTTACTAATGTATAATATGGAGCATTTACATGTTCGAAATGTAAAGGATCTTTTATTTGTAATGTTGTAATACCTTTGTATTCTTTCTTTCCTCTAGAATTCTCTACTACAATATCTAATAAATAATCACCAGTCGGAATATTTTCAGATGCTTGTGTAAACATCAATTGACCGCTTTTTTCGATGATTTGAAAAGGCAAAGATTTTTGTTTTTCACGCTTGGCATCTATAAGGGCTAAAGTAGTATCAGTCCTAGGGTCGTATCTTTCTTTCCAAACAGTAATTTCTGATTCTTGGAAAAAAGCTTCCTCACGCAACCCCGTTTCTTTATTACGAACATCCAAAATACTAATCTTAAAAGGTGGCGTTGAATTGTCAGGAATAACACCCGTAACAATCTTAAAAACTCCCTTTTCTACTGTAATTGGATTTGATCCATAACGGATATTATCACTCAAATAGCCAACATCAACCTTGCTACAGCCTGCTAAAGTCAAGGCGCCAACAAACAAAATACTAAATGTTTTTATTAATATATTTTTCATCCGATGTATTAATTAATATTTAATTTCAATGATCTAACCCATGTATGACTATTATTAATCACATGCAACACTCCAGTATTCGTAAGAATACCCGTAGTCTGACATTGAGCCTTTACATCCAAAAGATTTGCTGTTCCTGTAGGGTCTTTTAATTGTCCTGCTGACAACACATCACGTTCACCAATAACCCTATTGTAATACATAAATTTAGGTCGCTCAGGAATTAAACCACCAGCGTTATAATCATCATTAGCATGTTCTTCTAATGTAATTAAAAAACTATATCCAGCTAATGCACTACTAAATGTCTTACCTGTTGCATCTAAATTTTCTCTCTTAATTTCTTCACGAAATAAATAAACTGACATAGAGTCTCTCAACATTTGAGGTGTAAATTCCTTGAATAAAGAATCTAATGTATAATTTTTACGCTCATCAACTTTACGAATTAAGCTTTGACGAAGTGTGATATAAGCATTGATACTGTAATCTGTAGGTGCAAAAAAAGTTTTTTGAGTATTAACTAAATCAACCATCTGTCCCTTATCAATAATCATAATTAACGTATCGAACAAACCACGAGGGTGCGACTTTAAATATTCATAAGTAGTCATATTCACCTTTGGATTGCTCACACCTCCATCAATAATCGTATCCTTAGTACATGCCGAGAAAATCACTAAAGACAGACAAGTAGCAAAACAAAATTTTATAATATTTTTCATTTCTTTTTAAATTAATGTTAGTATTTACCCATCCAATATGGAGTTTGAGAAAGTAGTCTATTTGAATTTAGATTTACATTTTCGATTGGGAAATAGTATCCCTTTTGAGCGAATCTATCTACTCCACCATCACCCAAAGAGAGATTCCAAGAGATTAAGTCAGATGGATTGAATTGAAACTCTTGAATATTTGATTTCTTCCAAATATTACGAACAATATCAAAATAATTATGCCCCTCACCAATTAATTCGCGCTGTCTTTCTTTCAGAATTTCAGTATAATAGGCTCTATTATTCAAATTTGTAGCTATTGGATCTAGCCCTGCTCTTTCACGAATAATATTCAACGCTTCACGAGATTCATTTATTCGATCCAGTTGGTAAAGAGCTTCTGATTTTAACAAAATCATATCAGCTAGTCTAAAAATGACAATATTACTTTCAGCACGCAAATCGCCCAAACTCGCAGCATTCTTGAACAAGAAATTCGTGTACTTCGTTAATTGAAATCTATCAGTAATAGCTTGATTATCAATAGCAACTGGCCCGTCATCAAATTTTAAGAAAAAATCATCTCTTCTAGCATCAGTTTGACTATATAATTTATCAAGACGTGACTTATCAATGTAATAGTTCGGTACTGTAAACGGAAATCCAGGAAAGCTAATAGAACTGCTGGTGCTAAAACTTACGGATGTGGTGAAAATATTATCTGTATGAGCAGCCGACTCATTCTCGGAGTCCTTTTGTGTAATTACAAAAATATTCTCTCTAGCATCATTGTTAGAAAATACATCAGAAACCTCTCCTTTGTTTAATAAAGAAAAAGTACTGGCCTGATTGATAATTGAATCCGTATATATTAAGGTTTTTGCATAATCATTTTGAAATGCAGATACATGTGCAAGTAAGGCTAATGCTGCTCCTTTATTTGCTTTTCTACGAGCAGATTTATTTACAGACTCCCATGTCATTAATGCTGATGCTTTTTGTGCATCCGCAATTATGATTTCTAAAATTTCTGTACTAGATGTAGCTCCTTTCAACTCCACATCATCACCACTTTCTGTAGCTTTAAGTTGCAAAGGGACGTCACCCCATACACGAGTAAGGTAAAAATATGCTAAACCACGCATAAAATATGCTTGACCAATTAAATTATCTTTTTGGCCTTCAGCAAAATTAGCATCAGGAATATTAGGTGTCTTCTCAAGAATTAGATTCGATAAATCAATTATACGATACCAATTTGTCCAATTAATAGTTCCCGCTTCTCTATAATAAGGTACTAACCATCCTTTTGTAAAAATATCTGAGTGCAGCGTACCATCGTTCGTCACAAAATTACCTATTGGTGTATCTCCCCATACAAAGAATGCTTGATTATTATTCAATGATCTACGAAATAAACCGTATGTACCATTTATTGCAGACTCTACATCAGATTGATTTTTCCAGAATGCATCACTATAAGTGTCATTTTTTAATACGTTATCTAATTGCTTTTCACAAGACACAAATAAAGTCGTTCCTGATAATAAAGCTATAAAGAGAATTAACTTCGATATATTTATTATTTTCATGTTATCTTATTTTTAAAAATCGAATTGAAGACCTAATGTTATTTTTCTTGGCAACGGATAACCATCCGCCATATCATAACCTTGACCATCTACACGCTCCGCATCGATACCCGAGAATGACTGAAACATCATAACATTATCTATTGTAGCATATAATCTTAATGAGTTTAATTTTGCCCTTTGCATCCAGCTATGTTTATCAGGATTAAAACGATAAGTCAAGTTTACATTTTTGATACGCACATACCATCCTGGTTCCATAAACATAGATTGCCCCGTTCTCCAAGTATATAAACCTAAGTATGGATTGAATGCTGGATAATCTGCTTGATCACCATCTTGCTTCCAATAATTATATTGCTCTAAATCACCCATTGATCTTCTTGCCATATCAAAGGGACTACCATAGAAGAAACTATTTGACATACGCTGAGCAAAAGATTGATTCATAATATCGCGACCAAATGTGAAAGTCGTTAATACTTGTAGAGAGAAATCTTTATAAGTAAATAAATTGTTAAAACCACCTACTACTTTAGGATTTGAGTCACCAAAGAAAGTACGGTCATCAGCGCCTATTCCATCCGAAATAGTATAATCTCCATTTACATCGACCCAATTTGCATAGCCTGGTTTCAAAGTACCCCATTTTGTACTACCAACAGCACCTGTATAAGGGTTGACGATAATATCCTCTGAAGAGCTAATCGCACCATCTACTAAAAAACCATAATACATATTAAGCGGTTTACCCACTACATATACAGCTCTATCACCATAATAAATGTCACGATTCCCATTAGGTAATTCAGTAACCATATTTTTATTGAATGCCATATTAATAGAAGGAGTCCACTGAAATGCTTTTTCTTGATCAAAAATACGACCACCGATATTTAACTCTAAGCCTGAATTTCTAACAGAGGCAGCATTCGTAAATGTACTAGTATAACCCGTGTACTCAGGGATTGTGATACTTAACATTTGACCTGATGTTTCACGAGAATACACATCGATATTGAAAAATAATCTATTTCTGAAAAAGCTACCATCAACACCTAGGTTCCATGTTTCAGTTTGTTGCCAAGTAATATCATCATTTGTAATACCTGCATAATTAGGAATAATTGCAGTCTGCCCACCGTATGAATTAACGGTTCCTGATCCTGCATAAGAACCATCCCCTGGAATATAAGCGTTATAACGGTCAAAATCTGTAATACTTGACTCATCACCTGTACGTCCCCAGCTTGCTCTCAGTTTCAACTCGTTCATCCAATCAAACCCATCCGTAAATGATTCATTTGAAATGATCCAACCAGCAGCTACTGAAGGAAAATTACCCCACTTATGATTTTTACCAAAGCGTGATGAGGCATCTTTTCTCCATACAGCATCAAATAAATAACGACTATCATAGTCATAATGTACAGCTCCCAAATAAGATAATTTAGCATAGCTAGATAAATCTGTATAACCCTCAATTCCTGCCGAACCTACACCTTTAATTACTTGAATATTATCATTAGGAATACCTATGCCTAATAAATACATACCTGTATTCGTACGTGTCTCATACTCTTGAACAAAATTAGCTGTAAAATTATGAACATCATTAAAGGATTTAGTCCATAATAAATTATTAGTCATCAAGTATTTTCTATATTTCGTATGAGTAGACTTACCTGCTGCTAACTTATCAGAGTTCATATAAGAAGGGGAAAAAAAATCATTCTTAGCTGTTGAATAATTAATAATACTTCTCGTGCTTAACCTAAAGTCATTCAAAAATGAATATCTCAATTCACCAACCCCAGTCAAATCTACATTGATGTTATCGTTTCGTTGGTGTTCATAAGGATTCAAAATACCATCTATAGTTTCATCAGAAAGCTGGTACAAGGATGAGTACATGTTTATAGGGTTTACGCCATATACATTTCTATATGATCCTGCACGCAAAAACTCAGTCGTACCCCTGCCTTCTTTACGATCCATCGTAGACACCTTGAAATTTGTCAGCAACTCTAATGATTTTGAAAAGTTGAAGTTTACATTACTCGTAAAAGAATAACGTTTAAATCCTGTATTTTTAACAATCCCTTTCTCATCATAATACCCTCCCGAGATACGGTAATTAATATGCTCTGTTCCACCTGCCACTGATAAATCATAATTTTGAAGGTGTCCATTACGGAAAAATAAATCTTGATAATCTGTATTACCATTGAAGGCAGGATTTAGACTATCTGTAAGCATGATGGGCAAATTACCTTGCTGCGCATACGTACCATAACGGTAAAGTAAACCAAGTTTTTGATCACGTTCAGCTCTACCGACCAATGTGTTTAGTTTCTCAGGCTTCACAATAAAACCTTGATAAGTATTTATACTTATTCTTGGCTTACCTACTTTACCACGTTTCGTTTTTATTATGATAACACCATTGTTCGCTCTAGAGCCATACTGTGCTGCAGAAGATGCATCTTTCAGAACATCCACTGATTCTATATCATTAGGGTTCAAACTTGACAAAAAATTTGTCCCCGTTACATTGAAAGCTCTAATTTCATCATCAGAAATTGGAACACCATCAATTACATAGAGGGGATTACTAGTCAAATTCTCTGTATCAAACTGACTACCTGATCTAGGGATATTCGAATTACCACGAATCACCAATGATGTCTTCACCCCTGGCATACCTGTAAAATTTTGTACATTTACGCCGGGAAGCTTGCCTTGTAACAACACATCAATACTTGCTGCAGGAAGATTTTCAATATCTTTAGACGATATACTTGCTATAGCTCCAGTATTCTTGGCTCTATTTATCGTTGTGTACCCCGTAACAATAGTTTCATCTAATACGTTCTCTAAAGGAACCATCAAAACATTGATTACAGTCTTTTTATCAACAGATACTTGCTTTTGTTGATATCCTACTATACTAAAAATCAACACATCATTATCATTAACAGTTACACTAAATGAGCCATCTGAATTTGTTGAAGAAATGACTTTACTATTATTCTGTGATCTGATAGAAACTCCAGCTAGAGGTCCATCACTATCAGAAACTTTACCTTTAACTACATGCTGAGTAAAGGCGGGTAAACTAAAAAAAAGAATAAAAAATAAAGTAAAAAGAAAATCCTTAGATATACTAAGGTAGAATTTTGCGTTCATAAATTAGGGTTTAGTTTTAATTTTTACTTGTCTAAAGTAACATCACATAAAATTATTATAGAAGTAATACGAATTTACCGATATCTCACGCTTACCAGACTTACCGCCATATGTCGTGATCAAGATAGCACCATTTGCTGCCAAGGGCCCCAAAGTAGCTAATTGAACAGGATTCTTTACGATTTCAATACTCTGTATTGCACTGACATATAAACGATTATAAAAGTCCGTCTCGGGACCAATTCTGTTGAAATCATAACTTTGAATATTGTAGGCAAAGCTATGTGTTGTACTCATTGGAACAGCATTTACATAGACTGTTGGTCTAACATTATTCAATGCAGCATTATCAAAAATTGGCGAATTGGCTCCTCTAATTTTAACATTCTGATATGCTCCAGGTTCAGCGCTAGGTTTTTGAACATATACACCTGCTACCTGTGATTGAATAATACTAGCTAGATTTGTAAATGTTTGTAGTTGTGCCTGTTTTACATTGACAGTATCAATACTATTCAAAGTAGATCTAAAACCAGCAAATTTATCT
>JAZQRD010000105.1:0-7159 GCA_045629405.1 Sphingobacterium sp. | reverse complement strand
TTTATTCAAGATTTTGAAGGTGCGAAGCCAGGAGTCGTAACGGATGCGGAGAAAGCAGCCTTTATAGGGGAAGCTAAATTCATCAGAGCATTAACATATTATTCATTGGTACAGCTTTTTGCTAAGCCTTACGCGCTGAATAATGGCGCATCTCCGGGTATACCTTTGCGTTTGAAAGCAGAGACCTCGGCAGATAATAATGATTTGGCACTAAGTCCAGTGAAGGATATATATGCACAAATTTTATCTGATCTTAATGATGCTGAAGTTGCCTTACCAACGACAATTGCTAATGCTGATACACGTACGACTAGAGCGCATAGAAACTCGGCTATTGCTTTGAAGACGCGTATATACTTAGCAATGGGTGACTTTGCAAAAGTAATCACAGAGGGAAATAAAATTGTTTCTGCTAGTGCACCATTCAAAGCTACTTCGGGTGTAGCTCATACTTTGAGTGATAACATTTCCGATGTGTTTACAGCGTACAATACGCTTGAAAATATATTCTCATGGCCGTATGCTGCTACGAATTCTCCTGGTACGCAAAATCAATTGGGTTACTACTATAATGTAGGTAATATTGAATATTATTTAAATCCAAGTGGTATTCTAGGTAGTGCGGCGTGGCCAGACTCGGACGCTAGAAAGTCCAATTTCGTCGAAACTTATTCAACTTGGGAGATATTGACGAAATGGGGTGGAGCTCCATATCTAGATTGGGTTCCGGTGATTCGTTATGCTGAAGTGTTATTGAATTTGGCAGAAGCAGAAGCGGAAGCAGGTTCTCAGGTACGTGCAGAGGCTCTTTTGAAAGCGGTTAGAAACCGTGCAGATGCCAATTATACCTTCTCAGCATTTACTAGTAAGCAATCTTTAGTAGATGCTATTTTGTTGGAAAGACGTATTGAATTATTAGGTGAAGGTTTTAGAGCTCCGGATGTGCAGCGCAGATTACAACCACTTCCAGCTGTAGGTTTGGGTACACCAGTTCCAGTATCTGATAATAGATATACTTTCCCAATTCCTACAAATGAGATTTTAACTAATTCACAAGCGCAATAATTGTCTTTGAATATTTATGTAAAAGGCTTCCATATTGGAAGCCTTTTTTGGCAAATATAATTTTGTGAAAAGTTGTATAGACTTTTTGTTTTTATTGTTTTTTAATTTTATAGTTTCTATTTTATTAAAAACAAAAGTAATTGTTTAGTTAATTATTAATATTCAACACTATTTAGTTTCTGTAAAAAAAAGTGTTAATCAAAATTATTTATGTTAAAAACAGTTAATTATTGTATTTTTTTTTTATGTTTGGATTGTGGAGCGTCTATTTACTTCAATTTATACTCCATTTTCAGGAAAATTATAACTAACTAAACAATTCATTATGAAACAAAAGTTACTCACAACTATGCTTGCAGCAGCATGCCTGACCAGCGTTGCTTATGCCCAAAGTCGTCAAGTGAGCGGAAAGGTTACGGGGGCAGATGGAAGGCCTATTTCTGGTGTTTCCATTGCTGTTGTTGGATCTGGTAACTCAACGCAAACAGACGGTTCAGGAAATTTCAACATTAATGTTGCACCTGGTGAGACCTTGAATGTCTCGTACATTGGTTACACCTCTCAGCGTGTGATAGTGGGCAATGCAACTACATTGTCTATCGTGTTAGCAGAAGAAGTGAACGCCTTAGAAGAAATTGTTGTGACTGGTGCTGGTTTGACGGCATCTAGAAAATCTATTGGTTCTGCACAGACAACTTTGAAAGCAGCAGATATCGTTCAAGCTAAACCAACAAACGTTGTTACAGGTTTGACAGGTAAAGTTGCTGGTATGACTATTCAAGGTGTATCTTCGGGTGTAAACCCTAACTATCGTGTCATGTTAAGAGGTATGCGTTCTTTGACTGGTGATAACCAGGCTTTGATCGTAGTAGATAACGTAATCTCTCCAAGTTCAATTTTAGGAAACTTAAACCCTGATGATGTTGCTGAGATTACCGTACTTCAAGGGGCAAGTTCAGCAGCATTATATGGTTCAGCGGCTTCCAATGGTGCAATATTAATCACAACGAAAAAAGGAAACGGTGCAGCAGGTGTGTCTGTGAATTTTGACCAAACTTATTCATTAGAATCAATTTCATTCATGCCGAAAATGCAAACGAAATTTGGTTCGGGTGCTGATGCCGATTTAAAACTTTATATACCTTACGAAAATCAACAATATGGTCCAAGATTTGATGGATCATTAGTAGAAATTGGTAATCCTTTAGCTGATGGTTCAATCCAAAAAGTTCCTTACTCATATATAGGCGGAAAAGATGACTTTTGGGATGTAGGTCGTACAAGCCAAACAAATTTCTCTATTGCTTCTACTAGAGATGCTAGTCAATTTAGAGCTTCAGGTCAATATTTAAATGCGACTGGTACTGTTCCAGGCGATAAATATGAACGTGCTTCGATGCGTATTGGTGGTCAACGTGATGTAACGGATAAGTTTTCAGTTAGTTATACAGCTAACTATGTTCAAAACAGATACGATCAAACTAATGCTACATCAAGTATTTATCAATTAGTATTAAATACACCTGGTCAAGTCCCATTGACTGATTATAAAGATTGGGAAAATAATCCATTTGCATCACCTGATGGATATTATAACGCGTACTACAATAACCCTTATTTCTTAGCGGATAATAATCGTGGAAAAACTCGTAATGATTATTTGTTAGGAAATTTTGAAGCAAAATATAAACCATTAAACTGGTTAGACTTTACTGGTCGTGTCGGTATGACGACGAATAATAATTCGTACAAAGGTACTACAGGTGTATATATGTTTTCTGATTTCACTAAATCATGGGCAGGCTCATCTACTTATAAACAACAAGATATCTTAGGTGGAGTATCTGACAATGCCGGTTACACGACAAACTTAGTGACAGATTTCATTGCGCACGCAAAACATGAATCTGGTGATTTTAAATTCGACTACAAAGGTTTATTCCAATTCATACAAAACACAGGTAACAGCTTAGCTGCTAGTGTAAGTGGTTTAGTGGATCCGAATATTTTTAACTTAGGTAACTCTCTTAATCAACCTTCTGCAAGTCAATCATGGTCTCGTACAAGGACATTTGGTTTGACTGGTATGGTGGATGTTAATTTCAGAGATTATTTATTCTTAGCATTGACAGGTCGTAATGACTGGGTTTCTACATTAGATCCAGCGAATCGTTCATTCTTCTACCCGTCAGCAGCATTATCCTATGTACCGACTTCTGCGATCGAATCGTTACAAGATTTTGATGCGTTGGACTTCTTAAAACTTAGAACAGCTTGGTCTAAAGTAGGTAACGTAAATATGGGTGCTTATGGTTTAGTACCAGGTTTCTCACAAGGTGCTGGTTTCCCATATGCAGGAGCAGGTGGTTTTACGATTTCTGACTTGATGATTCAAAAAGGTATTCGTCCAGAGATGACACGTTCATTCGAGGTGGGTTTTGAGTCAGCTTGGTATAAAAATCGTATTACAGCAGATTTTACTTACTATGACAACCGAACTGTCGACAATATCGTAAGTACAGGGGTATCTTGGACTACAGGTTACTCTAATTTCCGTACAAACTCTGGTATCACAACAGGCAAGGGTGTTGAAACTAGAGTATCATTGACACCTATTCGTACAACAGACTGGGAAGTAATTGTAGGTGCGAACTATTCATATTTTGATAATAAAGTAGAGCGTATCTCCGAAGATTTACCTCGATTAAGCTTAGGTGCTTATGGTAATGGAACAGGTTCGTATGCGGTAGAAGGTCAGCCATTCCCTGTAGTAATGGGTAGTACATATGTTCGCGATGACCAAGGACGTATTATCGTTGACCCTATTACAGGTTATCCATCAGGAACTGCCGAAGTATCTGTTTTAGGAAGAGCGATGCCTAATAATACATTAGGACTTAACTTAAACGTTAAATATAAAAACTTGTCATTCTATACTAATGCTGAATATAGAACGGGTAATTATATTTATAACGCTGGTGGTGGTACCTTTGATTTCTCTGGAGCAGGTTACAATACAGCAATCTACGATCGTGAGCGCTTTGTAATCCCGAATTCATCTTACTGGGATGAGGCATCACAATCGTATGTAGCTAATACAAATATCACTATTCGTGATGGTGGTCCTGGTTACTGGTCAATGGGTGGTCCTCGCACAGATATTGCTGAGACGTATATTACTTCGGCAGCTTTCTGGAAAATTCGTGAAATGTCTTTAGTTTACAACGTTCCTCAATCTTGGTTAATGGGTCAAAAAGCTATTAAGAATGCGAAGATTAGTCTTCAAGGACGTAACTTATTCTTATGGACGCCTAGTACAAACGTATATACAGATCCAGAGTATTCTGATGGTAACGGATCATCAAATGGTAACGCTATCGGTTTAACTAACTTAGGCCAAACACCTCCATCAAGAACATATGGTATGAGTGTTTCTTTAACATTTTAATAATTGAGTAATGATGAAATCGAAATTAAATAAAGTTGCTCTAATCATTGGTGCATTAGCATTAACTTTTGCTTCATGTGAAAAAGCACTTAATATAAATGATAATCCAAATTCACCTACTAGTACTACACCAGCATTAGTATTGCCGACTACAATAGTCGCTACAGGTAATGCTGTACCTTCTCTAAGTTCTTATGGTTCTCAATTGATGGGATACTATGCAAACGGTGGAGGTGTATCTGGTTGGGGTGCTATTATAACATATAATTATACTACATCAAATTTTACAGGCTTATGGTCAACACCATATAATATTCTAAATGACTTAGAATATGTTATTAATTCGTCGACTGATCAGGAGCAACATTTGAAATATGCAGCATTAGTTCTAAAAGCGTATCAGTTTGAGCAATTGGTTAATACTTATAATGATGTGCCATACACGGATGCTTTGCAAGGAGATGGAAAATTGACACCAACTTATGACAAAGCTGAAGATATTTATAAAAAAATAGGTGCTCTTTTGGATGAATCTATCGCTTTCTTTAAGTCTTCATCTAAAGCAACTTATTTTACATCAGCAGATAAAATGTTAAAAGGTGATGTAGCTAGATGGGCACAACTAGCAAATACAATAAAATTGCGTCTTCAGATTAAAGCAGGAAATAAAGTAACATTTGATAAATCTGCTTTAGATAATGTAGGTTTTATTACTGATGATGCAATTGTGAATCCAGGTTATACAAAAGTTGATGGTAAACTAAATCCTACTTATAGTACATGGGCTTATAATGCTGCTGGAACTGCTGTGGGGTCTGCAAGTCAATATGCACCTACACCATACATTCTTTCGTTTTTCAATGGTAATAAGTTATTGGATGAAGATAGAGCCAATTTGTATTATAAAACTGGTTTAAATATTCCGGTTAATCAATTAGGTTACCAACAGTCTGATGCTGGTCGTGGTCAAGCTCCAAGCTCATGGTACATAGGAACAAGTGCTACGATCTATGATGCTAAGGGTATCATCAAAGGTCCTGCGGCTGGACAACCATTTATTCTAGCTTCAGAAAGCTATTTCTTACAAGCTGAGGCTGTTGTACGAGGTTTAATAACAGGAGATGCTAAAGAATTATTTGAGAAGGGTATCAAAGCATCATATACTTACTTAAATAAAAATGAGTCTGATGCAGCAACAACTAATGAGGCAGATGCGGCAGCATATTTAGCAAACTACAAATCTGAGAATCCAGATTCGTACTTAGTAAACTTTGATAAAGCAACTACTACTGAGCAAAAGATTGAAGCAATCATTACGCAAAAGTATATTGCAGCTAATATGATGTTTGGACATGAATCATGGAATGAATACCGTCGTACAGGATATCCAAGAAATACAGGATTACCTACAATTGCAAATAATGCTGGAACATTTGTTTCTTTAGCTTCTGAATCTACAGCAGCAGATAAATTGCCTACGCGTATATTGTATCCCTCTTCAGAATATAATTACAACCCTGATAATATTCCATCAGGTATTGATAAATACACATCAAAAATCTTTTGGGCGAAATAATTTAGAGTTATGAAAAGAATATTAAAATATATATCATTAGTCTTAATACTTCCATTATTGACTACATCTTGTTTGAAAGATGATGAGCTATTAGGACCGGATGCTCCAGGAGCTGTAGAGAATATTATAGAATTTGGGAATCCATCATTCTTAGCTTCAGGTACGTCAAGTTCTATTCCATTGTATGCTTTGTCATACGATATGGAACCTACAGGTTTACTTAACTTATCAATTAAATGTGTTGGTGCAAAACCAGCGACTTCAGATATTACTGTGAAGATTGAAGTAGATAATTCATTATTAACAGTGTACAACGAGGAGAATGAAGCAGAGTATGTAGCTTTACCTACTTCACAATACGACATTAGTACGTTTGAGGTAGTAATCAAGAAAGGTGAGCGAGAGGCTATCATACCTGTAAACTTGAAACCAAATTTATTTACATTTGATGAAGACTATGCTTTAGCATTGAAAATCTCAACTGTATCATCAGGTGTTGTATCTGGAAACTTTGGTAAGATTATAGCAGCTATTAGTGGTAAAAATCCTTATGATGGTGTGTTCACCTACAAAACATCAGCTAATACTTCATTAGTTCCTAATGCTAATAAACAAGTTCAATTAGTTACTGTAGGTGCTAATCGTGTAAAATTAAGTCCAGGCCTACTTGGTACATACTCGAATGAGGTATTTTATACAGTTGATCCGGTAACAAATAAGGTGACTGTAGAATGTCCGAGTTTGGGTGTTCAAGAACCGCAAGATACACGTAGTAACTGGGATCCAGCTACAAAGACTATGACTGTATATTGGAAACAAGGCGGTGGTGGTCGTACATTTGAAGAAACTTTCGTTTTCTCAGGGCCTCGTTCATAGATTCCACTCCAATATTTAAGCATTAATTAAAAAAAGCGACAGGATATTTATCCTGTCGCTTTTTTTAATCAATGAATCCTAAATAATAAACAAAAAATCCATACAAAAGCATATTACTATTCATAGAGTAGTTCTAAATAAAATAGTCCTAATCATATCGATCAGGACTATTTCTATGGTATTTATTCTGGTTA
>JAZQRD010000104.1:0-10955 GCA_045629405.1 Sphingobacterium sp. | reverse complement strand
TCCCATTCCGAACAGAGCAGTTAAGCCCGCCAGAGCCGATGGTATTGCCGTAACAGGTGGGAGAGTAGGTCGGTGCCTTATTTTATACAAAAAGCCTTAGTAGAAATACTAAGGCTTTTTTGCGTTATAAACTTTTTTATTCTTCTTTAATTCTTACTCTTAATATTTCCAATTAATTAATAAAGTCAAGTATTTATATCACCTAGACAATCCTATACTTTTCTGAAATTATATATCTAGATAATGCCTTGATTAATGTATAAAAGGCAAAAAAAACAATATAATTTATCAAATATTTAATATAATTTGATATACAATATAATATTATTATAATTGATTGTATTTTAATGTTAATTTCATACACTTAGTGTGAATTCTTACCAATTTCAAAATTGATCTACCATTTTAGATTATTGAAATTTTTCAACCTATATAATTTCATGTATAAG
This sequence comes from Sphingobacterium sp., assembly GCA_045629405.1. GTDB lineage: Bacteria > Bacteroidota > Bacteroidia > Sphingobacteriales > Sphingobacteriaceae > Sphingobacterium. The sequence continues at coordinate 10,506 of JAZQRD010000104.1, read as the reverse complement.
TATCATTTATTAATCCCACCTTGATAGTTTATCTATTTCCATCTATTAACAGTTTTTCAATGATTAACCAAAATTTATGAAAGCCTATTTTAAACAACTAAACATGATACCGATATACCACTGTATCGGTGTTAAACCTAATTATCTATTAATAAGCTTATTGTCATTAGGGTCTATTTACATTATAGATTCTAAAGCTTATTCAGTCAATTTTTTATCACCTAATTTTGACAATCTTATAACTAATCAATCTCGAAGTATTAATGGGGTAATTCTAAGCCCTTCGGGAGAGCCAATAGAAAATGCATCAGTAATTATAAAGGGTACTACTACGGGTACTAAATCTAATAATATTGGAGAATTCAATATTGAATCATCTTTACAAAATGTTACATTAATTGTTACACATGTCTCCTTTGAATCAAAAGAAATTTTAGTTCCTTCATCTGGAGTTGTATCCATTGTTTTGGAACAAGTAGAAGGTACACTAGAAGAAGTTGTAGTAACTTCATTTGGTATACAACGAGATCGTAAAACATTAGGTTACGGTGTTAGTGAAATAAAGGGAGATGAATTGAGTAAGGCTCCTACCACTGATGTTACTAACGCATTGGCAGGTAGGTTAGCGGGTGTGCAAGTTAGTGGAGCTGGCGGAGGTTTTGCAGGTTCTAATATTACTATTCGTGGATTTTCAACATTTACCGGCTCTAATCAACCACTATATGTAGTTGATGGTATCCCGCTTGATAATTCTGGAGGAAATAATTCGGTAAATACTGGTGTTGTTAGCTCTAGTAGGATTTCAGATATTAATCCTCAGGATATTGAATCTATGAGTGTATTAAAAGGTGCTGCTGCTACTGTTTTATATGGGTCTCGAGCGGCATCTGGCGTTATTTTAATTACAACCAAAAAAGCAAAAAAGGGTAGTAGAAATCAAATTTCTTTTGGTACAAATACTGCTATAGGTATAGTTTCTCGTCTTCCTGAATTTCAAAATGAGTACTCTCAAGGTAGTAATGGGAATTATATTAATTCTGTGACGGGTTCTTGGGGCGAGCGGATCACTGGTCAGACTGTAACTAATTGGTTTGGTGAAACTGAATCTCTTCAGGCATTTCCGAATAATATTAGCGATTTACTTAAAAGTTCAGTTAATTCAGTTAATGATTTGAGTTTCTCTGGTTCTTCGGAAAAGTTTGATTATAGAGTTTCGTATGGTTATACTGCGGAAACTGGTCTATTACCTAATAATTCTTTAGCTCGTAATAATATTTCGACCAATGTGAGTACTCAATTGACAGAAAAGTTGAAGATAGGTACATCTTTTTCGTATGTAAATAACATATCTAAACGTACACAAGGAGGTAATCAAGGTGCCAATCCACTTTGGCGTGGTATATATACACCTCGCAGTTATGATTTAACAAATCTTCCTTATGAAGATGCATCTGGTAACCAACTGTGGTTTGCAGCAGAGGATCATCCAAGATGGTCAATTGATAATGTAAGAAATAATAATGAAGTCAATCGCTTTTACGGAAATGTAAATTTCAAATATGATTTTCTTAGTTGGTTATCTGGAGATTTGAAAGTAGGTGCTGATGTATTCAATATGATTAGTAAGGGCTTTGATAATAAGGGTATACGCAGTAACGGTAATACTAGCTCTGCTGGGGCTGGAGGATTGGATGACAGACACAATTCTACAAAAAATATAAACTCTTATTTTACTTTAACTGCAAATAGACCTATCTCTGAACATTGGAATATGATCGCGACTGTAGGTAATGAAATTATTTCTAATAATAGAAAATCTTTACATTCTACGGCATTAGGAATAGTATTACCTGATTTTGATAATCAAAGTAATTTTCTAACGTTTAATACTTCTGCTTCTATTAACCAGAATAGAGTAATTGGATTCTTTGGAGATGTTGTGTTTGATTATAAATCATATTTATCTTTAAATGTTAAAGCTAGAAATGATTATTCTTCAACGCTTTCCAAAGGTAATAGATCTATATTTTATCCGGCTGCTGCTGTGAGTTTCGTCGTGACTGAAGCTTTTCCTGAATTAAGTACTAATTTCTTATCATCATTAAAGCTTCGAGCAAATATAGGAGAAGTTGGTAAAGGTACTGACCCATACGTGACCAATACATATTTTGGTAGAGCATCCGCTTCAGATGGATTTACTTCGACCTTGGTGAGTTTTCCATTTAATGGCCTTGCGGGATATACATTGAATAATAGCGCAGGTAATGATAAGCTACGTCCAGAGTATACACGTGAATATGAATTGGGTACTGAAGTATCATTTTTTCAGGGGAGAATCGCTTTAGATGCATCTATTTATAAGCGTGACACGCGTAATTTAATTTTTGCAGTTCCAACACCTACGAGTTCAGGATTCAGTAGTGTAGTGACAAATGCAGGGAATCTTTCTACTAAAGGTGTAGAGGCAATGCTGACTGTTCAGCCAATAAGAAATGAACACTTTAAGTGGGGATCGTCATTTAATTTTACCATGTTCAAATCAATTGTAGATGAACTAGCTCCCGGTGTAGATAATATTTCCATAGGTGGATTTACTTCACCCAATGTACGTTTAGTAGCAGGTGAAGAATATGGTCAGATATGGTCAAATGCATATCAAAGAGACGATCAGGGTCGTATGATTATAAATGCCAATGGACTCCCAAAGCCAACTACAGCTGTTCAGAAAGTAGGTAATCCAAATCCTAAATTTCAATTAGGTTGGAATAATGATATTTTCTACAAAGATTTTAGTCTTTCATTCTTGTTCGATTTTAAATACAAAGGAGATATTTTATCGCGTACGATAGGCGACTTACGTATTCAAGGGGTAGCTAAAGAAACAGCCGAATTTGACCGTTTTGATGCTTCTGGTGTTGTATCGAAGCCTTATTTATTCGAAGGTGTATATGAGGATGGTAGGCCGAATACAACCTATGTCTCAGCTCAACAATACTATAGTTTGCAAGGTAAATATGTTGCATGGGAAGGTTATATTTTAGATGCTACTTATCTAAAATTGAGAGAAGCTACTCTAGCCTATCGTGTACCTGCGAAGTATCTCAGCAATAATAAGTTTATAAAAGGAATAAATGTTTCATTATACGGTCGCAATCTATTTGTTCATTCACCGAATTTACCGCATTTAGATCCTGAACAAAATTTGCTAGGTATTAGTAATGCGCGTGGACTAGAGTTTGGGTTTCAGCCTACTCCTCGAACATTTGGGGCCAGTGTTAGATTCAGTTTATAACCTACAATTGAATGATTCATAATATGAAAAATATTTTTAAATTAATACTATTAGGGTCGCTTACGTTATTATCGTGTGATTCATTTCTGGATGTTAATGAGGATCCAAATAATGTAACCAAAGTTGGTATCAATCAATTATTGCCATCTGTTACCGTTAATGTTGGTTACATGGGGGCAAGTAATCTATTCCAAGTAGCAGGTTTGTTTTCGCAGCAATTTAGTGGTCAAGGTCCTGTCGTAGGTCACGTGGCTTTCAAAGAATATGAACGATATAATGTTAATGACTCTGACATCAATAATCAGTGGTCAACAATATTTGCTACGATGCTGAGTGATATATCTTTACTAATTGAGCAATCACACAAAGAGAACAGTCCACATTATGCAGGTGTAGCCAAGCTTCTCAAAGCATATATCTATCAAATAACTGTAGACAGTTGGGGAGATGTGCCCTATTTTAATGCATCTCAACATGGTGTCAATTTGACCCCAGAATTGGATGATGATGAATTAATATATGAAGATTTAGTCAGACTCATAGACGAAGGTATCTCCGATATTAACCAAGCAACTTCTACGTTAAGTCCTAACAGTTACAGTACTATTTATAGTTCCAATAGTTGGAGTACTTCTAAAGATAAATGGGTGAAATTTGCTAATACTTTAAAACTTCGTATTTACTTACATTATAGTGCCAAGGATCCTTCATTTACAAGAGATCGTCTAAATGCATTGATTAATAGCGGTGCGAAGTTCTTAGAGTCTAATGAAGATAGCTTTCAGATGGATTTTATGACTGCTTCTCAGCGTCAAAATCCTATCTATAGTATAGAATTAGGACAATTTAGAAATCAACTACTACCTAATAGATATATAGTAAATTTGATGAATGACTTCGTAGATCCACGTCGTGAGAAATATTTCACTCCTTTTCCATATAACTCAAGTCCTAAAACCTACAAAGGCTCTAGTATCCTAGATGAGAATGCCTCTAGCAATTATTCTAGATTACATGAATATCTGTATGGTCCAGTCCTTACATTTAACCCAAGTTTAATTGACCCCAATGGAGCACTTCAAACCGGCGCAATAACGTATGGAGGTCAAGCTCCTACGCGATTATTAACTTTTGCTGAGTATAATTTTATTCGTGCAGAAGCGTCGTTAATGTTCGGTACATCAGGTGATGCTAATGATTTTTATCAGAAGGGAATTACGGCTTCTATGGAATCAGCCGGAATTGATGATACCGCTATATCAGCTTATCTCAGTTCTCATGGTACGTTAAATGGTACTACAGAACAAAAACTCGAACAAATTATTACCCAAAAATATGTAGCAAATTTTGGTGTGCTCGTAGAGCCATGGACAGATTATAGAAGGACTGGTTATCCCAAGATAACTCCTTTGTCGCAGCCATTGGCAATTTATAATGAAGTGCCGAGATCATTGTTTTATGCGCAATCTGAAATAAATAATAATCCTAACGTCCAACAAAAGCAGAGTTTATTAAATCGTGTTTTTTGGGATACTAAAAATTAATATATTAAAATATTAACCTATTTTTAGTTAATTAAAATCAAATTATGAAAAAGATACTAAACCTATTTTTTAGCCTTTTGTTTGTATTCTCTGTACAAGCGCAACGCATTCCTCTAGCAGATAGTACTGTAACTACTAAACATCAAATAACTGCTAATGGTCAAAAGTTTAACTATACCGCTCGTACGGGTACGCAACCCGTTTGGGATGAGCAGGGTAAAGCCATAGCTGCTGTTCATTATACTTACTATACGCGCGATGATATTTCAAATAGAGATAAGCGTCCTTTAGTGATTTCTTTTAATGGTGGACCGGGTTCTGGTTCGGTATGGATGCATTTAGCCTATACAGGTCCTCGCTTATTGAATATCGATGATGAGGGTTATCCTTTACAGCCATATGGTGTCAAAGAAAATCCTTATTCTATCTTAGATGTAGCTGATATCGTTTACGTTAATCCTGTTAATACAGGTTTCTCGAGAATCCTGGATGATAAGGTCGACCGTAAGTTATTTTTTGGAACAAATGCTGATATCAAATATTTAGCAGAGTGGATCAATACATTTGTGACACGTAATAATCGCTGGGCATCGCCTAAGTACTTAATAGGTGAAAGTTACGGTACTACTCGCGTATCGGGCTTAGCGTTAGAATTACAGAATGCACAATGGATGTATTTCAATGGGGTAATTTTAGTTTCACCTACAGATTTAGGATTAAAGCGTGAAGGCGCTGTTGATAAAGCTAATAGATTGCCTTATTATGCAGCTACAGCTTGGTACCACAAACGCCTACCTAGTGATTTACTAAGTAGAGATTTAGAAGATCTTTTGCCTGAGGTAGAAAAATTCACTCTTAATGAATTGTTGCCTGCCATTGCAAAAGGCTATAGTATCAGTAGTGAAGAGAAAAAAATGATTATTGCTAAAATGTCAAGATTCTCTGGCTTGTCTGAAACGGTGATTCTTCAAAATAATCTAGATATACCGACATCCTTATTCTGGAAAGAATTAATGCGTGACAAAGGTTATACGGTTGGACGCTTAGATTCAAGATATTTAGGATTGGACTTACGCGATGGTGGTGAAAGACCGGATTACAATTCTGAATTGACATCGTGGTTACACTCGTTTACACCTGCAGTTAATTATTATTACACGAATGAACTCAAGTATAAGACGGATGTTAAATATAATATGTTTGGACCAGTACATCCTTGGGATAGATCAAATGATAATACAGGATTAAACTTACGTCAAGCAATGGCAGCAAATCCTTTTCTAAATGTAATGGTTCAGTATGGGTATTTTGACGGTGGAACTGATTATTTCAATGCAAAATATAATATGTGGCAAATGGATCCATCAGGCAAATTGTCTAAAAGAATTGATTTCAAAGGATATCTAAGTGGACATATGATGTACCTTCGTAAAGAAGATTTAATAAAATCTAACAATGATATTCGTGATTTTATTAAACGTACTATTCCTGCTGTAGATCAACCTGCTAAATATTAATTACCTTCATATTTGCCTCACCTTAATTCTTAGGTGAGGCTTTTTATAACAAACTATGCGAATTTTAGTCATTATTTTCTGTTTTTTGCTGTCCACAAGTACATCTTGGGCGCAAGATTTGATTAATAATCAACGCGAAATATTAAAACAACTTGCCAAAGAACGCGAAGGGCTACTACAGCAAATTAAAGAAAACGCTAGTAATTCATATGTAACATTGAGTCGATTACTAGATATTGGTGAATGGAACAATATTGAGGTTAAGATCAATCAAAATTCAAATTTGTCTAGCCTACAGAAAACGCTACTCCATGTCAAATTCCAATGGCTTAATAATGAATTTGAAACCTGTCAAAAGTTGCTAGATGCCCTACCTGCTGCTGATAAAAAATCAATTGAGGTACGTCGTTGGTTAGCTATCTTGGATATCGAAGCATGGCGACTCACAGAAGCTGAAGAATCTACAAAGGAATTATTAAAACAGAAGAATGACATAGAAACTAGTTTAGTTTTAGGTCGAACGTTACTTCTACAAAAAAAATATGAAGAAGCTTTAATACTATCTAATGCATTAATTAAAGAATTTCCTAAGGATGCTGAAGGCTATTTTCTGAAAGCCGATATATGCTTCTGGGATCAAAAACCTAAAGAAGCTGAGGAAGCATTATTACAAGGATTAGCATTAGAACCTTTCAATGCTGATGCACGATTTTATTATGGCTATGCTATATGGCGTCGTATTGATGCAACACAACTAGATGATATGGTTGGTCAATGGGAGATAGCTTTAGCGTTAAATCCGTTGCATTATCAAACGCATTGGCATCTTGGTAATGGGCATACCAACTTGACATTCGCAGATTATGTAGACCAGCATGAAAAAGAAATTCGTGTTGAATTACAAGTAGCGGATGATTTATTTACGAATAATGCAATTAACGACGCTTTCCAAAAAATTGCAAATGTAAAGCTTAAATATAAAAATTCGGTATTGCCGGATATGCACAGAGCATCGTTGATTTATGGCGACTTTGATGCTGCAGATCGCAAGAAACGACTAGATGAAGCTGAGAAAATATTACTCGGAATACTAAGTACCAAAAAACATTACGGACCAGCTCATAATGCATTGTCGGCCGTGATTAAGTCTAAGCGAATCCCATTCTTAAAGACTTACTATGATATTATGGAGAATCTTAAAAATCCTAATATCACTAATCTTAATGATTTCTTGGAGATTTTTCCTGACGTAGCCTATTATCCTGGTGATGTCGTGAAAGGAATGGCGTGGAATCAACTATATACTTCTGTCGTTTACTTTCCATTTTTAGTGAAACAGCATCGTTTATTCGTTATTCCTCCATTGCATAATGATTTAGCGATCGCAATGAAGGCTCCCTATTTTCGATTCAATACAACTTTTGATAACAGGCAGTGGATGGATATCCGCGGTGTAGGTTCGGGAGCTGCAGCTATTGAATATGTAGAGCGTGGAGCATTCGATGAGCGAAATGTTTTGCTACATGAGTATGTACACTTGTTTCATAGTCAAGTATTGACCGATGAACAAAATCGTAGAATTAAAGCGCTATATTATAACGCTATGGAAAAAGGTTTGACTTTAGATTATTATTCACAAAATAATGAATCTGAATATTTAGCGCAGACATATCCAGCTTATTTTGAAAAATTCAAGGTTCATCCCCTTGATTTTAAGTCCATGAATACGACTAATGATTTAAAGCAAAAAGATCCGGAAATGTATTCGTTTTTAGACGAGTTAATTAATAAGGAGAAGGCTTATTTGGCTGGCGACAAAAATGCCATGGCCTCAAATTGGGCACAAGTATATCTTAATCTAGCTAATAATGCTTTAAAAAGTTCAATTGAAGAGTCAAATTTGTTTTTGGATACAGCATTAGTTTATGATTCAAATTATATTCCTGCTCATTTGGCATATGCTAAGAATAACATCAGCGAAAAGAAATTCGAAGAAGCTGATCGTAGAATAAGTATAGCGAAGCGTATAAATCCCAATTATGCTCCGATATACACTTTAGAAGCGGAACTTTTGGTAGCGGCATCGCCTAGTGAAATTGAAAAACAAGCTACGCTATATCGTAAAGCTTATGATTTAGAGGATGACTTTATGATTAAAGCTCAAAATCATTTGTTATTACGTAATTTTTATTTCAAAGGAGGATATTTGAGAGAAGCTATGGAAGTAGCAGAAGAATATGCTAAAAATGGATCGGAGATCTCCACATATCTTCGTGATCGCAAAACTGACTCAAAAAGTTTTGTTGCTTGGCAAAAAGGACTTCATAAACATAAAGAATATTTAAGTGACCTATCAAATATGGTTTCGCAAAAGCCATTTAATTATACACTACGTGCTCAATATATAGAAGCGCTGATAGCGAATGGACAATATAATGATGCACTTGTGAATCTGAATGATGTTTATAGGAACTTAAATGCTACACAGATTCAGCGACCAGATTTTGAATTATTATACTTGGAATTGTATTCGGCAACTAATAATAAAATAGAATTTGAAAGGATACTCAACAAATTCAATGTAAAGGATAGCGATCCTTCAAAGTTAGATGCTATGAACAGCCTGAAGTTGGTCGATATATTAATAACTATGGATAGACTGGATCTAGCAAAACCATATTTTCAAAAGATCATTAGTGATGGAAGTACAATATTCAAAGCATCTAAGAATATAATCGAAGCGAAATTATTTTTATTAGATAATGATGAACAGAATGCCTTTATTTGTATCGAAAAAGCAATTCATTTGTATCCTTATCATAAGGATTTGACGAACACTTTATCGCTATTTAAGGATAACCAGCCTAGGGTAAAAAAACTAAAACAACTTATTAAGACTATTTAATTTCATATTTTATGCATACATACGAGCTCATTTCTATCAGTTTATACATGCTTTTAATGATACTGATTGGGGTATATTCATATCGGAAATCAACAAGCAATTCGGAAGAATTTTTAATTGGAGGGCGGAAGATGGGAGCAGCTGTCACAGCATTGTCTGCAGGTGCTGCTGATATGAGTGGCTGGTTATTGATGGGCTTGCCTGGAGCTATGTATGCATCTGGTTTGTCGAGCTCATGGATTGCAATTGGACTGACTATCGGTGCTTACCTTAATTATGTCATCGTTGCACCCAGACTTAGAGCTTATACAGCGATTGCGAATAACTCGATTACAATACCTGTATTTTTTGAAAACAGATTCAAGGACAAAACACAATCGCTTAAATTAGTCTCATCTATCTTCATATTAGTGTTTTTTACATTATATACTGCAGCTGGCATGGTATCCGGTGGTAGATTATTTGAATCTGCATTTGGTATGGATTACTATACTGGCCTTTATTGTACATCTTTTGTAGTTGTTCTGTACACCTTTCTAGGAGGTTTTTTGGCGGTAAGCCTGACAGATTTTGTGCAGGGTACGATTATGGTTGTTGCATTAATAATATTACCTACAATTATGTTAGTACAACTAGACGGTCCTTCGAACACGTTAGCTATTATTGAATCGAAAGGTCTTAATTACCTCGACTTATTCAAAGGTACTACAACTATTTCTATATTGTCTCTATTAGCATGGGGCTTGGGATATTTTGGACAGCCGCACATATTAGTTCGATTCATGGCTATAGAACATATAAAAGATATCCCAAAAGCACGTCGAATTGGTATTACATGGATGATATTCACTGTAGGTGGTGCTATGTTAGTGGGTTTATTCGGGATAGCATATCTAAAAGAATTCGATATGGTGACAATGACTAAATTTGATGGTGACAAGTCATTAGCTGAGACGATATTTATACATATGTCAAGAGCTTTATTTCATCCATTCATTGGAGGATTTCTACTTTCAGCAATCCTTGCAGCTGTCATGAGTACGATTTCATCACAACTTTTAGTGACTTCAAGTTCGATTACAGAAGATGTATTTAAGACATTTTTTTCTCGTCAAGCTACTGCAAAGAATATGCTTTTAATGAGTCGAATTTCGGTACTATTTGTAGCTGTAATTGCATTATTGTTATCACTCACACCAAAAGATAGTATTCTTAATCTGGTGGGTAATGCGTGGGCAGGATTTGGTT
>JAZQRD010000103.1:0-3095 GCA_045629405.1 Sphingobacterium sp. | reverse complement strand
GCTTCTGTTGTACATCCTGGAGTATTATCTTTGGGATAAAAATATAGAATGACTTTTTTGCCGATGAATTGCTCTAAAGTAATTAACTCACCATTCTGATTTTTTGCTGCTATTGCAGGAGCTTTAGCTCCGATTTCTATTGTCGTCATAGCTATTTAATTCTTAAGTATCTTTTAATGCTGACTTAGCTTTCAATTTGTCTAAGCCACGTTTTCATTTGGACTACTACAATTTCGTAATAATTTGATGATTGTCCTAATCTTAATAATGTTACTCTTTGAGAAATGATGTTTCGTAAGTTCGTTCATTGTCTTTCCAATCAGTTACTACTAGTTTGAACTGATGCTTACCTGTAGGAAGATCTGAATCTAGTGTATGCCACAAGTGTCTATTTTTGGAGTCGTATTCCATGAGAACCCATTGGTTATTTATATATCCATGGAATGATTGAATGCCTGAGAAATTATCTGCGATTGTAAAATTTATTTTTCGTTGCGTTCGTATATTCTTACCATTAGTTAGGTTTCTCGCTGTGATAGTCGGAGCAATTGTATCAACAGCTACATAGAAACTACCCAAATTACGTGTATTTACGGTGACGAATCCATTTTCATATTTTCCACCTTCAGCACCATTTTCTATGGAGGCTATAAGTGCTTTAGCTTGTAGATGTTGAGGAAGTCTTGTTGGCTTAATAGACAATGTATATGCACTGAATATCGGTGTTAAACTATTATGTACTTCATGGATCAACGAGTAGGAACCTGATTGGCCAACTCTAGAGCTATATTGAAAATCGATATCGTTATAAAGCGATCCTTTTGGAAATATTGCTTTGATATCATCTTTTTCAAAAGTATTATCTCTATTGTAAGACAATAATTGAATGCCGGTTCGACGTTCTAATGGTGCAGTGTAAGGAATATTATTATTAATTTTAAAATTCAGCTCGCTACAGTTCCCTGCTATATCTTTTACCACATATTTGACATCATAGATTCTGTTTTCGGTAAGTTCTATTATGCCTTCATTATTTAGTGTTTTGAATATTTCGATTTTATTCCCTGGATCTTTGAAGCTCTTTTGAATTTTTACTTTTGTCTTTTTCCAGTGTGGATAATCGATATACGCATGGATACCACGTGAAGTATTAAAATCTAATTCTTCAAATACAACTGTAGAAACAGGAAAAGCATCAATAAATAAGTCAATGGAGTAAACACCATTTTGAAATCCACCTGCACGGTGTCTATCTATCGTGCTAATGCCTAGTCCAAATTTGCCATTCACCTCCACAGGATTTGCCGTCGATAAAGTGTATTGGCTAGGGCGAATAGTTTTAACGGCCAGTGGTTTGCGAGGTGTATGCTCGTTGAATAATTCATCATTCAGATCATACAGCATGGCTGAATTGATGGTAGGTGCATAATTATCCGTGAATCGAAGACCAAATAATTGAGGGTTTAATGGGCGCTGAGTCTTGGTATCACGAATTTCGAAGTGAAGATGCGGTCCTCCAGAACCACCTGAGTTACCAGCATTGCCAATAAATTGTCCTTTATTTAGCTTTATTTCATTCGGGTTCAAAGTAATGTCTACGTCAAATCGCTTCTGCTTATATTGCTCGGATCTTACTAGCTTAGTAAGCTCTGCATTGAAGGTATCCATATGCAGATAGGTCGTTGTATATCCATTGGGATGATCAATATATACCGAGTTGCCACCGCCACCAATTTGTACACGAACACGCGATACATAACCTTGTGCTGCGGCATGAAGAGGCAGTCCTATGCGCTGCTGTGTACGGTAATCATCTCCTGCATGGAAATGTGTCGAGCGTAGCTCTCCAAATGTACCAGATGCATCCATCGGAATGTTTAATGGATTCCGAAAGTAATTTTGAGGATATTCTCTAGAGGCATATATATTACGATGTTGGCCATGTACTCCTGTACTGCACATTAAACTTCCAATAAGCAATAAGCAAAGTGCTTTCATACTATTTGATATGTGTGGTAAACATCAATTGATTTTCCAAATAACCTTCTAATTTATCACCAATGGCTACAGGACCTACTCCTGCAGGTGTGCCTGTATAAATCAAGTCACCTTTACGTAGTGTGATATATTTGGAAATAAATACGATTAGCTGTTCGATATCAAATATCATATCTTTTGTGTTTCCAGACTGCACAGTTACACCATTTTTTTGTAATGAAAAATCAATGTTTTTTAGATCTTCAAATTGTTCTTTAGGAATCAATGGACTAATAACCGCTGAATGATCAAATGCTTTTGCTAATTCCCAAGGGAGTCCTTTAGCTTTATGCTCTGCTTGAATGTCGCGCGCCGTAAAATCTATTCCTAATCCTACAGCATCATAATATTTATGTGCAAACTTTGGAGAGACATGTTTTCCTTCATTACAGATACGAACCACAAATTCACATTCATAATGTACATCTGATGAAAATTCAGGATAATAAAAGTCCTTATTATCTTTCAGTATTGCTGTGTCAGGCTTCAAGAAGATAACCGGCTTTTCTGGTATAGGGTTATTCAATTCTTTAGCGTGATCAATATAATTTCTACCTATAGCTATTACTTTCATTTCGAGAATTTTTTAAAATGTATATCTAACAAATGTACGAAATGTGCAAGGTTTTAGAAAAGCATTTTGCGCCAGTAATATTTACAGTACACTAGTTTGTTTTTTTATTTAATACTTTGCTAAATCGTTTAAAATGATTTAATTAGTGTAAATTATAAACTGCATACCTATTAGCACCTTTTTATTCCCCATTATACAGGACAAGACGGTATGTGCATATTGATATTAACTTATAGACTTAAAATATGTGGAACTCAGACAATCTTAAGCTAAGAAGGGGTAAACTATGGATATTAACCCTATCTCTGCTCGCAACAAGTTATGGTCCAGTGTATGCTAATATGCTTCATCTCCACGATGCAAGTGGCATAGATACCAAAGCTCAACAATCAATACAAGGAACAGTCATCGATCAAGATACTGGTCAGCCTATATCAGGTGTCACGATTACGGTGAAAGGAAGTACTACGTCTACACAAACTGA
>JAZQRD010000102.1:0-21060 GCA_045629405.1 Sphingobacterium sp. | reverse complement strand
TCGCTCCAGAGTTGCCTAGGTGGTGGAACTGGTAGACACGCAGGACTTAAAATCCTGTTCCTGTTAAAGGAGTGCGGGTTCGATTCCCGCCCTAGGTACAAAGCCTTCTCATTAGAGAAGGCTTTTTGCGTTTATAGACTTTTGTATTCATATATATTAATTGCTAGCAATCATCAATTCCATTCTTACTATACTTACACTTTACTTTATGTTTAGTTATTAAGTGTGATTTATTTTCTTTGGATACAATTGTACTAATTCTTAAATTTAATAATTCCTGTATATCTATAATAGGAAACATTTAATATAATATTTTTACCTTAGCTACTCTCATTTTTACTAAAGTGAGAGACAATCAATAGAATATACCAATTGCTTATAATCTTTTATGATCGATTTCAACCAACCTCATCTGAGAAAGAATATACTGACAGGTGAAAAAATTTTGGTATCTCCACATCGCAGTAAGCGTCCTTGGCAAGGCCAAGTTGAAGACTCAAATGATGCTCAGAGATCAACCTATGATCCTACGTGTTATTTATGCCCAGGAAATAATCGAGCTGAGGGCCAAACGAATCCTACCTACCAAGATAGTTTTGTATTTACTAATGATTTTTCAGCTTTATTGGCGGATACAGAAAATGGCGATTACAACAATGAAAATCTTCTTCAAGCAGAATCAGAACGAGGTATTTGCAAGGTTATTGCTTTTACACCCCGCCATGACTTAACATTACCAGAACTTCCAATAGATGATATTAAAAAAGTGGTAGATATTTGGCAAGAAGAATTCAATGAATTAAAACAAATTGATTGGATCAAATACATCCAAATCTTCGAAAATAAAGGAGCTATAATGGGATGTAGCAATCCGCATCCTCATGGGCAAATATGGGCACAGCAAAACTTACCTACGGAGATAGTTAAAGAAACTGAACAACAGAAAAAATATTATACAACTAAAGGTAAATCACTTCTAGCTGATTACATAGATGTAGAACTAAAAGAGCAAGTCCGAGTTGTGATCGATAATGAATACTTTCTTGTAGTGGTGCCATTCTGGGCTGCTTGGCCCTACGAAACATTGGTCCTCAGCAAGAATCATCACCAGCATATTGGACAATTTACTGATGAAGAGAAACTAGATCTTGCTAAGACGATTCATGAATTAACAATACGATATGATAATATCTTTCAAACATCATTCCCCTACTCCGCAGGGATACATCAATCACCTGTAAATGACGGTGACCATACCTATTGGCATTGGCACATGCACTTTTACCCACCATTACTTCGATCTGCATCTGTAAAGAAGTTCATGGTCGGATATGAAATGTTAGCAAATCCACAACGAGATATCACTCCAGAATATGCAGCAGAAGTACTAAGAAGTCAGTCAAGAACACATTATAAAAGCAAGTAAATATGTACACTAAAGAAAAATTGGAACAGAGCTTTCGAAATCAATTTGGAGTTAAGGCTGATATATATGTAAAATCTCCTGGTCGTATAAATATAATAGGTGAGCATACAGATTACAATAATGGATTTGTGATGCCTGCTGCAATAGATAAATACATATACATAGCATTGAGTAAGAGAGACGATGATAGAGTCTCCCTCTTCTCTGCCGATTATAACGAAAGATATACTTCAGAACTCAATGATGATACTAAACTAGCTCCAGAATGGGCAAAATATATTATTGGAGCGACCATTATTTTGCAAGAGCAATCAGAAATACTAACTGGCTTTAACCTATTTGTAATTGGTGATGTACCACTTGGTGCAGGTCTATCTTCTTCAGCAGCATTTTCTTGTGCTACCGTGTTTGCAATAAATGAATTATATGACCTAGGTTTTTCTAGAATCGATATCGCTAAGATTGGCCAGCGAATTGAACATGAATTCATTGGCGTGAAGTGTGGTCTCATGGACCAATTCGCATCTGTCATGGGTAAAAGTAATCATGCAATTAAGTTAGATTGTCAAGATCTATCGTACGAATACATACCTATAGATTGGTCTTCGTACGACCTACTATTACTTAATACCAATGTAAAACATTCCCTTGCTTCATCCGCTTACAATGATCGTCGAGAGTCATGTGAGAAAGGTGTAGCATGGGTCAAAGCTCATATACCAGATGTCAAATCTTTAAGAGATATAAGCTTGGAGCAACTTGAAAAGTATGTATTTGCGAAAGATAAAGATGTTTACTATAAATGTAAGTTTGTAGTTGAAGAAAACATGCGCTTACAACAGGCTGCCAAAGCTTTAGTTGAAAACGATTTTGCACTATTAGGTAAACTATTATTTGAGGCACATTGGGCATTAAGCAAAGAATATGAGGTTAGCTGCCCTGAACTCGATTATTTGATTCAAGTAGCACAATCTAATGAATATGTTGTCGGAGCTCGAATGATGGGAGGAGGATTCGGTGGATGTACGATCAACATCATACAAAAAGGCAAGTCTCAAGATTTTGTTAATCAAGTCGAATCAGCTTATGAAAAGAAATTTGGACTAGCAATATCGCCAATATATATTAAATTGAGTGATGGAACTTCAATTATAAACTAATCAACCTTTATATTTTAAATTATGAAATTTCAAGATTACGTAGTTTTCTTCATATACTTTATCATAGTGACGGGCTATGGATTGTATATATATTACAAAAAAAGATCAGCTGTACAAGATTCCAAAGATTATTTTTTGGCTGAAGGATCGTTAACTTGGTGGGCCATTGGTGCGTCACTCATCGCGTCCAACATCTCCGCAGAGCAATTTATTGGTATGAGTGGCTCAGGATTCAAGATGGGATTAGCTATAGCAGCATACGAATGGATGGCCGCAGTTACATTGATTGTCGTGGCCATATTTTTTATGCCTGTATATCTAAAAAATAAGATATTCACGATGCCTCAATTTTTGCATCAACGTTATAATGGTACTGTAGCCATGATTATGGCCATCTTTTGGTTGATGCTTTATATCGTAGTTAATTTAATGTCGATTCTGTATCTAGGAGCTGTAGCCATTAGTGGCATATCCGGCATAGACGTCGGGACATGTATTATCCTTCTATCTATTTTCTCTATATTCATTACGTTAGGTGGTATGAAGGTAATCGGCTATACTGATGTTATTCAAGTATTGGTATTAGTAGTTGGTGGATTTGTAGCTACATATATTGCTATAGACATTATCTCTGAAGGTAAAGGTATCGTAACTGGATTTACGAATCTACATAAAGGTGCATCAGAGCATTTCGACATGATATTCACACCAGATAACGAGAATTATATGGATTTGCCTGGGATTAGTGTCGTCGTTGGTGGACTTTGGATTGCAAACTTAAGCTATTGGGGATGTAATCAATACATCACGCAGAGAGCACTTGGTGCTTCACTAGACACCGCACGAAATGGGTTGTTATTTGCGGCTTTTTTAAAAATGTTGATGCCACTTATAGTAGTAATACCTGGTATTGCAGTATATTATATCATCAAGAATGACCTTGGTGCTATTAGCGAAGACATGTTGTTAACGAGTAATGGTGTGCAAGACCCCAATAAGGCATACCCAGCTTTACTTACATTGCTACCAACAGGATTAAAAGGTCTATCATTTGCTGCTCTAACAGCTGCAATCGTTGCTTCATTAGCGGGTAAAGCGAATAGTATTGCTACTATCTTCACATTGGATATATACCAAAAAGCAATAAACAAAGATGCTAGCGAGACTAGGTTAGTAAATGTCGGTAAAGTTGCAGTAGTAGTTTCATTATTCCTAGGCACTTTATTAGCATTGATCGTAGGAGATTCACTTATGGGTGAAGGAAAACAAGGTTTTCAATATATCCAAGAGTATACAGGATTCGTATCTCCCGGTATTTTCGCCATGTTTATCTTAGGCTTCTTCTGGAAAAAGACAACGTCAAATGCTGCTCTATTTGCTACTATTGGTGGATTCATATTTTCTGTCCTATTAAAATTCTCAGGACAATTGTGGGATCTTGAGTTCCTTTCTGCTATCAACTTTGCCGTACCAAATGCGTCTGGCGTATTTGAAATTCCTTTTATGGACAGAATGAGTATTGTCTTCTTACTGTGTATAATTGGAATGATTGCTATCAGTATTTATGATAACAAACGAGGAATCGTACCGAATGGTCTAGAAATTGATGCGAAGATGTTCAAAATGTCTCCAGTATTCTTGACTATCTCCTTACTATTAATCGGTATTACAGCTGCCCTATACATAATTTTCTGGTAGACAAAACTTATACATATACTTAAAAAAGGTGTTGAATATTCAACGCCTTTTTAAATTTAGAGTTTATTAATTTTGGAATGTTTTCTGACTACAATTCTGTTACATAAATGTAATTTATACATTTTTTAAATTACCTAGCAAAATAATAACAGCTTATTGTTCACTTCCAAATGGCAATCCCAAAATTAACGCAACTAATATATGACAGCCGATATAAGCTATGCTCGGTATATTCTTGTTAAGTTGATACTTCTAAAAATATTATATAAACATAAATTATTATTCAAAAGCCCATTAGTGACCCTCCTGCATGTATTTCAGATATTCGAGCATTACAAGATACCTTAGATATATTAGGTGGTAAGTGGCGAATGTTACTTATCCATTACTTTATAAAAAGAGATACCGAAATGAATACATACAAAAAAATCCTATTGGATATTAATGGAATTTCGGCAAAAGTACTTTCTCAAGAATTAAAAATATTGGAAATGAATAATATAATCAAACGAGAATCCACAGGTAACAAACCTACTACAATGCGGTATACGATTACCGAATATGGAATGGAAATCCAACCTATTATTAAGGCTCTTGTGAATTGGGGGGGCAAAGCATCGGTCCCATCTATTATCTCAAGATTAATACAACATCTCGATTATCATCATCCAATAACTCTTAGACAGTGGGTTTAACTGAATTCCACGTATTATAGTAGCAATTTCGATCGTAATTATTTTCAACAAATCTCTTTCAAAAATTCTTATATATATCGTATCTTAGATACACTAACCTAATATATAGCTCGCTATATAAGTGAATAACCAATTAAACAAAATTAAATGATCAAAAAATCAATTGCTGTAGCTTGTATCATCGCTGCAACATTTTCAGAGAGCTTTGCACAAGATTGGAAGCCTGCTGGTGATAAAATTCTGACACCGTGGGCTGAAAAAGTGAATCCTATCCAACCTCATCCCGAGTACCCAAGACCTCAACTAGAGCGTAAAAACAATTGGAAAAATCTGAATGGATTATGGAAATACAAAATAACAAGTAAGGAACAATCACAAATCCCTTCCTCATGGGATGGTGATATATTGGTACCATTTGCTATTGAGTCTGCATTGTCTGGAGTAGGTAAATCGTTAAATAAAGAGCAAGCTTTATGGTATAATAATACTATAAAAATAGGTAAGAAAAATAGAAGTGGAAAAACACTCCTTCATTTTGGTGCAGTAGATTGGAAGTGTGATGTCTACTTAAATGGAAAATTGGTCGGCAGTCATGAAGGCGGATTTGACCCCTTCACTATTGACTTGACAAATCATTTAGGAAAGAGTGAAGATCAAACTTTAAGCCTACGCGTATGGGATCCTACAAGTGAAGGACCTCAACCAAGAGGTAAGCAAATCATGAATCCACATGGGATATGGTATACGCCTGTATCTGGAATCTGGCAAACTGTATGGTTAGAATCCGTTCCGAATACATATATAGTCAATACAAAACACACACCCGATGTTGACCGATCTGTCCTACAATTCGCTGCTAATGTAGAAGGCGCTCAACCTGGAGATAAAGTAGAATTAGAAGTATTAGATGATGGAAAGCCTATTGCTTCGGGAGTAACTTCAGTTGGTCAGAACTACGATTTGAAATTACAAAATCCTAAACTTTGGTCACCAAATTCACCAAAATTATATGATTTAAATATTAAGTTAACACGTAATGGTAAAGTCATTGACCAAGCTAAATCATACTTTGCTATGCGAAAAATATCTGTTAAGAATGATGGAGCAGATATAAAACGTATGTATCTCAATGATGAATTTGTATTCCACTACGGACCATTAGACCAAGGATGGTGGCCAGATGGATTGCATACTGCCCCTACTGATGACGCTTTAAAATTTGATGTTATCAAAACCAAAGAAATGGGTTTCAACATGATTCGTAAACATATCAAAGTAGAACCCGCACGTTGGTATCGCCATTGTGATAGTATTGGTATTATGGTGTGGCAAGATATGCCATCAGGAGATCTTGGAGGTAATATTTGGGATATGCATCCTGGAAAAATTAGAGCAGGCCAACATGATAAAGACCGTACGCCGGAGTCAGAAGCTATCTTTCGCAAAGAATGGAAAGCAATAATGGATGCATTACATAACTTTCCAAGTATCGTTATATGGGTACCCTTTAATGAAGCTTGGGGACAATTCAAAACGACCGAAATGGTAGATTGGACGATTAATTACGACAAGTCTCGTTTAGTGAATGGAGCTAGTGGTGGTAATTTTCAACATCCAGGACATATCTTCGATATTCACAATTATCCAGATGCAGCTATGCCAGAACCAAGCATATATGGTAGTAAATATGTGTTAGCCTTAGGAGAATATGGTGGACTTGGACTCCCTGTCGAAGGGCACACGTGGCAAGAAAAAGATAATTGGGGATACCAATCGTTCAAAAACAAGGAAGAGTTAAAAAAACGTTATGAAGATGTAGTGACGGATCTATGGAAACTAATACCAAGAGGACTATCAGCTGGTGTTTATACACAGACTACAGATGTAGAGATTGAAACTAATGGGTTGATGACCTACGATCGTAAGGTAATCAAAATATCGGAAGAGGAGTTGAAAAAAATTCATAGCAAGCTCTATGATAAATCTCTAGTTAAATAGATTATTAAATACAAAAGGCATTCGAAATGAATGCCTTTTTGTTGAAAATAGAAAATACAAATCTAACCACACATGACTTATTTAAGTAAGTCTATCATTGCTGTATTATCTTGTAAGGTAGCGTGATCTAACGCAGTTTTTCCTGATTTATCTTGAATTGACTTATCCGCTCCTTTAGCTAATAATTTTTTAGCAATCTCTTGCTGGCCAAATGTAGCAGCAAATATCAATGCTGTAGCTTCATTTAAATTTTTTTGATTGACATTAGCTTTAGCATTTAGCAACAAATCTACCATACGTGGATAAGCTTTGAATGTCGCGCCCATTAATGCTGTATTTCCGCTCATGTCTTGCGCATTTACATTAGCACCTTTCTCAATTAAATAAGAAGCTGCCTCAAAGCTATCGTTATATATAGCTAAGATAAGTGGTGTGAAACCTCTACTATTCGTCGTATCAACACTTACTCCTGCTGCAATATATTTTTCTACTTCAGCCTTATTATTCGTGCGTGATGCATTGAATATGTCTTGTGCGAATGTAAAGGATACTATACCCATCATCGCAATAAAAAGTAATGTTTTTCTCATAGTTTATAATGTTAAAATATTGAATTATATACTGGCAATTATGCTAATCACCAGTATAAAGATTCGATTTAAAATTATTTTTTAATGTATTGTTCTACGTCTGACAAAGAAGTATTGGTAGCTTTCATTAAACGAGTACCATACTCTTTATTAGCTTGATAGAAGTGTGCAATCATTTTGTGAACAATCACTTTATTGTTTACACTATTTAATGCGCCCGACAAGTTTGCTATTAAATTATCTTGATCTTTTTTCGAGAAAGATGCATATAACTCACCTGCTTGCTTAAAGTTGTTTTCTTTGTCTATAACATGCTGCGTAGTAGTTGTACCTGCAGGGAATACTGATTTAGAATATTTGAATTTTACATCTTCTTTTACTTCTGGAGCATTAGTAGATGGTTGGTAATTAACATCACCTTTTTGCTCGCGGATAGACATGTAACCATCAGCATTATATGTAGTCACTTTGTTCTTAGAAGCGTTCACAGGGATTTGTTGGAAGTTGCCTGTTAAACGGTGACGTTGTGTATCAAAGTAAGAGAATAAACGACCTTGTAATAGCTTATCTTCTGAAGGCTCAATACCTGGAACTAATGTACCAGGAGCAAATGCAGCCTGCTCTACTTGTTGGAAATAGTTTGTAGGATTTTCATTCAATGTCATTGTACCTACTTTAACAGATTTAGCAACTGACTCAGGCCAAATTTTCGTTACGTCAATAGGGTTAAAGTCTAATTTATCAAAATCTTCACGCTTTAATAATTGCACATAAAGATCCCATTTTGGGAAGTTACCTGCTTCAATTGCTTTACGCAAATCTAGAGTAGCATGCTCAATAGCATTTGCTTGGATTGCATTTGCCTCTGCTTGCGTTAAATTTTTAACTTCTTGTTGAGGTACCCATTTATACTTAACATACGTAACCTCACCTTTTTCATTAACCCATTTGTAAGCATGTACACCATTACCTTCCATTTGACGATAGTTCGCAGGGATACCATAGTCA
This sequence comes from Sphingobacterium sp., assembly GCA_045629405.1. GTDB lineage: Bacteria > Bacteroidota > Bacteroidia > Sphingobacteriales > Sphingobacteriaceae > Sphingobacterium. The sequence continues at coordinate 12,485 of JAZQRD010000102.1, read as the reverse complement.
GAGAACAACCACGTCAACATGTGTGTAGACTCTGGAAGATTTGAGAAGAAATCAAATACACGATTAGCATCAGAAGCACCATTAGTCACTGGTGAAGGTTTGAATGCGTGTACCATATCTGGGAACTTGATGGCATCACGGATGAAGAAAACTGGTAAGTTATTACCAACTAAATCGTAATTACCTTGTTCTGTATAAAATTTAACTGCGAAACCACGTGGATCACGGTAAGTCTCTGGAGAACCTTGTTGGTGTGTAACTGTTGAGAAACGAACAAATAAAGGAGTTCTTTTACCTGCTTGCGATAAAAAGTCAGCCATAGTAACGTCCGAAAAATCTGCCGCTGCTACGAACTCACCAAATGCGCCCGCACCACGCGCGTGTACTACACGCTCAGGAATACGCTCACGATCAAAAGCAGCTAACTTTTCAATTAAGTGAATATCTTCTAACAACACTTGACCATTATTTCCAATAGTTTTAGAATTCTGGTTGTCACCTACTGGTGTACCTGTATTGGTAGTCAATGTTTGCGCACCTGCTGACATCGCCATTAATGTCAAAGCTAATATTGAAAACTTCTTAATCTTCATAAATAGTTGTTTGTTTAATTATTTTACACCACGAAGATAAGACAAGTTTTTTGTTAAATAAATTTGAAATTATCTACCTTTGATTAGATAAAATCTAATACAAAATGAATATTCAACAATTACAATATATCATTGCAGTAGATGAGCATCGCCATTTTCAGCGGGCCGCAGATGCTTGCTATGTCACTCCTGCGACGTTGAGCATGATGATCAAGAAGTTAGAACAAGAGCTTGATGTGACTATTTTTGATAGAAGCAAACAACCAATCGTTCCTACAGATATCGGCAATACAATAATTGACAAGGCTAAAACCATCATTTTCCATGTAAAAGACTTAGAAAATACTGCAAAAAATGAGTCAGATGAAATTGCTGGAGAAATCAGAATAGGTATAATTCCAACGCTAGCTCCGTATCTGACTCATCATTTTCTACCTGGCTTGATGGATAAATTTCCCCTTCTCAAAATCAAGTTATTTGAATGGAATACAGTTCAAATAATCGATGCCCTCAATCACGATCGCTTAGACATAGGAATTGCAGCTACACCTTTACATAGGAATGAAATAAAAGAACATTTGTTGTTTAATGAAAAGTTAGTTGCATACACAGCTGATATCGAATCTAATAAATCAAGAGAATATATTGTACCAGCAGATATTGATTTGAAAAGACTTTGGTTATTAGAGGAGGATCATTGCTTGCGCGCACAGGTGGCTAATCTCTGTTCCTTAAAGAAGAAATATTCCAATACGTTGCAATTGGATTTTGAAGCTGGAAGTATCGCTACATTAATTAATATTGTAGATATGAATAAGGGGATAACAATTTTACCAGAGTTAGCAATTCACGCACTTGATCAAAAACGCAAAGATAATATTCGAGAATTTACTTCACCTACTCCTGTGAGACAGATTAGTCTACTTACTTATAAACATTTTATGAAAACAAATTTGTTGAATGCATTACATGCAGAAATTGTATCTGCAGTATTACCTCTATTAACCGCTACTGATGACAATCAAGAAATAATAGCTATATAAAGAGAAAAAAGCCACTAAAATTATTTAGTGGCTTTCATATTTTTATTGAATTAGTAACAACTTATTTTGTTGCTACGATATTCACTTTAAAATTGATTTCTTTAGAAATTAAATCGTCTTTTTTACCTTCGTAGTTAATACCCCAGTCTTCACGTAAGATATTAAAGTCTGCAGCAGCTTTCACAGAAGTCTCTGTAAGCTCTTCTACTTTAGCATCAAAAGTAATGTTTTTTGAAATACCTTTGATAGTTAAGTTTGCTGAAATAACAACATCATTAGCAGTAGCGCCAGCTTTAACCTCAGTGATTTCGATAGAAGCTTCAGGATGAGTAGCTACACCAAAGAAATCATCAGCTTTCAAGTGACCGTCAAGGTTATCTTTCATTTCACCTTCTAAATCTGTAGTATTGATCGAGTTCATATCCAATACGAATTGACCACCAGTGATAGCACCGTTATCTACATTCAAAGTACCTGATTTGATAGTAACAGTACCTTCGTGAGCACCACTTACTTTTGTACCTTTCCATACTAATGATGATTGTGCAGCGTCAACCGTGTAAGGAGTACCAGTTACTTCTTGAACTGTTGCTACTGAATCTGTAGTTTCAGCCTTTTTACCTTCTGGATTGCCAGCACATGATGCTAATACCATAGCAGCCACTGCCGAGAATAATACTAATTTTTTCATATTTTTTGAATGTGTGTTTATACTTCTTACAAAGATAGTACCAGCGCCGAATATTAAAATCTAAACCTACTTTTGTGGCATTTAAAAGACATTTAGTTTTTAGTGACCTGAAGGTTGTGCCTCTACACGTTTAATATCCGCTCCTAATGCTTTTAGACGCTCCTCAATATTTTGGTACCCACGCTCGATTTGTTCAATATTGAAAATAGTAGATTTACCCTGTGCAGATAATGCTGCTATTAATAATGAAACGCCTGCACGGATGTCAGGTGAAGACATTTGAATACCACGCAATGCAGTTTGTTTATTTAAGCCGATAACTGTCGCACGGTGTGGATCACATAAGATAATTTGAGCGCCCATATCGATAAGTTTATCAACGAAAAATAATCTACTCTCAAACATCTTTTGATGTACCAACACATTACCTTTAGCTTGTATAGCTGTTACCAATACAATACTTAATAAATCAGGCGTGAATCCTGGCCATGGCGAATCAGATATCGTCAATATAGAGCCATCTATAAATGTATCGATCTCATAAGAGTCTTGAGCAGGGATAAAAATATCATCGCCTCTCAACTCCATCTTAATACCTAGACGTTGGAATACAGTAGGAATGATTCCTAACTCATTATAACAAACATCCTTGATCGTAATCTCTGAACCAGTCATCGCCGCTAAACCAATGAATGAACCAATCTCAATCATATCAGGAAGCATACGGTGCTCGGTACCACCTAATCGTTCTACTCCTTCAATTGTCAATAAATTTGAACCAATACCAGAGATTTTAGCACCCATGCGGTTCAACATTTTACATAGCTGTTGCAAATATGGTTCGCAAGCAGCATTATATATTGTTGTAGTACCTTTAGCTAATACTGCAGCCATGACGATATTAGCAGTACCTGTTACTGATGCTTCATCAAGTAAGATGTATGCACCTTGTAACTGGGTTGCATCGACATTAAAGAAGTGATTTTCTGAATCATAAACAAACTTAGCACCCAACTTTTCGAAACCTAAAAAGTGTGTATCTAGACGTCTACGTCCAATCTTATCTCCTCCTGGCTTTGGAATAGCAGCTTTACCAAATCGTGCTAATAAAGGGCCTACTATCATGATTGACCCACGCAAGCTACCACCCTTTTGTTTGAATTCTTCCGAAGTGAAGTAATCAATATTGATATCCTTAGCTTCGAATTCGTATGTATCCTTATTTAATTTATTAATCTTTACACCTAATGATCCTAATAAATCGATTAGTTTATTGACATCTTTAATATCAGGAATATTGCTAATCGTCATTTTATCTTCTGTCAATAAGACGGCAGATAAGATTTGCAAAGCTTCATTTTTAGCTCCTTGAGGAACAATTTCTCCTTTTAATGGCTTTCCCCCTTGTATTTCGAATGCGTTCATATATCGTTGTATTCCTTATAATCTTTATTTAAACAAAATAAGTAACCAATACTAATCTATCAGTTACTTATTCCAAATCGAATCAATAATAACTGTTAAGCTTTTTTGTAATTATTAGAGCTACCACTGTTCGTATTGTTATTATTACTTTGATAAGGCTTTTTATAGCCTCCTCCACCAGCATTAGTATTTGTATATGTTTTCTTTTTAGCGTAGTTGTTGTTTGAATTGTTATTGCTTCCAAACGATTTTTTATTGTTATTATTATTGCTATAAGAAGAAGACTTCTGATTGTTGCTGTTATTGTTAGAAGAAGTTGAAGTTTGCGGCTTCGCACGACTACCCGGAGGCGGCGTACGAAAATCTAATTTCGTCAAGACAGTATCATTTGGCAACGTAAGTAGCCCACCTGACAATTCTCCCAAATCCAGAATAATCTGCTGATCGTTGACAGAATCCTTATTCCAAGTCAAATAAGCCATCTTCATAAAGTTAGCTACACCCAATGTCATTTTTGCACGAGCCTCTTCATTTGTAACAGCCATTGCTTTTTGAATCATCTTTTCTACAACATGACCGTAATGCTTGAAGCGAATACGGTGTTGAGGATAAGGCAATGGTTCAGGTTTTTGGCGTATCTCTTCACGATTAGGAATTGGATATGGAGAATCCACATCAATTTTAAAATCTGAAATAATATATAAGTGATCCCACAACTTATGCTTAAAGTCAGAGACGTCACGCAAATGTGGATTAAGCACACCCATCATATCAATAACGACTTGTGCTAATCTATGGCGCTCATCCTTGTCTTCGACAGTACAAATATAGTCAACCATATTCTGTACATTTCTGCCGTATTCTGCTAATATAAGTCTAGGACGAGTACTGTTATAATCAAAATTCATATAGTGAAATTAAACGTTTTTAAAAAACGTTATTTTTTAATGTTTATCTTAAAATGATAGAATTAAATAATTCTAAGCTTCGCAAATTTAAGCAACAATTGCTTCTGTCCCAATTCTTTGAAGAAAATAGTTGCTTTAATATCAGGTTTATTACCTTCCAAATTCACTACTTTACCAAATCCAAATCGCTCGTGTTCGACTTCCATGCCTACTTGGATAGTAGACGTATCTGATGGTGCGAATCCTGCAGATGGAACGTGTGCTTTGGGCAATATAGAAGTAGTCTTTACAACTTTTGGTTTTGGCTTTGCGAAAGAATCATTATCTTTTTGCTGCCAAGCAATTCGGTCGCTTTTACCCACCGGTTCGCCACCCATTGGCATCCGTGGTTTGAAATCCAAATCCAAACATTTCGGATCCAATTCATCCAAAAAACGACTAGGTTCACAATTATTCAATGTACCCCAACGGTAACGTGATGTCGCGTAAGATAAGTGTAGTTTCTTCTCCGCACGCGTCACAGCTACATAAAACAATCGACGTTCTTCTTCTAATTCTGAACGTGAATTTAAGGATAATTGTGATGGAAACAAATTCTCTTCTAATCCAACAATAAATACATGAGGATATTCTAAGCCTTTTGAAGAGTGAATAGTCATTAATGAAACTGTATCAGCATTCGGATCTTTATCATTATCATCATTCGTCAACAATGCAACATCCTGTAAGAATATATCCAAGGTTTTCTCTTCCAAATCCTCTCTTTCGGAAAATTCTTTAATACCATTTAATAATTCTTGTATATTTTCATAGCGAGCCAATCCCTCTACCGATTTATCTTCATATAGATCTTTTAGGATGCCTGAATGTTGAGCGATATACATCGCCGTATCGAATGCATTCCCATTATTCCCTACCGCTTGAAAACTTTGGATCATCGTAGCAAAATTACCTACTGAAGTAGCACTACGTCCATCTAGAAACATATTAGCACTCATCACTACATCCCACATGCGGAACTGATTTGTATCAGCAGCTATGATGATCTTTTCAATAGTAGTATCGCCTATTCCACGACGAGGATAGTTGATGACACGTTTAAGCGCTTCTTCATCATTAGGGTTGTATGTTAATCGAAAATATGCGATTAAATCTTTAATTTCTTTACGTTGATAGAACGAAGTTCCTCCATATAATTTATAGGGTACATTCAATTTCCGTAAGGCTTCCTCCATTGCACGCGACTGTGCATTGGTACGGTATAGTATTGCAAAATCTTTAAACTGTAAATTGTGCAAAGATTTATCTTGCAAGATAGCCTCTGCTACAATCTTCCCCTCTTCATTATCTGAGAAAGCTCGCGCTACCTTTATTTTCTCACCTTCTTCATTGTCTGAGAAAACATTCTTTTCAAGTTGATTTTTATTATTTGCGATTATACTATTAGCCGCATTTACAATCATCTTGGTAGAACGATAGTTCTGCTCAAGTTTATAAACTTTCACATCAGGATAGTCCTTCTGAAAGTTTAATATATTCTGAATATTCGCACCACGAAAAGCGTATATACTTTGTGCATCATCACCTACAACACAAATATTCTCATTGACCGCAGCTAAACGTTTCACGATCAAATATTGCGAAAAGTTAGTATCCTGATACTCATCTACCATCAGATATTTAAATTGATGCTGATATTTGTGCAATACTTCAGGATGTTTATTAAGCAATACATTGGTCTTGAATAGTAAATCATCAAAGTCCATAGCGCCTGATCGGTAACAACGCTGTGCATACGTCATATATATCTGACCCAATGCAGGTCTTCCATTCTCACGGTCTTCAGCTAGTATAGCTTCATTTTTATTATATTCTTGAGGAGATACCAAGTTGTTTTTCGCGGATGAAATTCGTCCATATACATGGTTGACATTATATAGCTTATCATCAAGATTCATCTCTTTCAAGATTGCACGTAATAAACTCTTCGTATCATCCGTATCATAAATCGTAAAATTTCTTGGATAACCGATTAATTCAGCTTCAACACGTAAAATGCGCGCAAATATAGAGTGAAAAGTACCCATCCAAATATTTTTTGCCTCAGAACCTACCACTTTAATGATACGTTCGCGCATTTCCTTGGCAGCTTTATTCGTAAATGTTAATACCAAAATATTGAATGGATCTACACCTTTACGTATCAAATGCGCTACTCGATAGGTAATCACACGTGTCTTTCCTGAACCTGCTCCCGCAACAATCATTACTGGGCCTTCTGTCTGCTCTACAGCAGCACGCTGGGAGGGATTTAATCCTGCTAAATAATCCAAAATATAAAGAGTTTTATCCGTTAGAAAATAGGATGTAAAGTTACAAAATTTAGCCGAAATTTAACGTTACATCTGTTATTAATTAGTCCTTTTACTTACCTTTAACAAAACTAGAATACCTAATTATGAAAAAGCTCATTTTCTTAATATACACCCTTTGTTGCTTACATGTACAAGCACAACAGAAAACTATATTGCCCAAAGGGTTTATATACATCACTGATCATATCCCACACATCCAGATTGATCTTAAATACTGCGGTAGTCACAATTTTATTGGTCGTCCAATTGACGGATATCTTTCCCCAAAAGCTATATTCACGCATAAAGCTACAATAGCGCTATCACAGGTTGAGAAAGAGCTGAACAAACAAGGTTTAGGACTCAAAATATTTGATGCCTATCGTCCTCAGGCTGCTGTCAATCACTTCAAGAGATGGGCTCAAGATATCAATGATACTTTGATGCGTAGCGAATTTTATCCCATGATTGACAAACGTGTACTTTTCAAACAAGGATATATTGCCTCCAAATCTGGACATAGTCGTGGTAGCACTATTGATGTTACCATTATCGATCTAGCTTCAAAAAAGGAATTTGATATGGGTACAGATTTTGACTTTTTTGGTGATGCGTCAAGTCATGATCACCCAAATCTTACGACTACACAAACAAAAAACAGAAAACTACTTAAAAACTTGATGGTCAAATATGGATTCCGACCATACAGCAAAGAATGGTGGCATTATACCTTAAATGATGAACCATTCAAGGACACATATTTTGATTTTGAAGTAAAGTAAACATTGGCATAGTATTGCGCAAATTAGTAATATTCTTAAATTACAAATTATAGCCTAATTTTCGCATACTATGCACATCGATACTATATACATCAAATTCTTTCATCACTGTACCCACCAATTCATAGAATCCAATCCCTAAAAAAGGATACTGCTTATATACTGGTGGAAAATGTACTGTATCCAACCAATTGCCATCAGCGTCTAAAAAAGTTCCGAAACACATCCGCTCGCCCTTCACAGTCCAAGTCTCTTTAATGGTTACTAGACGTCCTATAATTTTAATAGTCTTACCCAATAAGGAAGGTAAAGCAGACACGTGCTGCGTACCATTTAATAAACGAGCATCCAACAATTCGAAAAAATCACCAACCACAAACCCGAGTATATCCAGTTGATCTTTCAACTCTTCACTCCGATCGATTTGAAATGTAGGCAGTTTAAATTCAACTTCCTCTTGCTGAAAAAGTACTGGTGCCATAGTTCTAACTGTACGTTTCCCTTTAAAATTAGCCTCCCACAACAGCGTTTTTTTATCTAATCCTGTAAAACGCAGTGCCCCTATCCTAATCAGTATATTTAATTGTTCAGGAGCTGGATTCATACGCTTCATAAAGTCTGGCAAATCAAGGAAGAGACCATTCTTTAACCTCTCTTCGAGGATACGCTTCGCAAAATTCTCTTCGAGACTTTGCACATGTACAAATCCAACATATACTTGAATACCCGCTATGGAAGTTAAATATTCACCATGATTCACACAGGGCAGTTCTATCTGTCCACCATGTTTTCGTAATTCATGAAAATAAAATTCGGTACGATAAAAACCACCAAAGTTATTAATCACCGCCACATAAAATTCCAAAGGATAATAGGTCTTTAGGTAAAGACTCTGGTAACTTTCTACTGCAAATGAGGCTGAGTGACCTTTTGCAAAAGAATAACCTCCAAAGCTTTCCATCTGTCGCCATACCTCTGCAGTGACAGCGTCATCATATCCAAAACCTCTACAATTTTGAAAAAACTTTTTTCTCAATTGCTCAAATTTATTCTCAGATCGATATTTTCCACTCATTGCTCTTCGCAATACATCTGCTTCATCGAGCGATATACCACCAAAATGATGCGCTACCTTGATCACATCCTCTTGATATACCATGACACCATAAGTTTCCTCAAGTAACTCTTTCATCTTTGGATGTAAGTATACAGCCTTCGAGTTATCATGATATCGCTCAATATACTGCTTCATCATCCCGGACTGTGCTACGCCAGGACGTATGATCGAACTTGCTGCTACCAGTGTAATATAATCTGAACATCGCAATTTGCCCAAGAGTTGACGCATAGCAGGACTTTCGATATAAAAGCACCCAATAGTATCAGCCTTACGTATACGGTCAGCTAACACAGGATCTTCTAAAAATTTATCTACCTGATGTATATCCACATATTTCCCCTTGTTCTTGAGAATCCAATAAAGAGCATCTTTGATATGACCTAATCCACGCTGACTAAGTATATCAAATTTGAATAAACCAATTCGATCTGCTTCAAACATATCCATATGCGCCGTGACAAATCCCTTCGGCGGCAATTCTGTGACTGCATATTGATATAGCGATTCTTCACTAATCAAGACACCACCAGCATGAACGCTTACATTGGTAGGAAAATGCTGCATCATGGTACCATATTTATGCATCCAGCCTTGGATTTTATCCTCTACATTCCATTCTCGCTTTAATGCCAAAGCATCAATTTCATCCTTCGGAAGACCAAAAACTTTACCTAGTTCACGAACAATCGCTCGTTTTTGAAATGTATTATACATACCCAACAAAGCCACATGTTGTCTGCCATATCGCATAAATATGTATTCGAATATCGAATCACGATCTTGCCAATTAAAATCTATATCAAAGTCAGGTGGAGAACTACGATTGGGATTCAAAAAACGCTCAAAATACAAATCCAACTTTATTGGATCTACATCCGTAATACGTAGACAATAAGCTACGACCGAGTTAGCTCCACTCCCACGACCTACATGATAGAACCCCTGCTGTGTAGCATAGCGTAAGATATCCCATAAAATGAGAAAGTAGGAATTGAAATTCATCGTTGCGATGATCTTCAATTCCTTCTCTACACGACCCATCGCTTCTTTGTTATGAACTCCATAGCGACTGATAAATCCTTCGATTGCTAATTTGCGCAAGAGTGCATTATCATCTTCTTTGGAAGAAGTAAAATGTTTACGGTTCTTGTCTTCATGAAAATCCATCGCTATATGACAACTTTGGATCACTTCTATAGTCTTAGCGATAATATTTGGAAAGCGTGAAAACTTTGCCACAAGCTCCTCTTCTTCCATAAACATCTCCTGATGCGTAGCATAGTCTTCTTTTCTCAATTTTGACAAAAGTGTATTTTTTGCGATGGCACGCAGAATACGATGTAGATTATAATACGATCTATTCTGATAAGTCACTGGCTGCAATATCACTAAACGATTCATCACAGCGCTTTGCTGCCAAGTCATGAGATTGATGTCAGATGTGGATACTCCAATCAGTTCGTTCTCGCCGAGATCAGCCAATGAATCTCTATCGCTATATACATAGATAATCCATACATTACGCACATCAAAAGTTGGACGTACTGGAAATGCTTTTTTGTTTTGCTTGTGATACGACAAAAATTCATGAATAGCGTTCAGCCCTTCATTATTTTTAGCTAGCAATACATAGCAGAAACGTTCATCGTTTCGCACTTCTGTTCCCAATATCGGTTTGATACCAGCCTTTTGACATTTCAATACAAAATCCCAACAGTCTGCCGTTGAATTGATATTTGTCAATGCAAGAGACTTAAGCCCCAATTTCTGGGCATGTTCAACCAATTCTTTGGGCGCATACGTACCGTAATGAAAACTAAACCAAGTCTTACAATTCAAAAACATAATGCAAGATTACGCTTTTGATATTAAATTTTACTAAAATTTTTAGCAAAAAATTTCCACAATTTGCTAACATCTACATCTTTTGTTTTGTAACTTGCTGCAAATGCAAATTTCGTATATCGACATACATACACACAATCCGGAACAACAGCCACAAGTCTTCAAGTTAGCGAATGTTATTTTGGGAAAGGAAATTACCTTGGTACAAGCTTGCTCATTAGGTATCCATCCTTGGTATATACCCGATCATTTAGACCAAGCTATTCATCAACTTTCTTCGGAAGCTACGCAAACAAACATCTTAGCTATCGGAGAATGTGGGCTTGATAAAATTTGTGAAACAGACTGGAATTTGCAAATTGACACATTCAAATCACAAATAGCACTAGCACAGTCAATTCAAAAACCATTGATTATACATTGTGTACGTGCATATCAAGAAGTAATGGAGCTATTAAAAAATCAAAAGGTTACAGTTCCTATTATATTTCATGGATTTAATAAAAAATATGAATTAGCGCAGTCTATTATTTCGAAAGGCTATTACCTCAGCCTTGGTACATCTATACTTAATGGATCTCAAGATAGACTCCTACAAGAAGTAGATTTGAGCAAAATTTTCTTAGAAACTGACAATAAATCTACTAACATAGTAGATATTTATACGTACTTTTGTACCGCTCGAAAAATCAGCTTGGAACAACTGCAAGATCAACTGTTCCAAAATTTTGTGAATGTATTTAGATATTCTATAGAAGAATGAAAGATTTATCTTGGTTATCAAGAACAGAAGCTTTAATAGGTCGTGAAGCATTAGAAAAATTAGCCAATGCTCATGTATTGGTATTGGGATTAGGCGGTGTAGGTTCATTCGCTGCCGAATTCATTTGCCGTGCAGGTGTCGGAAAGATGACTATTATTGATGGTGATACAGTAGACCCTACAAATCGTAATAGACAATTGCCAGCACTAGCTACTAATCATGGAGTGGCTAAAGCGCAGATCATGAAACAGCGCCTCTTAGATATCAACCCTGAATTAGAATTGACGGTATACGAAGAGTTCGTAATCCCTGATCGTGTAGAAAAATTAATTGCTGAAAAACCTGATTATATCGTAGAAGCTATTGATAGTATTACACCAAAATTATTCTTGATTAGACAAGCGTATGCTGCACGAATTCCATTTGTTAGCTCAATGGGGGCAGGAGGTAAAGTAGATCCTACAAAAATCAAAATAACGGACATCAGTGATACTTATAACTGCAAACTAGCACAACACATTCGTAAAAAACTGCGCAAGCACGATATTCGTAATGGGGTGAAAGTAGCTTTCTCTACTGAATTGCCTGACAAAGCTTCTTTATTGTATACAGACGGAAGTAACTACAAAAAATCAGCATATGGAACCATGTCATATCTTCCTGCTGCATTTGGAGGAGCCATAGCCTCTGTAGCTATTCGAGATTTAATAGAAATGTAATAAAATTTTACTGCAAAGCCTCCCAAGTATGGAGGCTTTGTGATTAAAGTATATATCTCTTTACCGACTAAGACATCATCTTTACCGAAATATTATATCAGTGCACCTAATCGCTATCTTACTTTCGATCATTTACATATACTTTTGAAACATAAAGAAGGATTTAATTGTTCATTATATACACAAATTCATAAGATCATGGCATACAAAGAAACATTTAATATCTCTGGAGAGAACCTATT
>JAZQRD010000101.1:0-6819 GCA_045629405.1 Sphingobacterium sp. | reverse complement strand
ATATTATTAAATCCAACTCTTAGCAATCGTGCGAATTTTGTTAGAGACTTGTAGTCGACAATATTTAATTTTCATATCTTTATTATAATAAACCATATACAGTTATGATGCGATCATTTTCTTTAGGAAATTATTTTTTTTAAGTATCTCACTGATCTTAATAATTTCTTTTTTTATTATTAAAGATTACTATGCCTTAGTGATAGGTATAGGTGTATTGCCAGTTGGCTTAAAAGGACTATTTCCTTATAAACAGTATGATACATTGCAAACATATTGTACTATACTCTCTCTAACCATTTATATATATTATAAATTTATTCACTGATATATAAACTGATTATAATCAGTTTTTGAAGTAGGAATTTATCTCCTAATTATGCACTTTGTGCATAATTAGGAGATAAATGCCTAAAATTTCAATATTCTTTCTATTTAAATAGTCTTGTATCAGCGTTTAAAAACTAACGTAACCTGTACAACATATTCTTTCATACCACATCAGATTCTACTAATAGTACTATCCTATTGAAAACAATTTCATATGCGGCTTAAACAGATGCTACGTCATAGGATAGCTACATAAGAATCTGAATAAGAATTTTAGACGATTAATTTTAGAACATTAAATTACCATTACACACTAGAATAGCTTATTTTTGTAGTCTTGTAAAACAGAATTATAAATTCCTCAACATAAAATGGAACATACACGAATTAAAGAATTATTGAAATCCGAAGAATTTGGAAAAGAGGTTATTGTAAAAGGTTGGGTTAGAACTTTCCGTAATAATCAATTTATTGCGATCAATGACGGTTCGTCAATCAATAATATCCAAGCAGTTGTTGATTTTGAAAATACAGCCGAAGAGATTTTAAAAAGAATCACTACTGGTGCTGCTGTTCGTGTAAAAGGTATCTTATCAGAATCTCAAGGTAAAGGTCAGCGCGTAGAAATACAAGCTACTGATGTAACTATCATTGGTGACTCTGATCCTGAAAAATATCCATTACAGCCAAAGAAACACAGCTTAGAATTCTTACGTGAGATCGCACATTTGAGAATGCGTACAGGTACCTTTAATGCAATTTTTAAAGTGCGTAATGCCTTATCATTTGCTATTCACAAGTTTTTCCAAGAGAATGATTTCGTATACTTCCACTCACCTATTATTACTGGTTCAGATGCGGAAGGTGCAGGCGAGATGTTTAGAGTGACGACATTGGATCCTATAAATCCACCTTTGACAGAAGATGGTAAAGTCGATTTTAAAGAAGACTTCTTTGGTAAATCAACTAATCTAACTGTTTCTGGTCAATTAGAAGGCGAATTAGCTGCTTTATCATTTGGTAATATCTACACTTTTGGTCCTACTTTCCGTGCCGAAAATTCAAACACAACTCGTCACTTGGCTGAATTTTGGATGATCGAACCAGAGATGGCATTCTACGAGTTAGAAGACAATATGGATTTGGCAGAGAACTTGTTGAAATACGTTATTAAATACGCATTAGATACTTGTCCTGAAGAAATTGAATTCTTGAAAAATCGTTTGTTGGAAGAAGAGAAATCTAAACCACAAGCAGAGCGTTCAGAATTAAACTTAGTGGAGAAATTAAACTTTGTTTTAGAAAATGACTTCGAACGTTTGACTTATACGGAAGCTATCGAAATCTTAAAACGCTCAAAACCAAATCAGAAAAAACAATTTAAATATTTAATTGAAGGATGGGGCGCCGATTTACAATCTGAACATGAGAGATACTTGGTAGAGAAACACTTCAAAAAACCTGTAATCTTGACAGACTACCCACGTGAGATCAAATCATTCTACATGAAGCAAAATGAGGTAGATGAGCAAGGTCGTCATACAGTACGTGCTATGGATATTTTATTCCCAGGCATCGGTGAGATGGTCGGCGGTTCACAACGTGAAGAAAACCTTGATAAATTATTGACTCGTATGACTGAAGTGGGTATCGAAGCTGAAGAGATGGAGTGGTTCTTAGATACACGTCGCTTCGGTTCAGTGCCTCATTCAGGATTCGGTGTAGGATTTGAAAGATTGGTATTATTCACGACAGGTATGACTAATATCCGTGACGTGATTCCTTTCCCTCGTTATCCTAAGAATGCAGAATTTTAATAGTTATTAAAATCTATATACAGCAACCGCCAAAACATTTTATTTTGGCGGTTGTTATTTTTTACACGATCAAGTTTACCTAACACTAGAAAGAAGATACGCTATGCTAGTAAAAATATATAATGACAATCCAAACCCTAAAGTAATCGACCAAGCTGTGGAGATACTTAAAAAAGGTGGTGTGATTATCTATCCTACAGACACAGTATATGGTATTGGTTGTGATATTACCAATCAGAAAGCAATAGAACGTGTTTGTCAAATACGCGGTATAAAACCAGATAAAGCAAATCTTTCATTTATTTGCTACGATCTTACAGATATATCACAGTATACTAAACCATTTGACACAACGGTATTCCGTGTACTTAAAAAGGCGATGCCTGGTCCATTCACATTTATATTTAATGCTTCAGGGCAAGTTCCAAAATTATTAAGTTCCAAGAAGAAAACTGTCGGTATTCGTGTTCCAGATAATAATATCGTACGAGAGATCGTAAACCAGTTGGGAAATCCAATAGTGACTACCTCGATCAAGGATGAAGACGAAATCATTGAATATTCGACCGATCCGGAGTTGATCTATGAGAAATATCAAGACTTAGTGGATATGGTGATAGATGGTGGATATGGGGATAATGTTGCCTCTACCGTAGTAGACGTGACGACTGGAGATTTTGAGATTATCCGAGAAGGAAAAGGTGATTTAGAACAATATTTATAACAAGAAAAAGGTTGGCAATTAGCCAACCTTTTTCTTGTTAAACTTCTCACGCCATAGATATGAGATATTAAATAATATTACAGCTATAAAAATCAATACGTAAGCTATACCTTGCAATAAGCTAACAGACTCGCCAAAGTAATAAATGGCTAACCCAAAAGCTATAATAGGATTAATATAAAGCAATATACCAACGACTGAGGAGTCTAATCCCTTCAAAGCATACATATTCAAGAACAATGGTGCTATAGTAAAGAAAGCTGCTATAATCAAGATATAATTATAGAACGAACCCGGGAAAAAGACATTGTCAGCATTCAATAAACCGTATGGAACTAATATCAAAGATGATATTAGTATATGTATACTCAGTGTAAAGAACTTATCAAATTGAATGTTAGACTTTTGCATCACTAAATAAAGTGCATAACTTAAGGCTATAAACAAGCTGTAAACAAGATCAATAAAGTATCCATATGATAGAATACCACACGCCAATATACTAATGCCGATAGATGCACGCTGACCAATATTTAGCTTTTCTTTCAAGAATAGCGCTGCTAATATGGTGGTAATGATAGGACATATAAGATAAGCTAGCGACGTCGCTTTGACTGAAATATGATTCATTACATATATATACAGATACCAATTCAAAGCTAATGTAAGCGAACTGAATATAGACTGAAACACAAACTTATTTTTCCCAACTTTATCAAGAGATTGAAGTATTTTTATGTTTTGTAGTGTAGCTTTTCTTCGAATAAGAAGCGTAACCAAGACGATTAATATTGCTGATGCTGCAACACGATAAGTGAGGATATCAAATGACGAATAGGCACTCAACGGTCTGAGCACCAAACTAAACATACCCCACACTACAAACGATAAAAGTGCGGCAGCATAATACTTAAATTGCATGAGTTAAATTAAAAATGTGCTTAATGCTATAAAATGACGAAATCTTCAACGATTACTTGTCCTATATGCTCATTGACACGTCCGATAATCTGTCTCCTGTTGATTGCCAACTCATGTTTGACTACGGCAGACTCTACCTTAACATATAATTTTTTGTCCTTTATCCAAATTCGCTGGGTACGTTTGGCTATATAAGGACCTATGATTTTTTCCCAAAAAGTCACCACAGAGGATTCATCAAACTTCTGACGGAGCTTATGCACTTCAATCCACTTTTCAACAGCTTGCTTGATACTAATATCATCACGCGTTGGGATTTCTTCCAATTTTTTTTTATACATTCACTTGCCCCCCTTTGATATCAAAGATACGTATTGGCTGATCGATTTCGTCAAATATTTTACGTATCCTAACAGCATCTGTATCGGTAATGAATATCTGACCAAATTCGTCATCAGATACAAGCTTCATAAGCTTAGTTGTTCTTTTTTCATCCAACTTATCAAAGATATCATCTAATAAAAGCAAAGGTTTGAATTTATTCTGTTGCTGTAAGAATGAATATTGGGCTAATTTTAATGCTATCAAAAATGATTTTTGCTGTCCCTGAGAACCAAATTTTTTCAATGGCATCTCCTCATGGATCGTAAATAATAAATCATCTTTGTGAATACCTTGTGTCGTACGCTCTAGGCTACGATCCTTATCGATACTCTTATCCAATAAATTTAGGAAATCATGATGATGTAGTGGTGATTCATAATGCAATGATACTAACTCCGCATCATCGGTAAGATACGTATAATACGATTGAAAAGAAGGTGTGAACTCTTCCATGAATCGCTTACGACGTGCATAGATCTGCTCACCTACTTCTACCAATTGCATGTTTAGCACCTCAAGAAGACCTATGTCCAAAATACCTTTCTCCTTAATATTCTTTAATAAAGTATTTCGTTGGAGTAGCACTTTATTATAGGCAATCAACATATCCAAATACCTATTATCCGTCTGAGAAATCACATTATCCACGAACTTGCGACGTTCTTCAGATCCTTCCATAATAATGGATATATCATTAGGCGAAATCATTACCAGCGGAAATTGTCCGATATGATCAGCCAGTCTAGGATAGTCTTTTTTATTACGTTTGAATTGCTTTTTCTGATTGCGTTTTATACTACAAGAAATAGTATCATTGCGTTCGTCACGTTCAAACTGACCCTGTACCATGAACCAATCTTCACCTTTTCTGATGTGTTGAGAATCAATAGGGTTAAAATAGGATTTACATAGTGACAAATAGTGTATGGCATCCATAAGATTGGTTTTCCCAGAACCATTAGCTCCAGTAAAGGCATTAACTTCTGGCAGAAAATCCAAGGAAGATTCTGTATAATTTTTAAAATTTAATAAGGATAATTGCTTCAGCCACATTATGCAAAGTAAGAAAGAATATTTCAATTGAGCGAAGAAGACATTAGAATAATTTGAGCAAAAAAAAGTAATGGGTATGCATCCATTACTTTTTAACTAGCTAAAAATTATATAATCTATTTTATTTCTTCAAATTCGATAAACTCACCTGCAGATGGATTTACTTTTGTCTTCTCTTCCTTTTGTGGTACATAATCTACCTTAAGCTGACCATCAGAAGATTTACGCGATTGCGCATCATTAGCGTAAGGATTTCCGAACGGCTGAGATTGACCAAATGGTGAACCACCGCCAAATGTATAAGTAAAACCTCCTTGACCACTTTGTGCTTTCTTGATCATACGTTCTGTTAATTTCTTCATTGCAAAAGGAAGCAACAAACGCATAGAGAATTTCAAAACGTAATACGCAACTATGATAGATAATATAATATAAATCGCACTCATTTCTATTTCAGTTTTATCAAATATATCAAAAACATCAAATTTTAACGTCAAAAAAATGTCAGACTGAAAACCTTAACATTATTTAGGATTTAACTCGTATTAATGCAGAATACAATTCCTCTTGCTTTTGCGTGCCTATAATATAGATCAAACCATCGCGATCTGTAAGCCATATTGCATCCTTCCCTCCTGCATAAAATCGTATTTTACCATTTTTATGAAGATTATAAACTGGGTTATTAAAAATAAATGTACTATAGGGTTTCTTCTCTACTTTAACTATAGAACCTAGATCTATCTTCACCAAACTCGTGGTCCATAATCCACTCAAAATCAAATTTTGATCTTTCACTGCAGTCTTATATAACACCAGGTACATCATGACTATCGATACTACAATAATACAGCTTCCAACGATGAAAAATAACTGTCTAGACGGTAGGTGATCCATATTCAGGTAGTACACGATAAAACAAAACAAGGCAAGTATCAAACGGACACTAATCCAAGTCATATCACGACCCAAATATTGACGCTCTACAAAATTGTAAGATGGATTCATAGTTATATTATATACATACTAATTTAAGTACTTTTTGTGTATTATCTGTCATCTTAAAACGATCATCCATTCGATAATTCATAATCCAAATAATTTCACCAGTACCATTTACTAATATAGGCACATATTTTTTCTCAAATAGATTAAGCTTTTGCTGAATAAAGAAATCGCTTACTTTCTTCTTCCCATTCATCCCAAGCGGATAGAAATAGTCTCCCTCTTGCCAAGTTCGTATCGTCAAAGGAAATTTTAATAGAGCGTAGTCGACTTTAGCAATGTGTTGATCCTTCTCTATAGTTGTATCTTGGCTTTGTTCTATTCTGATGTTATATGGTTCCCACAAAACCTGATTCTCATCCGCTGTGATAATTTTAGATGCGCGATTAATTGTCTTTGTTGACAATATCAAGAGTTGTCTGTCTAGAAGTATTTCATGAGAGCTTGACTGAAAAATTCGTCCTGATTCTCCATCATAACAACTAATCATGTCTGCCAACACACTTTTACTAAATCCGAATGGTTCGAATAAATAATAATGCTTTGACAAGGACATATTTTTTAAATTGTTCAGCTCTATAAAAT
>JAZQRD010000100.1:0-5791 GCA_045629405.1 Sphingobacterium sp. | reverse complement strand
GATAAAGTAGAAGAAAAGATTATTGACTTTATAAAGCTAAATAAGATGACTGTGGGTGATGTACTACCGAAGGAACTCGATTTGGCTGAAAGTATGGGGGTAAGCCGCACTGTAATTCGTGAAGCCTTGTTGCGTATGAAGACGATTGGTCTTATTGAATCCAAAAAGCATAAAGGAGCTGTCATTACGAATCCAGATGTACTAGGTCCTTTACGCAAAGTTTTTCATCCATCTATACTTGCAAACGATACGCTGAAAGATATGTTCGAGATGCGTCTTGCTTTGGAGGTTGGTATCGCCGATTTTATCGTGAATAAAATCACGGATCAAGATATTTCAGAACTAGAAGAGATGAGCAAGCATATTGTCCCTGGAGACACTATTGACCCATGGAATCTAGAAGATGAGCGAAAATTTCACGGTAAACTGTATGAGATATCGCAAAATAAAATGCTATTGGAATTACAAGAAATGCTGATTCCTATTTTTCAATATGTACATCAAAGTGGTGTATTAGAAAAACCAATAATCAAGGGGGAATTCATATCACATTCTGACCTTGTCGACGTCCTTAAATTAAGGGATGCTGAAGCTTACCGAAAAGCGATCCGTATCCATCTTAATAATCATTTTGAACGTATATTGGATTGATTTTAATAATCAATCCAATCCGTAAATTTGCTTCATCAGATGATAATAAGCTATGGTTGAATGATGTAACATAAACTGTCCTTCATTTTTATTACTATCGAAAGCATTAAAGTATGCTTCGTCTGGTGTAAGAATGATTTGACGTCCAGTCCTTACGTATTCATTACTAGTAGCAAAACTAGGAATTTGAAATTCTGGATAATATTTTTGAATTTGCTTACCCATAAAAGTTCCTAAATACTTATGATAAATATCGACAGCTTGATCAGAAGGTTTAGTAACTTTCTTATAAATACCTTTCAAAAATAACCGCTTGATTAACGATTGCTTATTAATTGTAGATTCCAATAGACCTAATGGGCTTACATCAGGCAAATCAGCTAATGTCTGTACTGTGAAAGGTGACTGCGGAACCCAATCTTCTGTACTAACAACATGTAGTGACCAATCGGTTTGTACCTTATTTTCATAGTCATATGCAAAATATAAATTGCCAGGCTTCGGACTAGCACTGGTATATGTTTTGAATTTAATGTCCTTAGGTAGATCACCTTGTAATTGTAAATGTATCAAGGCAGCATTGATCATATACGAGAGACCGCCGCCTTGACTGTGTCCCGTAATGATGAATTCTTTTACACCATGTTGATAGCAGGAATCTATCCTAGGAAGTATATCCTGAAGTAAAAAATAGGAACTGAAAGCATAACCCGCATGCACAGACGCGCGCTTGTGAGAAGCAAATTCATAATTCCAACGAATAGAGGAGCTTATGTCCAGTGTACCTTTTGCTGGTATTTCACCAGCAAAGAAATTCACAAGGCAACTTTCAGTATCCATGGTAGATCCTCTTAATGAAATAACTCCGACATTGCGATCATGTAACCATAAGTTCCATTTATTTTTTAATCCTATTTCTTGACTTTCATAAATTTTAACAGAATTATCCGGTTTTGCTATTTGTGATATTAAGGAAGAATGCTCAGATAATTGTGCATTGATTTTTAAAATTTCAACAAATTCTTCCGCATCAAAACCTGGCTTCAAATTCTGTGCATTACTGCTCAATGCAGTAAATGATATGATAAAATATAATAGAAAAGGGATTTGAAGTATTTTGAAGCTGCTTAGCATAGATTGTTTTTATTAATTGTTAATGAGTTAAAAATAATGAATTAATCAGCTATTCAACAAATCACTTGAATTATTATATACCTAAAAATCTTTTATCCTTATTTAAATTAGTTATTTTTGGACTACTTCTAGAACCTTGATAATGAAAAAAACAAAAAAATTCATGCAGTTACTTCTAATCTTACTTGTTATAACCATACTTGGAGGTTTCGCATATACAATGCATCCAAGATTTGGTGCTAGTGCATCTGGTGAGAGACTTTCGAGAATGAAGAGCAAACCGAATTATAAGGATGGGGTTTTCGAAAACCTAGAGCATACTCCATCGTTAGTAGAAGGCGTAAGCTATACTGATATGGTAATTGGTTTTTTTTTCGCTAAAAAACACAGAAATGTTCCAGTTGATAAAATCCCAGCTGTAAAAACAGATTTAAGCAATTTACCAGCATACGACAGCTATATATGGTTTGGACACTCATCCTATCTACTACAACTGGATGGTAAAAAAATCCTCGTTGATCCAATATTTAGTGAATATGCTTCTCCTGTGAGATATGAAATTCGCGCATTCGATGCTGTATACAATTACGTGTCAGCAGATATACCAACCATTGATGTAATGATAATTACACATGATCACTGGGATCATCTAGATTATAACACTTTTCATGAGATTAAAAGTCGTGTAAAACATATCGTAACTAGTCTTGGAGTAGGTGCACATCTAGAAAAATGGGGATATCCTAAGGCTCAAATAACAGAAATGTATTGGGGTGAAGAGGCTAATATTGAAGGAATATCCTTCGCTTCTACTCCATCGAGACATTTTTCTGGAAGAAATTTAAAACGCAATCTGACATTATGGTCTTCATTTGTCGTCAAATCATCTCAAAGAAATATATTTGTAGGAAGTGACTCTGGATATGGAAAGCATTTTGCATCTATAGGTAAGCAATATGGACCATTTGACTTTGCAATATTAGAGAATGGCCAATACAATGAAATGTGGCGCTATATACATATGCTACCAGAAGAAGTTGTATACGCTTCTCGAGACTTACATGCAAAAGTAGCTATACCTGTGCATTCTGCAAAATTTCCGCTTGCAAATCACCCTTGGGATGAATCGTTAATAAGAGTTACCGATGCTGCTAGAAAATCGCAGCTCCCCATACTCACACCTATTATCGGCGAAATTGTAAATTTAGAAAATCCTACTTCAACACCTGAATGGTGGGTCGGACTTAATTAATCATTATAATCAGATAGATTATCTTATCAATAAAACTTGATTTTATAATAATTTTTCAATAGATCAAAATTTGAAGAATTTCTTAATCTAGATTAAGAAATTCTAGCATTCGTAGCCGCATCTTTGTATCACAAAACAAAAGAAGATATGAAAATTTTAGTACAAGTATTTACGGTAATGGCAATACTTACAAATATTGCTGTAGCACAAGTTAAATGGTCAGTGGATCCATCACATACAAACGCTCGCTTCGATGTTAAGCATTTGGGGATAGCATTTGTTGATGGACAGTTTACAAAATTGGAAGGTCAAGTAGAGACTCCATCAGCAAGTTCATTTGATAATGCAAAAATTTCATTTACGATTGATGTGAATAGCATAGATACTCGCGTAGAGATGAGAGATAATCACTTGAAATCTGATGACTTCTTTAACGCTGAAAAATACCCTACAATGACCTTGAAAAATGCAACATTAAAAGGTAAAAAAGGAAAATATGTATTAGTGGGTGATCTAACAATCCGCGACGTGACTAAGAAAATAACATTTGCTGTTAAACAAAATAATGGCATCATTACTGACCCATGGGGAATGACACGAGCAGGTTTCACTGCAAAAACGACGATTAATAGATTTGACTATGGTATCAATTATGCCGACAAATTACCTACTGGCGTATTCGCTGTAGCTCCAGAAGTTGATTTAACAATCAACGTAGAAGTTGTCTTAACAAAATAAACGCACACACACTAACTATTATGATAGAAAGCTGCCTAATTCTTAAGGCGGCTTTTTCTTTTTTAGAGAAAAAATCATGTTAAAGAATATTAATCTTTGATTTTCTATTTATAATACTAGACAATTTACCTAAGTTCGCTATATGAATAAAGCAAAAGAGTTAAGTAACTTTTTTAATAGTCAATACTTCGCAGAAGGTTTACGTATTACATTAGGAACCATCATTCCTATTGTAGTTTGTATCTTTCTAGGAGAATTTATGACTGGTACGCTTATTTCATTAGGTGCTTTGATCGTCGGTCTATCAGACACACCTGGAGCTCCAAGACATCGCAAAATAGGTATGGTATACTGCACCCTACTCTGTATACTTACTATTATTATTACCTCTCTAGTGAATACATCTCCGATATTGATGACTATCACTATCGCGGTATTGGGATTTATATTTTCTATGTTTTCGGTATTCAATGTTCGTGCTGCTACTGTCGGGATGATGTGTATATTGATTATGTTAATCAATGTTGACGATGTTTACACTTTTCAAACGGAGTTTACTTATCTTTCTTATTTCGTAATTGGTGCCGTTTGGTATATGCTGATAAGTTTTAGCTTAATGAAAGTTAGACCTTACAGACAGGCCCAACAAGAGCTTGCGGAAACTATTCTTCACGTTGCAGATTATATCCGATTAAAATCGAACTTTTATGATGGTAAATCTGATATTGACGCTAATTTTTTAAAACTAATAGAGAAACAGATACAGATTAATAACCACCAAGAAAGCGTTCGTGATATCTTATTTCAGAGCAAGCGTTCTATCAAGGATACGACTAAAGAAGGCCGATATTTAACGTTAATTTTTAATGATATTGTCGATCTATTCGAACAGAGTATGACGACTCATTACGATTATGATACCATAAGAAAAACATATTCGCATACAGGTATTCTTGACATATTGCAAGGTCTTATTCTTAAGATTTCTAAGGAACTAGATCATGTAGGCTATAAAATAAATGCTAATACATCTCCAAAACCTATTTACAACCTTGATAAGGAGATTGAACAACTACGTATCGCCATCGATAATGCAAATCAACAATCGGAATTAAACTTTATTCCGCTAAAAAAGATAGTTATCAATATAAGAACAATCGTCAAACACTTAAATAATATTTATCAATACAGCCAGTTTAAAGCGGATCACATCGAAAAACAAGAAATACTTCATACTAACAAGTTCATTAAAGCCGATGTCTTAAATTGGAAAAGTTTTACAGGCAATCTAAGCTTTCAGTCCACTATATTCAGACATGCGCTGCGTATGTCCATTTTATTGTCTGGAACATACATTACTCTTTCATTAATTAATTATCCAACTTTTGGTACGTACTGGATATTACTTACTATCCTCGTGATACTAAAGCCTGGATTTGGTCTAACCAAAGAACGCAATATACAGCGAGTCGTAGGTACTATTGTTGGTGGATTTATTGGGGCTGTGATATTATTATTGGTTCCAGACCCTACTTATCGATTCTTGATAAATACGGTATTCTTCTTGATAGCATACAGTTTGTTTAGGGTCAATTATATTATGGCAGTTATCTTTATGACGCCATATGTCTTGATTATGCTTAGTTTTACTGGCGTTAATACCATTGAAATAGCTACTGAACGTGTTATAGACACTTTTATAGGTGGTACGCTTGCCTTTCTATCAGGCTACATTATATTTCCTAATTGGGAAAGTTTTCAGATTAAAACGAATATGCGTAATCTGTTAATCTCCAATTACAACTATCTAAGTCAAGCCATTCAACTACTTGCTGGACAAGAAATAGATGTGACGAACTATAAATTGGCTCGTAAGGAGGTGTATATATCATCGGCAAATATGGGATCTACCTTTCAACGGATGATCACGGAGCCCAAATGGCGTCAAAAAGGTACGAACATGGTTAATAAATTTGTGATTCTGAACCATATTTTAAGTTCATACTCAGCAACCTT
>JAZQRD010000099.1:0-24884 GCA_045629405.1 Sphingobacterium sp. | reverse complement strand
ATTCGGCAGCGTCTAATTTAATAGGCCTATGGGATTGTATAGAGATATCGTCATCTAGACGCAATTCGATTGGAGCACCACGAAAAATATCAGCGGGTGTTTGATTTCTAAGATTATAGGCCGAATTGACAGAAATCCGTTCTCCAAATACCGCATCTTTAGACCCTCTACCAAATAGTATAGACACTTTGGAAGTATCCTGAAGCATCACGCCCGATGGATGCTTGTAATACGAAAGATGCATGGTAAGATGATTCACAAAGTTAACATTAACTTTGTCCCCAATATGCATAAGCGCTTTCTTCACCGCATATTTTCCATCTAGTGAAATGTATAAAACACCCGACAGCAACAGATCTTGTTCGCTACGCGGAACAAATTCAAGGCGTACATATCGATCATTTCCTTCTAAGATAGTATCGCGAATAGTGTATTTATAATACAGCTTTGCTTCATTCGCAATCGGACTTAAAAAAAGCTTATTGATGAAATATATACTTTCATCATATATATCTATAGGTTGAAATATGTAATTTAAATAAGATTCAACATTATGATTATTAATGAAACGCTTATCAAATATCGTTTTTTGTTGCGAGCGAATTATACTTTTTTTCTTACTTGGATTTTGTTGTACGTAATTATCAGAGAGTTGTTCTTGAAGATGAAAGGTCAGCGCTTCTTTACCAGGGAAAGTCGTCGTATCGACATTTCTAAAAAAGAAATTTAGAGACCCCATGCGATCTTTAAAACCTGGGCCAGGATCTATCATCCCAAATCTGACCTTATCATATTTTTGATAATATAGACTATCTTGCTTTTCTAACTTGTTATATTGCTTATGTTCGATGACTTGATCAATCAAGGCTAATACTGGACTCTTATGCTTCGATTTACTTTTTTTGATAATAGCAACTTCATCGATGATGGATTCTTGAGGTGTTAATATTATGGTCAAAATACTATCTTGTGGCCATGAGATCTGTTTCATGAAAGAAGTATAGCCCATCGCCTTGATGGTAATTGAAGTGTTTTCTTTTTGCAATCTGATATCAAAATAGCCCTTCTTATCTGTAGACGTAGCATCTTGACCACCTTCCACTTGCACAGTGGCTCCAGCAATAGCAGCATTTTGCTCACTATCTAATACAAAACCCTTTATACGTAGTTGGGCAATGCTATCAAGTTGCCCCCAGCACATCAGTAATAGAAATAGGAATAGCTTATGTAGAACGTTAGTGGTGTTTCTCATAATATCTGATGGTCTACTATAAAGATACAATTTGTTATGAAAGTTCAAACAAATCATAAAAAAAGCTCTTCGAAGGAAGAGCTTTTTATTATATCTATTTATTTTAAAGCAATTTGATAATACAATCTGGATAGATGCCGATGAGTAAAGTTACTATAGCACTGATGCCGAGTACTAGTTTGAAATTCAAAGGTATCTCAATAGGCACAAGCTCACCTTCTGCAGATCGGAAATAAATTGCTACGACCACCTTTAGGTAATAATAAATACCTATACCTGCATTGACAACAGCCAGTATTAAAAGTATTATATGATAGTCTTGCATCACAGATGAAAACATCATGAATTTGCCAATGAATCCTGCCGTCAAAGGAATACCAGCTAGTGATAGCATCGCTATTGTCACCACCGCAGCCAATCCGGGATTGCTCTTGCTAAACCCATTAAATGAAATAAACTGATCAGATCCTGTATGCTTTTTGACTAATAACAATGCAGTAAATGCAACTACCGAAGCCAACGAATAGGCCGTAGCATACGTAAGTACTGCAGAGCTTGCGTACGTTCCAAGACTCACAATAGCAAATAACATATATCCTGCATGCGAAATACTTGAGTAAGCTAGCATGCGTTTGAAGCTACTTTGCATTAGAGCAGATATATTTCCTACGAACAGCGTGATAATAATTATAGTCAACAAGACTGGTGACCAAAAATCTTGTAATGGTGCAAATACCTGATCAAATAAGCGTAAAAAGCCCGCAAATGACGCTACTTTCACCACCGTACTCATATACGTTGTAATCAATATAGGAGCACCATCATATACATCCGGTGTCCAGAAATGGAAAGGCGACGCCCCTACTTTGAAACATAATCCAACTAATAACAAAAGTATACCTCCATAAAATAAAGGTGACACAGATGCTGTATTCTCTAAGAGGTAGTCGCGAACTCCCGAGATATCGAATGTTCCTGTCGCACCATATATTAGTGTAATACCAAATAACAAGAACCCAGTGGAGAATGCGCCCATCAAGAAATACTTGAGAGCCGCCTCGTTAGAATTAAAATCCTTCTTACGAATACCTACTAAGATGTATAAGGCTACAGACATTACCTCAATACCAATAAATAGCATAGCAAAATTATGATATGCCGCTACCATTAGCGCTCCAGTTAATGAAAATAGAATCAAGCAATAATACTCTGCTACGTGCTGACTAATAGATTTAAAATATTCTTTAGAGAGCATGAGGATTAGACCAGTAGTGACAATACATAAGATAGAGAATGACAAAGCAAAATTGTCAAAAACTACCATGCCGTTATAAATAGGTTGTGCTCCCGCATCCCAACTATATACTTCGAACCCCAATGCAATCAAGAGTCCTATTAATGTCACTGGAAGTAATGCACGGTTGACTTTATATAATCCCAAATAAAGTACAAAAATACCAATCAAGGATAAGGTGATAATAGCGCCCATAATTTAATTTCGATAATGATCTAGGTTAATACTTTACAACTTCTAATAAATGCTGTACAGAAGCTTCTGACAACTGCAATAATCCATTTGGAGCTATTCCTAGGTAAATAATAAAGACTACGATAATAGCTAATACGGCAAACTCATGAACGCGAAGGTCAGTTATCGCTCCATAATCTTTTTGTGCTGTACCAAGCATACTTTTTTGGAATAAACGCAACATATAGGCAGCACCTAATATGAGTGTAAGTCCTGCTACTACAGCATAGACAATCCCCAGTTCATATATCCCCTTCAATAATAACAATTCGCCAATAAAACCATTGGTCAGTGGCAAACCTACAGCCCCCATGATAATAATGACAAATAAAATCGCCAATACAGGCATCTTACTCGCTAGACCTCCTAGTTCAGCCAATTGTCTAGTACTAACGCGGTCGTATACAATGTCTATAATTAAAAATAATCCAACAACAGAGATTCCATGATTGACCATCTGCATCAACGCGCCCTGCAATCCTTCCTGATTCCAAGCAAATATACCAGCAGCTATCAACCCTACGTGTGCTATAGATGAATAAGCAATAAGTCTCTTCATATCCTGTTGCTTCAACGCTATAATAGAAGCGTAAACAAGACCTATAATACACAGGACAATCGCTACCATAGCGTATGCTTTGACACCTAACGGTGCTATAGGTATCAACCACCTTATCAATCCGTAAGTTCCCATTTTAAGCATAATACCCGCTAAGAGCATAGTGCCCGCTGTAGGCGCATTTGTATATGTATCAGGCTGCCAGGTATGAAATGGAAAAATTGGAATCTTGATAGCAAATGCCAAAAAGAAAGCCCAGAAAATCCAACGTTGTTGTGACTCGTCTAATATCAATGATCGGAAAGAAGTCCATTCGAAATCCTTTGTACTCGTTTGTTGATATAAATATAATATCGCAACAAGCATGAATAAAGAACCTATGAAGGTATAAATGAAAAATTTAAGATTTACTTTAACTTTATCGCCTTCACCAAACAATGCACAGATAAAATAAATTGGAATTAGTGCTACTTCCCATCCTACATAGAACGTGAAAGCATCTAACGCTAAAAACACCAATAAAAGCCCTGATTGCATACACAGCACAAGACTATAGAAATAGCCTTTGAACTCTTTTCCAAAGCTACTTAATACGATCAAAGGGATAAGACCATTTGTCAGAAGAACTAATGGTAGACTTATACCATCGAGGCCTATGTGAAATCGTACCCCCAAAGATGAAATCCACGCATAAGATTGCTCAAATTGTATAGTAGCATCTGGAACAAAGGCGCATAGAAAAGGTATCGTCAACGACAATTGCAACAGCGACAATAGTAATGCAATCCATTTACTTGTTCGAGGATTATTATTAAAGGCCAAAAGGATTGCCGCTATAATAGGCAGTAATAGCAATATAATTAGGTTATTCATCGATTATCCTTTATTAAATCTACACATTAAAAAATCCATACAATAGAATGGCGATTACTCCCAATACCATCATAAAAATATAAAATCCCACAAACCCTGATTGTAATTGTCTAACACCTCTACCAGAAGCAATTACACAACTACTTATTCCTTTAATCACACCGTCAATGATAGAATTATCGATTACACGATGCAGAAATTTAGAAAATCTATACAATGGTTTGGTAATTAGTGATGCATATATCTCATCAATATATAATTTGTTATAAGACAGATTATATATGCTTGAATTCGCTTCTTCTGCAAATGGACGATCTTGTTTAGCATATTTATTATAGGCGAATATAGCCATCGCTATAGCGCCAACAGCCGAAGCTGCCATCAACATATATTCCGTATTATGATCCAAATGGATTGGAGTTATACGCTCATTCGAATATGCAAAGATTGGACTAAGAAAATTAGCTAGCCAATGTCCTCCACCTAACGCTTCAGGTATATTAATCAATCCACCAACTACCGACAAAATAGCTAATACAATAAGTGGTATTGTCATTGCATAAGGCGACTCATGTACATGTTGCGCTACTGTTTGTGAACCTCTAAATTTTCCATAAAACGTCATAAAGATTAACCTAAACATGTAGAATGCAGTACAAAGAGCTCCCACAAATCCTAATATCCACCAAATCGGACTGGCTTCAAATGCATAAGCTAATATCTCATCTTTGGAGAAAAATCCAGAGAAAGGAGGAATTCCTGCTATCGCTATAGTGCCGATAAGCATCGTTGCAGATGTAATTGGCATATGTGCTTTCAAGCCCCCCATATGACGCATATCTTGCTCGTCTTGCATAGCATGTATAACTGATCCAGCTCCTAAAAACAATAATGCTTTAAAAAAAGCGTGTGTCAGAACGTGAAAAAAGGCTCCCGTAAAGGCTCCAACACCCAACGCCAAAAACATATAACCCAATTGTGACACAGTAGAATAAGCTAATACTTTCTTAATATCATTTTGTGTGATAGCAATAAAAGCAGCAATAAGCGCTGTAGCAATACCTATACCTGCGATTATTTGCATCGTCACAGGTGACAAAGTGAATAATATATTTGAGCGTACAATCATATATATACCTGCTGTCACCATAGTAGCAGCATGAATCAATGCAGACACCGGTGTCGGACCAGCCATCGCGTCAGGCAACCAAGTGAATAACGGTAGCTGTGCTGACTTTCCTGTAGCTGCTATAAATAATAATAAGGTGATCAACAATAAAGTCGTATCTCCAACAGGAAATGTTGACGCTTGCGCGAAAACTGCTGTATACTCTAATGAACCAAATGTAGCGATGATAGCAAAAACAGCAATTAGAAAACCCAAATCACCAATCCTATTCATCACAAATGCCTTCTTAGCTGCAGTTGCATAACTTGAATTTTTATACCAAAAGCCGATTAGTAAATAGGAACATAATCCTACGCCTTCCCAACCGATAAACATAATTAGGTAGTTAGAACCCAACACCAACAACAACATGAAGAATATAAATAGATTCAGATAAGCGAAAAACTTACCAAAACCTTCATCGTGATGCATATATGAATACGAGTACACATGTATTAGAAAACCAATACCTGTGATGATGAGTAGCATCAACGCACTCAATGGGTCAACTAAAAATGAAAAACCCACTTTAAAGTTTCCAACATGAAACCATTCAAATAAAGTAATCATGAAAGTACCGTCACTTCCTGCTTGCCTAGCTTGCCATACGTCAGCAAACACGATACAGCTAAGTATGAATGAAACACAGACAGCAGCATTCCCAAGCAGACCTATTATTACTTTAGAAAATGTATGTTGCCCCAGTCCATTTATTATAAATCCCAAGAGGGGTATCAAGGGTATTAACCAAATCAAATCAATCATATAATTTAGGTTTATTATTGATTACCAACGTAATTTACTCAATGATTCAATATCGACAGATTTCGTATTTCTGTAGACCATAATAACAATTGCTAGACCAACAGCTACTTCGGCTGCAGCTAGCGCCATGACAAAAAAAACAAATACTTGTCCACTCGCATCTCCTCTATACGCTGAAAAAGCAGCTAATAAAAGATTCACAGCATTAAGCATTAATTCAATAGACATCATGATGATGATGACATTACGACGTATCAATACGCCTATCACACCAATAGTAAATATGACACTACTCAATATCAAGTAGTGGTGTAGTGGTATTCCTTGAATTTGTTGAACGATAGTATCCATTAGGCTTCTTTAGTTTCTTTTTTAGCTAATAAGATGGCTCCAATCATAGCCGTTAATAGTAATATAGAAGAGAGTTCAAAAGGTAATAAAAATTCTTTAAACAGCACTTTACCCAGATTTTTAACCAATCCTACGTCTGTATTTCCTGTTACAAAATCATTTCCACTCTCTACAACTTTAAATGCGCCCAATAAAGTAGCCAATAGACACATACCTGCTATGGCTCCCATTATCTTTACTAGATTGGACTTCATAGGCTCGGTGTCCTCATTGAGGTTGAGTAACATCAATACAAAAAGGAATAGCACCATGATAGCACCCATGTACACGATAAAATTGACTACCGCCAAGAATTGTGCATTTAATAGTATGTAGTGTATGGTGAACGTGAAAAACGTAATCACAAGATACAACACACTATGTACAGGATTCTTTGTGAAAATCGTCATCAATGCGAAAAAAACCGATAGAAAGGCTATAAAATAAAATATACTCATCAGCGTGTACAGTTTAAGCTTGTAACTTGGTTATGTCGAACTTCGGCTCTACTAATTTGTCTTTGCCATATATAAAATCCTTTCGAAGATATTCTGCTGTCACATGTGGACCATCAAGGTATATCGCCTCCTTAGGACATGCTTCTTCGCACAATCCGCAGAAGATGCAACGCAACATATTGATCTCATATACCGCCGCATATTTCTCTTCGCGATATAAGTGTTCTTCACCCTTTTGGCGCTCAGCTGCGGTCATGGTGATAGCTTCTGCAGGACACGATAATGCACATAGTCCACAGGCTGTACAACGTTCTCTTCCTTGCTCATCACGCTTTAAGGAATGTTGACCTCTAAAGTTTTTAGAATAAGGACGAATCTCTTCGGGATATTTAATAGTAGGTATCTTTTTGAAAAAGTGTCGTATAGTAATGGACAAACCCTTAGCTATAGCAGGCAAATATATGCGCTCCCATATATTCATAGGTTTTTGTTCAATGACTTTTTTTCTATTACTTAATGATTGCATAGCGTTCTTTATTGAAAATAAGTGTCCTTGATAATAGTTATTATGCCAGTGAGTACAATATTCACTATCGCCAGAGGAATTAAAATCTTCCATCCCAAATTCATCAATTGATCATAGCGGAATCTAGGTAATGTCCAACGGATCCACATGAAAAAGAAAATAAATCCAAATATCTTAAGGAAGAAAACAAGTGTTCCGATGATAGTAATCCAATTTTCAGATAGACCCATTTCATACATAAATGGAAAATTATAGCCTCCGAAATATAATGCAGCCATCAATGCCGAAGACACAAACATATTGATGTACTCCGAAAACATATACAGACCTAATTTCATAGATGAATATTCGGTATGATAACCGCCGACTAACTCAGTTTCACACTCTGGCAAATCAAAAGGTACGCGATTACACTCTGCAAAGGCACAAGTAATAAACACTAAAAATCCTATTGGTTGTACCCAGATATTCCAATTCACAAAACCTGATTGCTGAGCTACGATATCTTCCAATTGAAGCGATCCTGTCACCATCAATAGGGCGATAAGGGATAACCCCATTCCTATTTCGTAAGATATACTTTGCGAAGCAGCACGAATTGCTCCCATCAAAGAGAACTTATTATTACTCGCCCATCCCCCTAACATGATACCGTACACACCAAGTGCGATCACACCGAATATATATAGCACACCGATATTGATGCCAGAAGCTACTTGTAAGTTAACGACATGACCATTGATGGTGAGTTGTTGGCCCCATGGTATTACAGCCGAACTAATGCATGCTGTGATAATAGCAATCACTGGTCCTAGAATAAACAGTGATTTATGCGCACCTGCCGGAATAATCTCTTCTTTGAAGAAGAATTTAGCACCATCACATAATGGCTGTAATATTCCAAATATGCCAGCACGATCTGGACCATGACGATCTTGCATGAAACCTGCAATCTTACGCTCTGCAAGCGTAGAATACATCGCAATGACGAGTGTCACTGTAAATACAATCACCACTAAGATGACTTTTTCTAATATGTATGCTAGTTCCATAATTTATTATTTCAAAAGTTCGGTTCTTGCTAATTGTTCTTGATTAGCTTGTTGCAAAGCTTCGTCTGTCTGTATGACGGGCGGCAGTGCAAACTGCTCATAATGGTTAGCACCTATTACGGATTCTTTGTCGACTTGACTTGGAGTCTCTAACACCCAGTCAGCAGTATGTTTAGTATCAAATCTGCATGTATTACAGATGAATTCATGAACTTCTCCAAATTCATCTTTACGTCCCGTAACTCTTAATACCTCTTCTCCCTTATACCATAAGGTGACCTTTCCACTACATGTAGGACAATCGCGATGTGCATCTACTGGTTTCGTAAACCAAACCCGACTTTTGAAGCGAAAAGTTTTGTCAGTCAATGCTCCTACCGGACATACGTCTATAACATTTCCAATAAATTCATTGTCTAACGAATTCTCAATAAATGTTGATATTTCAGAATGATCTCCTCGATTCAATACGCCGTGCTCACGACTATCTGTCAATTGATTGGCGACATAGACACATCTATAACACAGAATACAACGATTCATATGCAACTGTATCTTATCACCAAGGTCTATACGTTCAAATGTTCTACGCTCAAATTCGTATCGTGTTGCTTCAGAGCCATGCTCATAACCTAAGTCTTGCAACTTACATTCACCAGCTTGATCACATACAGGACAGTCCAATGGATGATTGATTAATAGTATTTCGACTACCCCTTTACGCGCTTCTATCACTTCTGGTGAAGTAATATTTTGCACTTCCATACCATCCATCACAGTCGTACGACAAGACGCAACTAATTTTGGCATGGGACGTGGATCTTTTTCTGATCCTTTGGAAACTTTCACAAGACACGTTCTGCATTTACCGCCAGATCCTTCCAATTTGGAGTAATAACACATTGCTGGTGGAACAATATCTCCACCTATTTGTCGTGCGGCATTTAATATAGTCGTACCAGCAGGTACTTCTACTGGAATTCCATCTATCGTTACTTTAAATTTTACAACTTCTTCGGACATAGTATTGCGCTTTCTAAATAATCATTAAGACTGAACCGTCGGTATAATTGAATCTGCATAGTGTGCCAAACCATAATTTCGTTGTTGTGACTCTTCAGGGTTCAAGATATGCCATTCAAATTCATCACGGAAATGACGTATTGCAGCAGCGACAGGCCAAGCAGCAGCATCCCCTAATGGACATATTGTATTCCCTTCGATTTTGCGTTGAATATCCCACAACAAATCTATATCCTCCATACTACCATGACCATGCTCTATCTTATGAAGTACCTTTTCCATCCAGCCTGTTCCCTCACGACATGGCGAACATTGTCCACAACTCTCGTGATGATAAAATCGAGCAAAATTCCATGTATTACGCACTATACATTGATCTTCATCAAATACTATGAAACCACCCGATCCCAACATTGTACCTGATTGAAAACCGCCTTCAGCTAGTGACTCATATGTCATAAGTCTTGGTGATCCATTGATTGTGTTACAAACTAAATTAGCGGGTAGAATGGGTACAGATGATCCTCCAGCCACTAGTGCCTTTAATCTCTTCCCATTAGCTATACCACCACAGTATTCATCTGAATAGATAAATTCTTCTACAGGAACTCCCAATTCAATCTCATACACACCCGGCTTATTAATATTTCCTGATGCTGATATTAGTTTTGTTCCAGTACTTCTATCAATTCCTATTTTCGCATACTCTTCTCCTCCATCATTAATAATTGGAACTGTAGAAGCTATTGACTCCACATTATTTACTACAGTCGGGCAGCCATAAAGTCCTGCAATAGCAGGAAATGGAGGCTTAATACGTGGATTACCACGCTTACCTTCAAGAGACTCTAACAAAGCAGTCTCTTCTCCACAAATGTATGCACCTCCTCCTGGCTGCACATATATTTCTAGATCATATCCCGATCCTAATATATTCTTTCCGAGAAAGCCAGCTGCTTTCGCTTCTTCAATAGCATGCTCTAAAATTCTAATCTGCGGCATCATTTCCCCACGCACATATATATAAGATGTATGTGCTCCTAGGGCGTAGCTTGATACAATCATACCCTCGATCAATGCATGTGGGATATGTGTCATCAAATATCGATCTTTGAATGTACCTGGCTCCGACTCATCGCCATTACATACAAGATAACGAGGTACACCCTCAGGTTTAGCTAAGAAGCTCCATTTCATACCTGTTGGAAATCCAGCTCCCCCACGCCCACGCAATCCAGATTTTTTCACTTCTTCAACGACATCATCTGGTGACATCGTTTTTAATGCTTTTTCTACAGCACGATACCCACCCTTTTGACGGTACACAGCTAGTGTATGTATACCTGGTTCATTTATATGCTCTAATAATAATTTACGTCCCATATATAGTATCGCTAGCTCTTATTTCTTAATGTACTAATTAACTCATCTACGCTATCTTTCGTCAGATTTTCATAGAACGTATATTCTGGTCCAATTTGTAATACAGGGCCATAGCCACACGCTGCAAGACATTCTACACCTCTCCATGAGAATAGCCCGTCAGCAGTTACTTCACCTTCCTTCACACCAAGTCGATCTTCCAAATGACGCATGATTTTTTCAGCCCCCACCAGACAACAAGGACCCGTACGACATATTTCCAATGTATATTTACCTTGTGGTTTCAAAAAGTACATGGTATAAAAAGAAGCTACCTCATATACTTCAATTGGTTTAATATCGAGATAAGCTGCAACTTTGTCCATCGCATCTGTACTCAACCATCCATACGCAGCTTGCACTACATGCAAAATAGGTAGTAAAGCAGATTTTTGCTTTCCTACAGGATATCGACCAACAATTTCTTCAAATTGTGCTAACAATTCTGTAGAAAATTCTACAGGCTGATTTTCTTGTACACTAAGCATCTAATTCTCCTGCTATAACATTTAAACTACTCATATTGATAATTGCATCTGATATCAACATACCTGCACTCATAGGCGCAAACATTTGATAATTGATAAAGGATGGTCTTCTAAAATGTAAACGGTACGGTGTTCTACCACCATCATGTATCAGATAAAAACCCAATTCGCCATTACCTCCTTCTACAGCATGATACACTTCCGACTTAGGCGTATCCCACTCACCCATCACTATTTTAAAATGATAAATAAGAGCCTCCATATTAGTATAGACTTGTTCTTTTGGAGGTAAATAAAATTCAGGTACATCTGCATGAAATACCCCTTTAGGTTCTCTCTTAATCTTCTCTAGTGCTTGCTCGATGATACGCAAAGACTGCCACATCTCCGCATTGCGCACCATGAATCGGTCATACACATCGCCTTTAGTCCCAACCGGAACATCAAAATCAAACTCTTCATATGAGGAATAAGGCGCTGTAACACGCACGTCATAGTCTACGCCAGTGGCTCTTAATATAGGCCCTGACCAACTGTAATCAAGTGCTTCTTCTGCAGACACTGCCGCTACACCCGATGTACGCTCAATAAATATTCTATTGCGCACAAACAGTTCCTCAAATTCCGAAAGTACGGGAGGAAAACGTTTTGTAAATTCTTCTATTTTTGCAAATGCTATTTCATTGAAATCTCGCTCAAAACCTCCTATACGACCAATATTAGTCGTTAGCCTAGCTCCACAGATTTCTTCAAATATTTCATATATAAATTCACGCTCTTGCATCACATACAAGAACCCTGAAAATGCCCCAGTATCAACACCAAGAATACCATTACAAATAATATGATCGGCAATACGTGACAATTCCATCACGATGACACGCATGTATTGTACTCGCTTCGGAATCTCTATATCCAGTAACTTTTCGACAGTCATATGCCAACCCATATTGTTTATTGGGCTCGAACAATAATTAAGACGATCGGTCAATGGGGTGATTTGATAAAAAGGTCTATGCTCTGCTATCTTCTCAAATGCACGATGTATATACCCAATGGTTGACACACCACTCACGATACGCTCTCCATCTATCTGTACCACATTCTGAAATACACCATGTGTCGCTGGGTGAGTTGGCCCAATATTAAGGGTGATCAATTCATCTTGAGGATCGTTATCGGTATATACAGGCTCGTTATTGGTTATTCTGGTAATAGGTTTACTCATCTTAAAGTTTATTTGGGTGGTTAGCGGCCAAAATAAAAGTCTTTCTTATCTACTCGATTTGGATCTTCCAACGGATACTCTTTTCGCATCGGAAAAACATCCAACTCATCCATATTTAAAATTCTGCGTAAATCTGGATGACCTTCAAATTCTATCCCATAAAAATCAAAAGTCTCACGCTCCATCCAATTTGCTCCTTTCCACAATACAGTTGCAGTTGGCACGACTGGATGATCTTTGGTTACGTAAGTTTTTAAACGTATACGAATATTCTGGAATAGGTTGTGTACGTGATATACTATAGCAAACTCCTGCATTTGATTAGGATAATGTACGCCTGTTATATCTGTCAAGTAATTAAATCGAAGTTGCTCATCTTCTTTCAAATATTGAAGCACATCGATTATCCCTTTGACATCTATTGTTAGTGTTAACATGCCATGCAATTCAACATTACTAAATATTACATCGCCAAATTGCTGATTTAGTCGGTTTAGAATATATTCGTTATTTAGCTTTTCCATCGTAAGTATCGATTCCGTATTTCTCTAATAATGCTTTATATTCTGGTGTATTACGTCTGTTCAAAGACTCATTCTTAACTATATCCTGCAGTTTCAACACACCATCCAGAATAGCTTCAGGTCTAGGTGGGCATCCAGGAACATATACATCTACCGGAATGATTTCATCAATTCCCTGTAGTACAGAATAAGTATCAAATATGCCACCACTTGAAGCACAAGCACCCACAGCTATTACCCAACGAGGTTCCGCCATTTGCGTGTAAACCTGCTTCAATACTGGCGCCATTTTCTTAGCGATAGTACCCATTACTAATAACATATCCGCTTGACGTGGGGAGAAACTAGGACGTTCAGCACCAAACCGCGCTAGATCATACGTAGATCCCATAGTGGCCATGAATTCGATACCACAACATGAGGTCGCAAATGGTAATGGCCATAAAGAATTTGCACGTGCTAATCCAATCGCTTTGTCTAAAGAGGTGGCAAAAAAGCCAGCCCCTTCCACACCTGGAGGCGCTTCAGCTAAGGTTACTTTGCTCATAATAGTTTACAGTATATGCTAGGTTTATAGTTCTCAATATAATATTTTAATTCCTAATATTGAGTGCAGGAATGTTATTTAGAATAATTCTAATCCCAGTCAAGTGCCTTTTTCTTAATCACATAGATAAAGCCAAGTAACAGCATTCCCATAAAGATAAACATCTCTATAAGGCCCTGAACACCGAATTCACGAAAGTTTACTGCCCATGGGTACATGAAAATAACTTCAACATCGAAAATCACGAATAAAATGGCTACCAAGAAATATTTGATGGAGAATGGCTGTCTTGCATTTCCTATGACTTCAACGCCAGACTCGAAAGCAGAAAGCTTATTTTCATTGCGTAGTTTTGGCCCCAAAAGATGAGTTCCTACAATAGTTATAATTCCAAATCCTGCAGCTACACAGAGTTGAATAAATATGGGCAAATAATCAATAGGCAAATTCTGCCCTTGTAAGTTTTCCATAATAAAAGTTTAAATATCAGTTGAAAACAAATATATAACTTTTTATGAAAAAAAAAAGGGAAACTGAAAATCAGTTTCCCTTGTCTATTATTTTATTAAAAAAATTAACTTTTTAAGAATTCGATGTATGCATTTGCATTCTCATCGTTAGGGTTAATTTTAATTGTATTTTCGAAGTATTGTAATGCTTTAGGATATTCTTCTTTTAACAAGTGGTAGTAACCAACGTTGTTATATGAATCCGTCAACTTCACTTTTTGATCTTCGTTCAATTCAGTACCAGCAGCCAATTTGTCTTCTAATACTTTAATCAATTGATTAAATGCAGGAACAAAAATACCTTTTGTCAACTCTGGTGTTTCAGGATTAATAACATCCATTTGCATGTTAGCGTATCCTGTCATATATAATGCATCTACTAAGTATTCATCAAATACTTTTTGATCGTTAGAATTTACGATTACTTCAAAAGCTTTGATAGCAGCGTTCAATTCTTTAGTTGCATCTTGACCAGCATCTTTTTTAGCAGAACCCGAACGGAAGTTTGCATTACCTAACAAATAATTTGCTTCGTAATAGAAATCAGTACCTTTTTGTTGAGCAGGAATATTGAAGATCGCTGCAGCTACATCATGTTTACCTTGGTTGTAAGCTTGCATACCTGCAGAACCGACCTCAGCCATCATTTCAGGATTTAATTCTAATGCTTTAGCTAAGTGGGGTAAACCAGCGTCAACATTACCAGCTTCGATATTTGCTAACCCCGAGAATAAATAATCGATATCAATTAAACGATCTTCATCAGCTGAAGCGAATAATTTACCAAAATATTCTACACCTTTAGCGTAGTCTTGGTCTTGGTTAACAGCAATCAAACCTAAGTAGCGGAATACTTTTGCATCTACTCCTGGTACATTTGCTAATTTCTCAGCAACAACTTTTAATTCATCATATTTTTGACCATATACCAAGAAGTCAGCATAGCGTACGTTAGCTTCAGGAGAAGTATCACCTGTTACTTGTAAGTACTTTTTGTAGCTATCTACAGCTTTAGCAACTTGTGCTTCATATGCAGCTTTTTGCTCATCTGTAGCATCTGGCATACGTCTAGCTAACTGTAATTCTGTCTCTGCGATCTCACGATATACAGGACCATAGTTAGGATACTCTTCTGCGATACTATTGTATTGATTAATAGCTTCATCAAAAGCAAACGCACGACGCGTAATTAACGCTTGTTGAACCTTAGCTTTTACCAAGTTAGGATCAATATTTAATGCATCACGGTAGTTGATAAATGCTTGACTGTTCTCTTTTAATCCTAAGAATGCATCACCTAATGAAACAGGCACTAGAGCGTCTTTAGCATTTTTAGTCTTAGCTTGAGTTAAATAATCTACAGCTTTAGCAAAGTCTGGCTTTGGAGCATCAATATATGCACGACCAATAAAATATAATGGTAAATAATCTTTTTTACCTAATGCAGCAGTTGCAGTTGCAAATTTTTGCTCAGCAGCAGACACATTATTCTTTTTCAAATCAACAATACCTAAACCAACTGTATTCAATTGCTCTTTTGGAGCATTTTCTAAACCTTTGTTGAAGATAATAGCAGCTGAATCAATTTTATCATTTACTAGATATACTTGACCTAAGTAAAAGTAATTTTGTCCATCTTTAGCTTTCTTCTCAACCAAAGTTTGTAAAATACTCTTAGCTTTATCGAATTGCTCTGCGTCGATAGCTGCCTGAGCATCCTTTAAACTTTGAGCACTCGCTGAACCTACAAGAGCTCCAGCCATCAATAAACTCAAAAATAACTTGCTTTTTGTCTTCATTTTATTTGTGTTCTTAGTTGTTTACTAATTTGTTTTGTTCTCTAATTATAATCTCTCGCCCTGGCATCGTAGCAGGTAAAAGTCCAGACTTTAATACGATACGCTGTCCCCTATCTCCTGTGATAAAAGCCGAAAAACCAATACCTAATCCAAGATTCGGCTGATAGTTCAACACGTAGATCGTGCGCTTTAAAGGATACTCATCAGTAGACAAGCTTGCTTGAGACGGTGTAACGTACTTTGGTGTATCCAACTGGTCGTTTAATACGCTCAATATACGAATTTTATCTTTTTCTGTGAAAGAACTTTCTAAAGATAAATATTGATTAAAACTAATCAACCCTATCTTATTAGATTCTGTAGCAACTCTTTGAAGTACATCAATTGCTTGGTCTTCTAAAGCTACATAAGTATTAGCGACTTTGTCAATATTCCCCAAATCACGAAAATAGCGTAAAAGACTTGAATTAGGGTCGTGTAATACTAATGATGAATTACTATTTTTGGTCCCCTTCAACAAATCCACTATTTTCGCAATAGTGATTGATGAATCCGCTGCACCCTTATTACCTATAAGTACTAAAGCATCATATGCTACTTCATATACTCGCGGTTGAATAGATCGCTCTTTGAAGGATTTATTCTCCTCTTCTGTAAGCTCCCTTGTCAAATAGGCAATATGTCCCTCGCCCTTTATTAAGCCATTGATAGCTTGAACTTCAGATTTGGGTTGAGGAATAATGTGTGCATTAGTATATGAGCTTTCAAATACTTCCTTATGTTCTAAGAACAGCGGTAGTATGGTCTCATCTACCATCACAGGTAGCTCCCCTACAAGTATATCATCCTTCTTTTCTTTAGCCTTTTGCTTTTCATCATTACATGAAGTACCCAATAATAGTACCAATGCAGAAAGAATTAAAGAATTTTTAACAGTTTTCATTATCTATAAGATTTAATGAATGATCAAAGGATTAGTCGTTAACATTATTTAACGAATAAAATTATTTTGCCACAGTCTCGCAAATCTTAAGAAAGAATAAACGATCAGCAAAATACCAAACATATTTTTATATGTCTTGTCGATTTCGATTGGAAAACCTTGCCAAAAGATAATCAATAGGCCAACCACGAAGTAGAAGAAAAACATGAATAGGCCTAAAATAGACAGAAATCGCTGTGTAGGCGATTTCTGGCTAAATTTAGTATTGTTAGAGTTTGAATTGTAACTCATTACATATTTGTTAAGTCCAA
The DNA here is from genome assembly GCA_045629405.1 of Sphingobacterium sp. Lineage (GTDB taxonomy): Bacteria > Bacteroidota > Bacteroidia > Sphingobacteriales > Sphingobacteriaceae > Sphingobacterium. Next base: position 7,519 of record JAZQRD010000099.1, on the reverse strand, counting down.
ACGAATAGGAAGTGTATACGCTACACGAACAGGACGACCATTCTGGATACCTGGGCTCCATTTTTTCGCTTTTTTCAACAAGTTGATAGCAGCTTGTCCTGTACCATAAGATAAATCACGAACAACTTTAATATCTGTCAATGAACCATCCTTCTCTACTACGAAAGAAACTTGTACAGTACCTTTCACACCAGCATCGATTGCGCCTGAAGGGTATTGGTAGTTATCACCAATCCATTTACGGAACGCAGGCATACCACCTGGTGGCTCAGGGTTGATCTCTACCGATTCGAAAATCTCATTAGTAGCTGTACCAACACCGTCATCTGTACCTACTGTACTACCTGTAGCAGAACCAGCAACATCTTTTGTACCCCACTTACCTTCGGTAGTAATACTACCACCTTTCATACCTTTCATTGCTACAGGACCGATAAGTTTTTTCTTATCAGTAGCTTCTTCAACAGTCGCTACTTCTGTTTCAACAGCCTTTTCTTTAGGCACAGGTTTGATTTCTGGTAAAGCAACTACATCTAGAGCTGGTTTAGATTCAGCAATTTTAGGTGCTTCCTCTTGTACAGGTGGCTTTTCCTCTTCTTCAGGAAGTTGCTCAGCTAAGTCTTCTAATGTTACTTCCTCTATGAAAGCAACTTCTTCTTTGGGAGCTTCTTCAGATTTGAAGAGCTTTATGTTGAACGCAGAAGGAATACTAAAAGCTGCTACAACTGCTGCAACGATCGCTACAGCTGTGTTAGTCGCTTTCGGTCCAATCTTACGAAGCTCGTAAGCTCCATAAGCTTTGTTCCTGTTCTCGAAGACAACATCAAGCCATTCTTTTCTAAATATATTTAATTTTCCAAACATATTAATTCTTATTTATGAGTCTCTAATAATTAATCATTATAAAGATTCTCTTTTTTCAAAAGCTCAACTTCTTCGGTCATGATACGGTTAGAAATCATATAACGTTGAATATCTACGATCTTCATTTCATCTAAAGCATCGATGATGTTTCTAGTAACAGATTTTTCACTCGGGCGGATTACCACGATCATATCTTTACCTCCTGCCTGTTGAGGAACTACTTGCTTCATTTTCATTAACACTGCACGTAGACCTTCTTTATCGTAATCGATAACAGTAGGACCCGAAATTGGGTTTTTAACATCTCCTTGATACCAAATAAGCTTGTCGTCTGAACCTAACACTAATGTCACACTTCTGTGCTCATCCACGTCAACATCAGTTTTCACATCAGTTTCAACGTTTTTGTCAGGCATAGCAACATCCATCGCTTGAGGCTTGTTCAAAGAGGTAGTCAACATGAAGAATGTGATTAATAAGAAGGCCAAATCTACCATGGCCGTAAGGTCTACCTTACCTCCATTTTTCTTTGATCTTACTTTTCCACCTTTCCCCTTTTTACCGGAGTCTTGATTTAATTCTGCCATTTTTGTCTCTTATTATTAATCATTAGCCTTAAGACCAGTTACAAAACTGAACTTATTTTGCTTTTGATTACGCAATGTTTCAATAATTAAATTCAAACTTGGGAATTTCTCATCAGCATCTGCTTTGATAGCTACTGTCAATAAATCAATATCATCTGGATCTTTACCATCTTCTATTGCTTTATCTTTCAATATCTTAGCCGAAGCAAGACGTGCTTGTTTTACCCAGTGGAATAATTCATTCGAATTATCCATTGTTGAATCTACTGGAATACCTTTTTGTCTATCACCTGTTCTTTCTGAAGCATCTGCTGCCAACAATGTTTTCATTGCTTTGATAGAAACTCCGAAATCTTCTTGAAGTTTGAACTTACCATATTCCTCTGGCGTAAAATCTACGCTATAGATTGATGCCATTTGTTGCAATGTCTGAACACGCACATCTGGATCACTCATATGAAAGAATACTTTCCCTTCTTCACCAACTGTAATTACAGCTAAGTTTCCATCAGGCAATTTTGCTTGAGAGGCAGAAGGAGCAACGTCAACTATTAAAGACTCTGGCTGTCTCGCAGTCGATGTAAGAACGAAGAATGTTAGAAGCAAGAAAGATACGTCACACATCGCCGTCATGTCGATCGATGTACTCGCTCTTTTTACTTTTGCTTTACCCATTTCTTTTATCTTTTTAAATTAATAACTCTATTCTTTGTATATATGATGATTAAATATTTCATTTTCCATAAAGAAAATAAAAATATTTTCAGATCATCTTACTTGTGGTTAGCAGCGTACGTTTGTACGATTGAGAAACCAGCCTCGTCGATAGAGTAAGTTAATTTGTCGATTTTTGCAGTTAAAATATTGTAGAACACGATAGCGAAAGTAGAACAAGCAATACCTGTAGCCGTGTTGATTAACGCCTCAGAGATACCATTTGCTAACTTAGCTGAATCTGGAGCACCACCTGTAGCTAATGCTGAGAAGGCCTTGATCATACCTGTTACTGTACCTAATAAACCTGTTAATGTACCGATAGAAACTAACGTAGCTAATACGTTTAAGTTTTTCTCTAACATTGGCATTTCTAATGCAGTAGTTTCTTCGATTTCTTTTTGAATTGCTAAAGCTGATTTTTCAGCGTCTAAGCCTGGGTTAGCTTCAACATCTTTATATTTCAATAATCCTGCTTTGATAACGTTTGCAACAGAACCTTTTTGTTTGTCACATTCAGCGATAGCTGAATCGATGCTACCAGTTTTTAATAAAGATTGAACTTTTCTTACGAAGTTACCTACATTACCTGTACCTGATGCTTTACCAATAACGATGAAACGTTCGATAGAGAATACAAATACCATTAAGAATAAACCAAGAAGAACTGGTACTACAGCACCTGCATGGTAAACCATACCTAAATAGTTACCTGGTAAAGGTTGGTTAATTGGATCATTGTCGATAAAGTTTGAAGGATTACCCATTACGAATTTCCATACGATATAACCGATGATGAAACAAATAACGATTGCTAAACTCGCAAATAAATTACCCGAATTTCCACTTTCTTGTTTTACTGGGCTAGTAGTTTTTGGTGCGTTTGCCATTTTTACTAAAGTTTTAGATTTTTACTGTTGTTTAATTATTTATTTTTAATTCAATTTTGAGCAATATTTGCCAATATGCTTTGACATACATCAAAACAAATATACTATTTTGTTATAAAACTCAAATTTTTATTGCAATTATTTTCACAATTTTTCAAAATAGTTTATTTAGGGTACTAAAAGAAGCAGATTCTGTCCTTTCCATCCCTTAACTTTTCTAGATTTTCCAATTGAATATTCTGCAATAAAAACTATTTTTTTCGGTTTATGCAAATTATCTAATTGTTAAATCCTAAATTAAGTAACCGGTTACTCACTTTAATAAGTGACAACTCACGGCTCCAAGATTTAAAGTGCGCCAATAACTTTCTAAAAATCAGCTTTATATACCAATTTTAAAATTTATCCGCCTACTAATTTAACTTTATATCCTAAAGCGACCAAATAATCGTACACTTTTGATTTTAAATCACCCTGTATCAAAATAATACCATCCTTAGCAGACCCTCCTACTCCACATTTTTGCTTCAATAACTTTCCTAGATCTTGCAGATCATCATCCGTACCAACGAACCCTTCAATAGCGGTCACCGTTTTACCTTTTCTAGATTTTTTGTCCAGTGATATCTTTAAGCGCTGTTTTTCGATAGGTAAGGTATCGATCGACTCCTGCAAGTCATCATATTCGTAATTAGAGTCTGTGGAATATACAATTCCTTCAAATTGTTGCTTTTTTTGCTTTGACATAGTTCAATATTTTAGCAGATTACTTTCAAAGAGTTAGGTCGCACAAGTATCTTCAAATCATTTTCTAACACGAGAGGTTCACCATCAACATGCACTGGACCATTATCAATGCGTTTAATTTCTATTTCTTTACCTGGAATGATCTCTACATAATCCGATTGGTCGGCTGATCTATTGAAAAGATGAAATACCATCATCGGCAGTATATACAGCGGAAATTTATGCACGATACATACATCCAACTGACCATCATTCACGGATGCATTAGGAGCTATATATGCATTATTACCATATTGAGGAGAATTTGCGACAGATATCATAAAGGCCTCACGTTCATACGACTTACCGTCTATGGTTAGCGAATATTTACTAGGTTTGTACTTTGCCAGTACATTTACAATAGATCTAAGATAACCGATAGGACCTCGCATCGTGTCATTAGCAAAACGGTCACTTACAGTAGCGTCAAACCCCATCCCTGCAATATTGAAAAATGGCTTATCATTAATAATTCCTGAATCGACATCTACTGTCTCAAATCTATTCAAGCGACGTATTGCCGCTGTTTCATTCATAGGGATACCAAGATATAATGCCAGTCCGTTTCCTGAACCTTCAGGCACGATACCTAGCGGAATACCACTACCTACTAATGCCGCTCCCAATTCGTTAATTGTGCCATCTCCACCTACAGCCACCACAGCATCAAATTTTTCTTCAATAGCACGTTTCCCTAACTCATAAGCATGATTAGGCTTTGTTGTCTGTTGAAAAGTTGGATTGAATTTTTTCAAGTCTAGTACTTCTAGTACTTGCTTATTAAACGCTGTTTTCTTCTTCCCTCCTGATATAGGATTTATTACAAAAAGTATTTTTTTTTGCTCTTGCATATTTACCATCTCACTGTCGTAAAGATAAGCATCAGTCGGCATATATTGATTATACTAATATTTAATATATTAAAAATCACGCTTGTAATAATTACAAAATCGTCGTACCTTTGTGCCGACAAAAAAAATGTGGACTGATTTGCATTTTACGAATCTAAAGTAAAAGGGAGATTGCAACCACGGAAAAAAAGTGCTAAACACCGCTCAAATATCTAGTTTTCCACTTCTATCTATTGATAGCACCTCCTACATTTATAAAAAGTACTAAACTATAATTTTTATATTATGGCATATTTATTTACATCCGAATCTGTATCGGAAGGCCATCCAGACAAAATTGCGGATCAGATTTCTGATGCACTAATCGATAATTTCCTTGCTTGGGACGAAGATGCACGTGTAGCAATCGAGACATTGGTGACTACGGGACAAGTAGTCTTGGCAGGTGAAGTAAAATCTAAGATCTATTTAGATGTACAAAAGATTACGCGTTCAGTGATCGAAAAAATTGGATATACCAAATCTGAGTACATGTTTGAAGCCAACTCATGTGGTGTATTATCTGCAATCCATGAACAATCGGCTGATATAAACCAAGGTGTAGACCGCAAGACTAGACAAGAACAAGGTGCTGGTGATCAAGGAATCATGTTTGGTTACGCTAGCAACGAGACGGACAACTATATGCCTTTAGCATTAGATTTGTCGCACAGATTATTATACGAATTGGCTGATCTTAGACGTGAAAATAAAGAAATTACTTATTTACGTCCTGATGCGAAATCACAAGTTACGTTAGAATATAGCGATGATCATAAACCTCAACGTATTGATACAATCGTAATCTCTACGCAACATGATGATTTTGATCAAGAAGAAATCATGCTAGCTAAAATCACAGAAGATATCAAAAACATTTTGATTCCTCGTGTAAAAGCTCAATTGAAGCCAGAGCTTCAAGCGCTGTTCAATGACGATATTAAATTCCATATTAACCCTACTGGTAAATTTGTAATCGGAGGCCCACATGGAGACACAGGTCTTACAGGTCGCAAAATTATTGTAGATACATATGGTGGTAAAGGTGCTCATGGTGGTGGTGCTTTCTCAGGAAAAGATCCTTCAAAAGTAGACCGTTCAGCAGCTTATGCTACTCGTCACATCGCTAAAAATTTAGTGGCAGCTGGTGTTGCTGATGAAATATTAGTTCAAATATCTTATGCTATAGGTGTTAAAGATCCAATGGGTATCTACGTTAATACATATGGCACTAGTAAAGTAAACTTCACAGATGGAGAAATCGCTGAAAAAATATCAGAGATTTTCGATATGACTCCATACGGAATAGAGACGAGATTGGGCTTACGTAATCCAATTTATGCAGAAACTGCAGCATATGGACACATGGGAAGAACAAACCGTAAAGTAGAAAAAACATTTGAAATCTCTACTGGGGAGAAGAAAACAGTAGAAGTAGAATTATTCACTTGGGAAAAATTAGATTATGTAGATAAAATCAAATCTGCATTCAACATCTAATATTTTGAGGGATTATAAATAAGAAAGGGCTTATCTATCAGATAAGTCCTTTCTTATTTATATTTTGACCAATTATTCAGCGATTGAAGCTGAAGATGTCTGTGCTTTACGATCTACTTTCTTAACTAGACCTTGCAACACATTACCTGGGCCAACTTCTACAAATGCCTCAGCACCTGACTCCAGCATATTTTGAACTGTCTGAGTCCAACGTACAGCTCCTGTCAATTGAGCAATTAAATTAGCTTTGATAGTAGCAGGGTCAGTGTATGGTTGTGCATCTACATTTTGGAAGATAGGGCATACTGGAATAAGGATTTCTGTAGACTCAATAGCTGATTGTAATTCGACCTTTGCAGGCTCCATTAATGGTGAATGGAAAGCACCTCCAACATTTAACTTCAATGCACGCTTAGCACCTGCCTCTGTCAATAAAGCACAAGCTTTGTCTACACCAGCAATAGAACCTGATATCACTAGCTGTCCTGGACAATTGTAATTCGCTGCTACGACAACTTCATCAATATCAGCACATATATTCTCTACTACCTCATCTTCTAAGCCTAGGATTGCAGCCATTGTAGAAGGTTCTACTTCACATGCTTTTTGCATTGCATTTGCACGTTGCGCTACTAAACGTAAACCATCCTCAAATGACAATGCTCCAGCCGATACTAAAGCTGAGAACTCTCCTAAAGAGTGTCCTGCAACCATCGATGGCTGAAATTGGTCACCCAAAGCTTTAGCTAAGATGACAGAATGTAAAAAAATAGCAGGTTGAGTTACATTCGTTTGTTTTAACTCTTCATCAGTACCATTGAACATGATATCTGTGATTCTGAAACCTAAGATTTCGTTCGCTTTCTCGAATAAAGCTTTTGTTTCGTCATTTAAGTTATAAAGGTCTTGACCCATTCCTACGAACTGAGCACCTTGACCTGGAAATATGTAAGCCGTTTTCATTAAAAATATTTTATTTCTTTATTAAGGTTATTTGCAAATTAATTACTAGGATGCAAATATAATAAATTAGCTGAATTGACTATTCTTCAGGAACAAAGCTCAACGATACCATTTTGTCTCTATCAAAGTATGTCTGTGCCAAAGCGGATAAATCTTCCTTAGTCACAGCATCAATCTTTTCAAATACATCAGTCAAAGATATAACACGTCCATAGTCTACTATATTCTTCGCTTCCGCTATGATCATACTCATACGATTTTCTTCTGCTAACGCTATCTGACCTTTGAACTTCTGCTTTGCTGTCTTAAGTTGATAATCAGTAAA
>JAZQRD010000098.1:0-2022 GCA_045629405.1 Sphingobacterium sp. | reverse complement strand
TACAAACTTTTGGAACATTTGTGGAATAGAAATTCCCCTAGACGAGCTGAGCTTAATAGACTTAAGCGAAAGGTCTTTTTAATGGATGCTACCATTATTCCTTTATGCCTTAGTATTTTTGATTGGGCAAAATTCCGTAGTGCAAAAGGAGCGGTGAAACTTCATACTATACTTGATTATGATGGCTGTATGCCGAGCTTTGTGCATATTACAGATGGTAAACAACATGAATCAAAGATAGCCAAGACCATTTCATTTCCTAAGGGTTGTGTGCTTGTTGTTGATAGAGGCTACGTTGATTATGCTTGGATGAATGTTTTGGACAGCAAGCAGTGCTTTTTTGTTACACGCAGTAAAAGCAACATGAAATATACTGTGGTGAGATCATTTCAAAGCGAAGCACTCAAGAATAGTGGAGTGCTTCAGGATCAGATTATTGAGCTTGATGGGGATGCTAAAAAGCACTATCAAGGAAAGAAAATGCGTCTAGTTCGTTTTTGGGACAGCATAAATAATGCTGAATATGAGTTCTTAACAAACAATCTCACCTGGAAAGCATCAACAGTAGCGGCATTATATAAGGAAAGATGGGAGATTGAAACGTTCTTCAAACATCTAAAACAGCGTCTGAAAGTAAGCAGTTTTGTGGGAACCTCAGAAAATGCAGTCTACATCCAAATTTGGACTGCATTAATTGGGATACTACTCTTTAAATACATCCAGAAGAAGGCTAAATATGAATGGAACTTATCCAACTTGTTGAACTTTATTCGCTTAAATATTTTTGTAAAAATTGATCTCTGGAAATGGGCTAATGATCCATTCTTTTCAGGTAAACCTCCTGATAAAATTGGACAGTTTAAACTCTTCTAAAGACAATAGAGAGGATATAATTTGAAATTTTACATAAAACCTTATCTATTTAATAGAAAAAGGTAGATTTTATACGCCCTAAATTTTATTTAGGACAGCACTGTTAATAGGATAGAAGATATGACTACTAAAATTTGAATCAAGGTTCGAAATGATTTTTCAGGTAGAATATTTATAATTTTTAATCCTGAATAAAATCCTAAGAGTATAAATGGAAAACCTAATAAATTGAGAAATATGCCATTCCAATTGATATTTTCCCAGACAAAGACTTGTAATGGAACTTTGACAATATTTAAAATAAAAATAAACCAGGCAGACGTTGCAGCGAAGGCAATTTTATCCATGCGTTTTGAAAGCATATATACGGGTAATGCTGGACCTGCAGCGTTTCCAACCATTGTAGAGAAACCTAGGATCCACCCAAATAGTGGAGCGTACCAAGATTGAGCAATCAACCTATTTTGGACAATCTCGCTAACTCTACTTAACAAAAGCATAAAAGATATGCTGATAAGTATACATATGCCTATCACTATCTTAAAAGTTTTATCATCAACATATAACCCTAATATCAATCCAGTAATTAAACCGATCAAGGCTAATGGTATTAACTTAAGAACTTCAGCCCAGATAAACTTTTTACGATAATATATTACAGCTAATAAATCGGCCATAATGAGTAATATAAGGACTATTCCTGTAGAAAGTTTTGCGCCAAATATCAAGGCAAATAAAGGTACTGTCAAAGTACCAATATTTTGAATACCTGATTTTGACATGCCGATTAGAATTGCACATCCAAAGTAAACTACCCAATCCCAATGATTTGGTAGTAAGGATAGTATTTCCAACATTTAATTTTCTTTTAAAATATCTAATAATGTAGAAATAGATATGTCAGCATAATCGTTAATATAATATGAACAAGGTGGAAGTTGTCGCTTAGTATGTGAACTTAGTACAGCAACTACTTTCATACCTGCATTTAACCCGGCTGTAATACCTGAATAGGAATCTTCAAAAACAATACAATTTGATGGGTCAACATTTAATGTGGTAGCTGAGTTAAGATATATCTCCGGGTGTGGTTTGTGAAGTTTTACATCTTCACTTGCCATCGTGGACTCCATTAACTTACGAATATCC
>JAZQRD010000097.1:0-2503 GCA_045629405.1 Sphingobacterium sp. | reverse complement strand
AGATCATTGGTATAAGTTGGATTATTCTCATCACGTAATCCACCATATACAGCTTTGAAACTAAATACTTCACGCCATTGTAAACGCTTTATAGCAGGAAGTTTATTTAATATAAAACCATTCATATAGTATTGAACGTTGACAGATGCATGATGATCGGAGATGAACTCCATAAAGTTCATAAGGTTGTATGAATTCAGCTGATATGCATAGGTTTGATTTGCCCGGTGTATCGTCAGTAATGGATACGGGATACGATCACCGAAGATGTAAGTACCATCTAGATTCACGTCAGCGAATCCTAACTGTGATAAATAGAATCGCTTAAATATTCCTCCAGTTACATTGTGATAATCATGCTCTCCATTCATTAAGCCTTTCACACCTGCAGTATAATTCAGCGTAAATATGGGATATTTATTATATATAGGCGTTCTATATAATTTACCTTGGTAAAATTGCTCTTTGGGTGCCCATCGCATACCTACTGATAATTCAGTGGTGTTTAGTTCTTCCAATAAGTATGGAGTTCCGTTTTCAGGCGTGATTTGGTATTGGATAATGCCTGCAGGACGCTGTTTCCAAATATTCAAACCAGCATTGACAGAAAAGTTATTGCTAAATTCTGCTTTATAATCTAATCTAAAATTATCATTATATAAGTAGCTTTTGTTTTCTCCACGTTTGAACGAGAGTAATACATTATCCTCCTGGATAAATTCTAAGTTTTGTCCTGGTATTTTAGTATCATGTTGATAGGATGCACGTATATAATGCTGTGGAAATGTATACACAGATTTATTATTTAAAGAATACGTACCAGATATGAAATATTTCCATTTATTGTCATTGAATCCATACGCAGTATATCCTTCAGCAAAGAAACGCTTACTCAATGATTCTGTAGTACGTCCTCCTATACGCAATCGCAATCCTTCTACAGGATTATAACTATAAAATGTATTTACTGGACCTATCTCAACTGGACCAGCTTGCTTATAACCAGATAAAACCAATGCCGAAATATCCATAAATCTTCTGAACGATGGCATAGATTGCAATGTATCTATATTATAATAGATGAATTTTTCATTCGCATTTAATGGTTCATGTCGTAAAGTTGCCCAATAAGACTCTCTACTTTCCACATTTTCAGGTTGTGGTAATACCACAATCGTATTACCTGTATAAACCGAATCAGGTTGTTGAACTCCATTGATATAGTCTTTGTAATAAACGATGCGATTGCCTCGAATTCCTTTTCCTTTATCCGTCAAAGCGAAATCTATACCCAAAGAAGATTTACTTAAATAATATTTATTAAGATTATCTTTCACGAAGGCTAGCTGTATATCCAAATCACGTACAAAATTCAAATTGATATCGTCGTCTACGGTCATATTCGCTGAATGAACAGCATACTGCCCATCTAGGGTAACATATAGCTTTCCTTTGAATAGAAAATCACCTTTTGACCTTGGGAAAAAACTCAATTCGACAAGTTTGTCACCCGCTATCTGAACCGTATCTGTTATATAGAAACGATAAAAATTAGGTGCTGTATTAGCAATAGGGCTTAGAAACTGATTAGTAAGTAAGGCGATATTGTTCTCGTAGATATCTACTTTATCATAAAGTTTATTGAAGTAGTTAGTTAAACCTTCATTATCTACAAATTTAGGGTCAAATTCAGCCTTCTGTTGCGCTAAAATATACTGCTTTGTTTTATTAGGGTCATTACGGTAGTAAATTTTTGATACTTTTTCCTCTATAAACGCTGGCAAGATATAGTTGGATGTGGTATCAGATTCTTTTTGAAAAAGGAATTGATAGTTTTTGAATATCTTTTTATTTACAAATTTAGGAGAGAGGTTGCTCAATCCCAAAGAGATTTTCTCGTATTGTTCATACTCCACATAGTCTTGTCCAGTTAATCTATTATTCTCCCTGTTAGCAATTACTTGACGAATCAGTTCTACAGCAGGATTATTCTTATTAGAATATTTCAGTTTAGGGCGCTTCACAACGACTTCCTCAATCTCATTTTCTGGAGATAGCTGTATATCAAAAAAGGTGAATCCACCATCCAATGGTAATAATTGTTCATGATAGCCTACATATGATACACGTACTTTTACATCTCGAGATGGAATGGTAAGGTTAAAGTTGCCATCGTCATCCGAGTAAGTCTTGAGTTTACCTCCGACTACGGCTATAGTAGCGAAAGATATAGCTTCTTTCGTTTGTTTATCCAGTACCCTACCTCTTATTGCTATTTCTTGTGCATAGCTATTAAATACAGAGATTAAAGCTGCAAAAATTAATGTTACAGTATATATATATTGCTTCATGACCTATAAAATTATTTAACTTCTGACTTTCTGATGATAATGTTCAAAAGTTCTGAAACAAAAATAGTTTTATATTTTATAATTGTCTATCAAGCAATGGCAGTTTTACTTTTTTGTGATAATGTGCTTTAATAAAATAGTTTATTTTTCGA
>JAZQRD010000096.1:0-1507 GCA_045629405.1 Sphingobacterium sp. | reverse complement strand
ACAGAAAATGATACCTCTTTTAGAAAAGTGTTATTGGAAGGATATGTGCATGATCAAGGTGCAGCCATGGCAGGTGGCGTAGCAGGGCACGCTGGCTTGTTTGCGACAGCAAAGGATTTAGCTATTTATGGACAAATGTTGTTGAACAGAGGAGAATATGCTGGTGTTCAGTATTTCAAACCTGAAACCATTGATTTGTTTACGTCTAGTCAGTCCAAAGTCAGTCGTAGAGGCCTTGGTTTTGATCGTTATGATCCATCATCAGCAAGTGGTTATCCTTCGAAGTTGGCGAATAAAACGGTTTATGGGCATACAGGATATACAGGGACTTGTATTTGGGTGGATCCACAAAACCAGCTTGTTTATATATTTTTGTCAAACCGAGTGCATCCGCAGGTATCTACAAAGTTGTTGAATTTGAATATTCGAAGCCGCATTCAAGATGTTATTTATCAAACTATTAATCAAGCTAAATAATGATTAAACATATTCTAGGTGCAGTAGTTGTATCCTTTTTGACTACTATGACATTTGCTCAAGATTATAAGCAAATCCATAAGGATATGATCGTCGTGGATGGACATAATGATGTTATTATTTCCTCTATTCTAAAAGGTCGCGATATTGGTCAACGATTGGATAAAGGGCATACAGATATCCCGAGATTAATCGAGGGTGGGGTAGACGTTCAGGTGTTTGCGGTATGGTCGGACGATAAAAAATGGAAGACAGGCGCTTTTAAGCATGCTAACGATCAAATTGATGCGCTGGAGAATGTCATTAATAGAAATACCGATAAGATCGAAATAGCAAAGTCATATGCTGATATCATGAGAATCCAAGCAGCAGGCAAGATTGCTGCAGTAATAGGTATAGAAGGGGGCAATATGATTGAAGAAAGTATCGATAATTTAGAATATTTGTACAATCGTGGTGCGCGTTACCTTACATTAACATGGAATTATAATTTGCCTTGGGTTACAGCGGCTGCCCTTGAAGACAAGAAATCTACAAATGAGCAAAAAGGTTTAACTAAGGAAGGTAAATATATTATTCGTAAGATGAATCAATTGGGGATGATGGTTGATCTATCGCACGCCAGTAAAAAGACATTTTATGACGTGATGAAAGTGAGTAAAAAGCCTGTTTTGGTATCACATAGTAATGCTGCAGCTTTGACTCCGCATTCCAGAAATCTTGATGATAAACAACTAAAGGCACTCAAAAAGAATAAAGGGGTAGTTGGCGTAAATTTCTATTCCGGTTTCTTGGACTCAGATTTTGATGGGCGATTGAAATCTGTTTATGAAGAACAGTTTAATAAGAAGCCTACGGACAAAATGAGTTCTTGGGCACAATATGATAAGCTTACAGCGGCGAATAAATTACGTGTAGATGCACCTTTGGAAAGGCTTTTGGAACATATAGATTATTTAGTGTCAAAAGTAGGAATTGATCATGTTGCTATAGGTTCTGATTTTGATGGTATAGAATCTTCTCCGCTTGG
>JAZQRD010000095.1:0-7196 GCA_045629405.1 Sphingobacterium sp. | reverse complement strand
CATCGCTTTTAGTAAAATTCTTAATTAAAGAAATCACTGTCCTAACTTGTGAAATTAATATGCACCTAAGTAAAAACTTCCTGCGTTACCTTTAAGCTTAGCTCCCTTTTTTATTGTTTTAGTTTTCCAATTAACGATATAGATATTTCCATCTGATCCACTAGCTGTAAGCGGTAGATATATATTATCTCCTACAACTCCGATATTTTGGTATTGACCAAAGGTAGTGGATAATCCAGCCAAAGCTTGCTCATCTGTAGCTAATCGTGCAGCCGTCTTCGTATTCAGGTCTATCAACGCAACGTATCCGCCTGACACTCCTGACTCCGTGAATAGTACTATTCCTATTCCATCTTTGATATATCTCCATGCTTTAATTGCAACTTCATTAGATGTATTTAATGCTGACTTCAAATTAAAATCATACGAATTATCATAATCATGTGTAGACTTACTAATACGTAAGATTTGAGAACCTGAAGTAGCAGTTGCTTGATAAATGTTACCATCAGTACCTACATGTTGAGTCATGGTACGGTATGAGTGGTTATTCGCTTTACTTTGTGTTGACCAAATTACTTTCGGATTTACTAACGATGGATAATCTAACACTAATGTAGCAGTACCTTTCACATTTTCTACATCTGAAGCCCAAGACCAAGTAACTTCACCAGTTTCTGCATTAACTGATTTTTGAGGACCTTTGGAAGGATCAACTTTACTCAAGTTACACCCAATGAAAACTTTCGTTTTAGCGGCATTCAAGATAGGTACATCAATGCGACCTACTGAATACCCTGCCTTCTTTTCTTCGTCTGAGAAAGGGAATTCAAATTCATTCGAATTAGGGATACGTGGATTGTGAAGATCTAGAATAGCCACCTTAGCTGTACCTCTCACGTATTCATACATTTGTGTTCCAGCTGCAGCCTTAGTCGCATCGATAGGCGCTGAAGCTCCAGAGATATTCACACCAATGCCAATACCTTCTGCAGCTTTTACCCAACGAGGTGACGTACCCAAAATTGTAGCTGCATTTACTTCTTCATTGGTGTCTTCGAATTTACCACCACCTAAAACTTTGTATTTATTAAATACACCCCCATTAGTTCCTGTATATTGAATGTTGTATAAATAGTTACCATTAATTGAACCTTGAATGCGCGCTGTTCTTGCCGAACGCAAACCATATCCATCGGTAAAAATGTCAATGACCTTTGTAGGATTTTCGGCATCTGCTTCTGTAATAGCATAAGCCATCGTACCTCCATTACCAGCAGTACCCGTTCCATCAGGGATAGAGGCTGTCAGTGTGATGAATTTTCTTTTATCATTATCTGCTCCTGGTGTCTCTTCAATGTCTGGATTGGTATCAATTACACTCTCATCTTTTGAACATGAAGTGATTAGACCTCCTATAATAGCTAACGCAAATAGTCCAGACTTTAATAGATTTTTTTTCATTTTCTGTAGATTTATACTTATGATATTATTTTAATTTTATATTGTTCAGCATATAGTTTATTTTCAAATAGATAGCTCTACCTGGTTTTTGCACAGCGAAATTGTCATAGATTTCAGAGTTAAAAGCGTTTTTCAGATCAAGGCTCACGATGATATTTCGTTTTGGCGTTTGGTAACTTGCACCAAAGTCATGGTAAAATTGTGTATTCGTTGTAAACCACTCATCTGAATCGATCCACACAGTACTAAATGGGGCTACATATCCGGTATTGTAGTAAAGATTCAGGATAGATTTCTGTTGTACAATATTGTCAAGTCGATATTGCACGCTGCCGTTCATTGTGAAAAAAGGCTCATTTGGCAATTGTCTGTTGTATAAAAAATGTTTTCGGCCATTTTCATCAAATTCTTGCTTAAAAACAGAATTGAATTTTGAGATATTAAAAATCGCATTCAACTTATTCTTGTAGACATAAGTTAACTCTGCTTCAAAACCTCTAGATTGTGTTCGACCAAGATTAGTGTACTTTGTCGTTTGAATATTTGCGTCAGATTCGCGACCAACAATCACAGAATCTACTGCTTGTGCAGCAATTTTATCATATCCATTACGCCAAAATGCGTTAGCATAAAGAGATAATTTGTGATTGCTAAACTTGAGGGGTGCATACCTGAATCCAAGGTTGAAATTCACATTCTTCTCAGGCAATAAGTTCAAATTTTCTAGAATATTAGATTCAGGATTCCCAAATATTTGTTCGTCGCGTGGAGATATAAACGTATTTTCCGCAGAAGTAATGATATGCAACTTAGGTATGACATTGTAAGATAGCGTCATGCCATATCCTGGATTACTATTCGTCAGAGTTGTGTTTTGTCCTGCGTTATTGTAGTGATTTTGATTGATGGTATATTTCCCTAAAATATTTGTTCTAAGCTTTTTTGATAAGATCTGTGATTCGTAGTTGAATCCGAAAATATTAGTAGAAGTGTTTCGCTCAATATTGGTATTCGTTAGATCATTTAGGTTCAATAAATCAGTATCCATACGACTAGTCTTATTGATATTGTGATTGATCGACAATTTATGACCATCTGCAATCATATATGATAGATTCGTACGTGCATTAAGAATATTTCTATCAACATTACTAATCGTCGCAGCGCCCTGCTGTCCTTGCCCAATAGGTTTTACCATAGCTACCTCTTCCATGGCCCTGATGTAGACCATAGGTTTGCCATCCCAGTTATACATTGCTCGTGCAGTATCTTGTAAGTAAGTCGATCGTTGACTATACACGGCGTTTACATCTAATGAAAGTCCATTCACAAGTATATTTTTCTTTTGGTAATTCAGACTAAAGACATGTGCACCAAATTCTTGAAATCGACCTACATACGGCTGGGCCATAGTCGTACCATGTGGTATTTCTTGATACGTATCCGAAATATTATAACCAATCATGAATTGGTCAGCCCAATTGACATTTGTAAAACCAAATTCAAATCGTCCCCCCACACTTTTGTACGTATTGTTGAAACGTTTGAAGCGTTGATATCGTTGCAGTCTTTGTTCAGCATCTGTTAATACGGCAAACTTTCCCCACATCTCATAATTGTTATCTGTATATGTAGAAAAGCCTGAGATCCTCGATGTAAATCCTGATCGCTGATCCCTATACATCAATCCCAAATCAGCTTGAAATGTATTAAATGATCCATACGATACCGCAGCTGTAATCGTATTCGCTGATGCATCCTTCTTCATAATAACATTGATAGCCCCACCTACATAATCTCCCGTCAGATGTGAAGGCAATACTCCTTTATAGACTTCGATGCGTTCAATCATAGCTGGCGGTATGTTATTCAAATTGAAAGACGAACCAAATGTAGATATTGGTGTTCCGTCCAAGAAAACACCTATTGCACTACCAGACATACCATTCAGATTATATTCTATCTGAGAACCAATCCCTCCATTTTGGCGAACACGCACTCCCACAGCACGGTCTAATAATTCATTAGTTGTAAGATTGCGCAAGGAAGCCTCTTTAGTTTCTATTACAGCTACCGCAAAGCCTGATGTCTCTAATTCTTTCTTGTGTGTCTTACGCGAAACTGTCACTTCATCAAGAGAAATGTCACCTCTTGGGTCTAGGTGGATATGTAGGTCATCGTAGTTTTTATTTACATCCAAAGGCATCATTTTGTCATCAAATTCGACTGACGAGACGACCAATTTATAAGAACCTTTAGGTACAGATGTGAATACATATCGGCCATATTGATCACTCACCGCTACTAAATGAGTACCAACCAATTTGACAGTAATATGTGATAGCGCCTCACCACTAGTTTTGTGCACCTTTCCTTTGATAGAAAACGATTCTTGTGCAAATAAAAGTGCATTTATAAAAAGTAATAAGAATGTAATGCCAAAATATTTCATATTCGTAAATGTCTTTAGAAGTACTATTTAGAAAAATTCTAAATAATTTCAATGCGACAAATTTAGATTTATTCTAAATAAGTAAATGACGTAATCCGAAATTTTAGTTTTAGAATCCGAAAAAAATAGGCTCTATAAACGAACCAATTCAATTATATACTTTTACTTCCAATCTCATCTTATGATAAGTAACTGTATAACAAAACCTTATTATTATTAATCATCAAATGTTTTGAAGCATTCATTACTGTAAGAGTAGTTATAGATATGAAGACTATTGTTGAATTATGATTTAAAATTTCTACATTTACATCTATTTGTAATAAATCTAAATAAAAATAAATAGTATTTACTAATGGTAATGGACAATTTTATTGAGCAAAATTTAGTAACTAACTCTATTCATGCTGATACTGAACTATTATCATCAGTTCAAATTGGTTTATACTTTACTCTGTTAGATAAGTGTTATCACCATATTAAGTCACCTATAGATGGCATATTAATCATCGTACAATCAAATTGTACTGAATCGTGTTGTTGCACCTATTCTATTAATCAAAATGATTATCACCTAGATAGTAATAAAAGCAGTCTTATCTCTATAAAAACCAACGATTTGTTGAGATGGGAGAATTCAAATAATCAATATCCGGCGATTGCAGTTTTTGCTCCTATAGAATTGTTTACGGAATTGGACTTAACCAAACATGATATAGGACGAAGTTTCCACAATGGTGTAGCCATTAAGACAACAAATAATGTAGCATTTATAGTAAATCAGATACTAGAAATACACAACAATCCGACACCACTAAGTAAGCTTCGTATTCAGTCTTTACTTTTAGAAGTACTAGCTTTCCAATTAGAAAGAATATATACCACAGATAAACAGCGCGATATTCCTACTATCCAAAGTCATTACGAAAAAATATTATTAGCAAAAAAAATTATAGACGAAGATCTTTCGAATCATTTCACACTTATGGATTTGGCTAAACAAATCGGGACGAACGAGCAATACCTAAAAAAATATTTCAAGCAATACGTTGGTAAAACAGTCATGAACTATATTACAGCACAACGAATGTACTACGCAAAAGAGCTTATAAAATCAGGAAAATATAGGGTGATAGATGTAGCACAAATGACTGGGTATCGACATGCAACGCATTTTACGACTGCATTTAAGAAGTTTTTTGGCTTTATTCCGAACTCTTTGCGCTATTGATAAAGTTTGTCTATTATATCATCAATGAAAGACGCTAGTTATAAAAAAAGAATGCCATTAGATCGATTTCTAATGGCATTCCCTTTTATGCTGAAGCAGATTAATTAGTCAAATTTCCATTTAACAAAAGCCTCGATAGCTTCATATTCTGCTAAACCAAGTTTGTGGTATAATGAAGCTGTTTCACTTGTACGATCTTCAGCACGAACCCAGAATTCACGAGGATCATCACCTGGCCATACAGGTACATCTTTCTGTGACTGGTGTTTGAAGATTGCTAAACGCTTGCGTTTTACTTCTTCAGGAGCTAATGGCACAGCCATTTCGATTTCGTGAATTGGATATTCATACCATGCACCACGGTATAACCACAACCAACAGTCTTTAGCCCACTCTTCTGTAGCTCGTAAACGAAGTAAAGCTTCTAAAATAATATCGAAACATACTTTATGTGTTCCGTTTGGATCATAGAAGTCACCAGCTGCAAAAACTTGGTGAGGCTTTACTTTGCGCATCAACTCCATCGTCTCTACGATATCAGCTTCCAAAGAATAACTTTTGTTTTCCTTAGCTTGATCGTAGAAAGGTAAATCTTGGAAGTGGATGTTAGAGTCAGGTAATCCTACTAGGCGAGCTCCAGCAATAGCTTCACCCTTACGGATATAAGCTTTCACTTTACGGATAATCTCTGGATCTCTTTCACTAGGTTTCTTTTTAGCAAAGAATGCATTAGAGTCATTATATAAGTCAGTAATCTTAGAAGCATCAGTGCCTAATTCTTTCGTGATATCTTCCGCAAACTCTACGAAACGACGTGCATCATCATCCCATACCGCATTGTTACCCGAAGTTTGGTAAGCTACATGCACGTTATGACCCTGATCTGCTAAACGGATGAAAGTACCACCCATGGAGATCACATCATCATCAGGATGTGGTGAGAATAAAATAACATTTTTGTGCGCTGGTTCAGCACGTTCAGGACGCTGTGAATCATCTACACCTGGTTTACCACCTGGCCAACCTGTGATTGTATGTTGTAATTCGTTGAAGATACGAATATTGATATTGTAAGCAGGGCCTTGTTCAGTCACAAGCTTAGCCATACCATTATTGTTATAATCTTCTTCCGTTAACTTTAAAATCGCCTTATTAGTTTCTAATGACAACCAAACTACTGCTTTCTTAGTCAAAGATGGTATCCATTCTACATCATCTGCTAACCAAGGAAGGTCAAAACGAGTTAATAGCGATGCTGCACCTTCATCTAAGATAAACTCTACATTATTAGACAATTGCAAGAATGTAGCAGGAATATCCGATGAAATATCTCCCTCTACTGCTTTCTTAACGATGCTTGCTTTGTTGTCACCCCAAGCCATCAAGATAATTTCTTTAGCCTTGAAGATTGTACCTACACCCATCGTAATAGCTTTTGTAGGAACATTTGCTTTACCACCAAAATCTTTGGCAGCATCACGACGTGTCAAATCATCTAACGTCACTAAACGTGTACCTGAATTTGGCGCTGATCCTGGTTCATTGAACCCAATGTGACCTGTACGACCGATACCCAAAATCTGAATATCTAATCCGCCAAAGCTCGATATTTTTTGCTCATAAGCCTCACAAAATGCAGCTACGTCTTTAATATCTAGTGTACCATCTGGAATATTTACATTTTCTTGAGGAATGTCTACATGATCAAATAAGTTCTTCTTCATGAAAGTAACATAACTTTGATCTGCAGTAGGCTGCATCGGAAAATATTCGTCTAAGTTGAATGTAACGACATTTTTAAAGCTCAAACCCTCTTCTTGGTGAAGACGAACAAGCTCTCTGTAAACTCTTACAGGAGTAGCACCTGTTGCTAAACCCAATACTGCTGTCTCGCCTTTAGCTTGCTTTTCTTTAATTATTGTAGCAATACGATTTGCGACATCAATAGAAGCCACATTAGGATTAGGATATACCTTTACAGGCACCTTCTCAAAACGAGTCTCTTCTAATAAATTTAATCTTGCCATTTATGAGGTTATATAAATATGA
>JAZQRD010000094.1:0-1781 GCA_045629405.1 Sphingobacterium sp. | reverse complement strand
GAAGAAAGTGAACAGCAGATTAAAATGCGTGCAGAACGTCTGTCGTCTAAATCTAAAGCAGATTGCTATATATTGACAGAAACGTCAACTCAAAATATATTCAAACAATTGGAGGTCGTAAACCCCAATGTTGTCGTGATAGACTCTATTCAGACATTGCATTCGGCACAGATTGAGTCAGCACCTGGATCCGTCTCACAAGTCAGAGAATGTACCGCTGAATTATTGCGTTTTGCAAAAGAAACCAATACACCGGTGTTTATCGTTGGTCATATTACTAAAGATGGCTCGATAGCAGGTCCAAAAGTTTTGGAGCATATGGTAGATACTGTTTTGCAGTTTGAAGGCGATCGTCATCATGTATATAGAATCTTGCGTGCCGTCAAGAATCGATTTGGATCGTCATCAGAATTAGGTATATATGAGATGCAAGGTTCGGGACTTCGTGAAGTTTCGAATCCATCGGAAATCATGATCTCTCAGCGTGATGAACCAACTTCAGGCGTAGCTATTGCGGCGATGTTGGAAGGTATGCGCCCACTGATGATCGAAGTCCAAGCCTTAGTTAGTAATTCTGCTTTTGGTACGCCTCAACGAAGTTCTACAGGATTCGACACCAAGCGTCTGAATATGCTTCTAGCTGTTTTAGAAAAACGTTTTGGTTTTAAACTGAATATGCAGGATGTGTTTTTGAATATTACAGGAGGTTTACGTGTAGAAGATCCAGCTATAGATTTGGCCGTAATTGCAGCTATTATATCATCGCAACAAGATATACCTCTACCTACGAACGTAACATTTGCAGGTGAAGTAGGGCTTTCTGGAGAGATCCGTGCGGTGAACCGCATTGAGCAGCGTATAGCCGAAGCAGAGAAACTAGGATTCGATGGCATTTTTATTTCAAAATATAATACCAAAGGATTAGATGCTAAGAAGTACAATATTGCTATACGGCCGATGGCAACGTTAGAAAACTTGTTTTCGGCATTATTTGGGTAATAATTAAAACAAAAGAGTTACTATCTAGATAGTAACTCTTTTGTTTTAATTAAGAATCTCTCTTAGCTTATTTTTCAAATCATCACCGTGTAGATTCTTAGCGACTATTATGCCGTTTGGATCAACTAGCACATTTTGTGGAATAGCTTTGATACCATAAGTGGTTGCAGCTCCATTATTCCAATGCTGCAAATCTGAAATATGTTTCCAAGTCAAGTTGTCATCAGCAATTGCTTTCTTCCAAGCATTTAGATCTCTATCAAAGGAAACACCCAGTATCTCAAAGTTCTTTTCTTTAAATTCTGCGTAGGTGACTACCAGATTTGGATTTTCTGCGCGACACGGAGGGCACCAAGAAGCCCAAAAATCTACCAATACATATTTGCCTTTTAGATCTTGTAGCGAGTAAGGGTTTCCGTCTACATCAAACTGTGTGATACCTGGAGCTTTCTTACCGACACTTGTATTCTCTAGTGTCTTTAAGTATCTACTGAACACTTTACCCTCATTAGACTTTTGCACCTTCTTATCTAATTGTTTGAATAACGCAGCCATTTCTTTGTAGTCAGGATTGTAGCCGCCTACACGTTGTACTAGACGTATGGAAGATATTTCTTTCGGATTTTGTTTTATTTGTTGTATCAATTCCTCTTTAGTCTGTCCTAGTAATAAAGCAGGAATAAACGCTAATAGAATAAGGAGTAAATTTTTCATATTGAACATTTTTATTATTCAAATATAAAATAATCTACTAAGTTACTATATTATTTTTTTGGAAAATG
>JAZQRD010000093.1:0-5522 GCA_045629405.1 Sphingobacterium sp. | reverse complement strand
ATATCGTTCTATGGTCGTCTTGGTTATAATTATGATGATAGATATTTGTTGAGTGCTACATTAAGAAAAGATGGTTCATCTAAGTTTGGTGTCAATAATAGATGGGCAACATTTCCTTCTATCTCTGCAGCATGGAGGTTGACTAAAGAGTCATTTATGCAAGATCAGACGTTTTTTCATGAGTTGAAATTACGTGCTGGATATGGTGTATCTGGAAATCAAAATATTGATCCTTATCGACAAATTGTCATATTTGGCCCACAAAGTGGACAGTTCCTCTACAATGGTGCTTGGATAAATTCATATGGTGTGAATCAGAACGCTAACCCTGATCTTAAGTGGGAAACAACTTCCATGTTTAATGTGGGTTTAGATTTTGAATTGATGAAGGGTAGAATAGGTGGGTCTGTTGAGTATTACAATAAAGAAACCAAAGATTTATTGTATGAATATGATGTGCCTTCACCTCCTTATCAACATAATAGATTATTAGCGAATGGTGCAAATATGACCAATAAAGGTGTGGAAATTGTCTTAAATGCAGCAGTTTATTCGAATGCGAATTTTTCATACAATACTACGGTCAATTTTGCTAGAAATATAAATGAAGTTGGTTCTTTATCGTCTAATATAGAGAATATTGGTGTATCACAGCGATATGAAGGTGGTATCGGACTGGAAGGTTGGTCAGGTCAAACGGCAGCTATCGTATTACCAGGACAGCCTTTAGGAACTTTTTATGTAGCAAAATATATAGGTTATGATGAGGCTACAAAACGTACACAATACGAAAAACCGAATGGAGATATTGTAACACAAGATCAAATCTCGGCTCCTGATGACTATCAAATCATGGGACATGCTCTTCCAAAGTTCACCTATGGCTGGAATAATAATCTAAGATATAAATCATGGGATTTAAATATATTTTTCCGTGGTATGTATGGCAATCAAGTTTTCAATGCTACACGCGCTGATCTATCACGTTTACAACAAGCTAATGTTACTAACATATCTAAAGATGCTGTAGCTGATGGAATCTATGAAACTCCAGTTATTGCTTCAAGTAGATTTATAGAAGATGCATCATTCTTACGTCTTGATAACGCTACCTTGGGTTATAAATTTGATCTGAATGATAAGAAATATTTTAAGCAAGCTAGATTATATATGACTGGTCAAAACTTATTTACAATAACTGATTATACAGGTGTGGATCCAGAGGTTAGTTTAGGAGGGTTAGCACCAGGTATCGACAATCGTAATTACTATCCAAGAACACGTTCATTTATTCTCGGCGTTAATCTATCGTTTTAAAAGTTAACAATTATGAATAAGAAATTTTTTAATAAATATATACTACTAGCTTTAGGATTGACTGCCATTGGTAGTTCATGTACTAAATTTGATGTGGATATGCATTCGGCTTATACAGAAGAGACATTTCCCAAAACTTCAGAACAGTTTGTCGCGGTGACAGGTCCTGTCTATACTTCTGCAAGAGGGTATTTTTCTAATTATTTTGATTTGCAAACGGCTGGATCGGATGAAGTAGTCATTCCAACGCGTGGTGGAGATTGGTTTGATGGTGGCAAATGGCGTGATATGCATTTTCATACTTGGTCTCCGAATCATGATGTAGTGCGTAGTACATGGGATTGGGGCTTTAATGCTATTGGTACTTGTAATAGAGTGCTGAGTGTACTTGAGAAAGCTGAGGAGTCGGATCAAAAAAATCAAACACTTGCCGAGATTAAGACGATGCGTGCATGGTATTATTACCTTATGTTAGATGCTTATGGCAATGTGCCATTAGTGACATCATTCGATTCGGGTACGGAATTACCTGGTATATCTTCTAGAGCAGATGTATTCAACTTCGTTATACAAGAATTGGAAGCTAATCTTACAGCATTGAGTGAGGACAAATCTGCTGCTACATACGGAAGACCTACCAAATGGTTTGCACATGCTTTACTAGCTAAAGCATTCTTGAATGCACAAGTATATACAGGTACAGCTAATTGGAATAAAGTTGTTGAGCACGCAAACACAGTGATCAATTCGGGTAAGTATAGTTTGGAGAATGACTTTCTAGTACAGTTCAAACCAGATAATGGTGCAGGTAGTCCAGAGCCAATATTCTCTATTCCATTTGATCCATCAAGAGCTACAGGTAATAACCTTTTTAATAAAGTGCTTCACTATGCGCATAGGCAGACATTTGAACTTAGTGTGAACCCTTGGAACGGATGGTCTGCTCAACCCGCATATTATGATCTGTTTGAGGAAGAAGATAATCGTAAGCTACAATGGCTATCTGGACAGCAATATAATTCGACTGGCCAACCTCTTATCTATAACGGGATGAATATCGTGATCAATCCATATGGTTACAATCTGTTACCTGGTTCAGATTTCGATATAGGTGGCGCAGACAATGGAGGTAGGCTGGCAGGTGCTCGTTGTGTGAAATATTATCCTGATAAGAATCAAATCAGTAATAATGCGGGTAATGATGTAATCGTGATGCGATTAGCCGATGTACTATTGATGAAAGCTGAAGCTATCCTTCGTGGCGCTACTAATGGAACTACTACTGAAGCGTTGAATGCGGCAAATCTAGTCCGCAAACGTGCTTTTCCGTTAAATCCGGAGAAACATTTTACAGCCAACTCATTGACATTAGATGCGATATACAAGGAAAGGGGACTAGAATTTACTTTCGAGGTGACACGACGTACGGATATGATACGTTTTGGTAAATGGGAGGATGCAATGTTGTTCAAGCCTGCTAGACCTTCAGAAACTCACAAACGCTTATTTCCAATTCCAGCGTCAGCATTAGCAAATAATACAAACCTGCGACAAAACCCTGGTTATTAATATTTAGTTTCTAAAATAGAATGGGTGATTTAATCACCCATTTTTATTACTTTAGCTTTATGAATACAATGTCTTGGGGTGTAGGTAAGGAAGAAATTATTGTTATAATAGTCATTATAACTTTTTTAGTGGCAGCCTATTTATTCTTCTCTAAATTATTAAAACGTAAATAGTTACTTAATCAGATGAATGCTATAATAGTATTCGTTTAATGTTGGGCGTTTTAAGTTTGATATTTCTTTTCCATTTATCACTATTTTCGAAAGCCTATCTTTCACCGCCTCATCAAAAAATTCTGCATCAATAGTATCTACCTTAGTGGCAGTCCATTTTACTATAGTTCTAGATGTATTCCCTTCTAGTTTAGTTGATAGCAATAATTTGTATTGCGTAGAACTATCAGTAGGTATCGTTATTAAGTTTTTGATATCATTAGAACTAACTATATAGTAATCTTGACCATCAAAATGATCAAAAGCTCTAATATCTGACACTTTAAAAGCATTAGGATTATTTTGATCTAATAAATCATTTCCATCTATATCTGAAATTTTAATATGCAAATCTGTATGAAGTAAGCTATATGGTGGAGGTTCACAACATATTCTATTGTCGCAGGATATAACCCCTACAATGAAAAGGCTATTCAATGTAATTAATATAAGTTTTCTCATAATTTGTTGGTATTATTAAATACTAACGCTAACCATAGTATCATAGCTACAAAATAATGTATCTTTTTTACAATTGTTAAAAAATGAATTCATCTTAGCCTTTCAAAATCCCGAAAGGCTTTTAATTAATTTAAATCCTTACCTTTGTCTTACTTATTAAAATCATATAAAGATGAGTACACAAAAAGGTCCAATTTCTCAATTTATTGAGCACAATTACCGTCACTTTAATGCAGCTGCATTAGTTGATGCTGCTAAAGGTTATGAGCAACACTTACTAGAAGGTGGTAAAATGTTGATTTCATTAGGTGGTGCTATGTCTACTGCTGAATTAGGTGTTTCATTGGCGGAAATGATTCGTCAAGACAAAGTTCATATTATCTCTTGTACAGGTGCAAACTTAGAAGAAGATGTGATGAACTTAGTAGCGCACTCACACTACAAACGTATTCCTAACTGGAGAGATTTGACTCCAGAGCAAGAGCGCGAATTATTAGATACGCACTTCAATCGTGTAACGGATACTTGTATCCCAGAAGAAGAAGCTTTCCGTCGTCTTCAAGCACACTTAGAAGATGTATGGCATGCTGCTGAAGCTAAAGGTGAGCGTTACTTACCACATGAATATCTATACCAAGTTGTAAATTCTGGTGTATTAGAGCAATACTACGAGATCGATCCTAAAGATTCTTGGATTGTAGCTGCTGCTGAGAAAAACTTACCAATCGTATGTCCAGGATGGGAAGATTCTACTACAGGTAATATCTTTGCTTCTAACGTGATCAAAGGTAACCTTAAAGCTTCTACAGTAAAATCTGGTATCGAGTACATGATTTACTTAACAGAATGGTACCGTGCTAACTCAGGTGGTAAAGGTGTTGGTTTCTTCCAAATCGCTGGTGGTATCTCTGGTGACTTCCCTATCTGTGTAGTTCCGATGATGTACCAAGATTTAGAATGGACTGATGTTCCTTTCTGGTCGTACTTCTGTCAGATTTCTGACTCTACTACTTCATACGGTTCATATTCAGGTGCTGTTCCTAACGAGAAAATCACTTGGGGTAAATTAGACGTAGATACACCTAAATTCATGATCGAATCTGACGCAACTATTGTTGCTCCTTTAGTATTCGCTTACATTTTAGGTCAATAATATTACTATTTATTAGTATATAGGTATGAGATATAGGTGTACACTTATATCTCATATTTATTTTTAGAATTGTATCAATATTTTCCTGAATTCTTAGGATATTTATACATCCGAAAAGCATATTCATTACATGAGCAATCTATTGACAAATAATCCTATCGCACTACAGGTGTTAATGAACGAGACAATATTCTCGACTGGATTCGTAATGGATGAATCACGTTTATTAGATGATTTAGGCTTGGATTGGGGGACTAGTGACGAAGAATTTATCTATCAAGGTGATAAGTCTTCAGGTGTACTATTTATTCTTCGCTATCCTGAATTCCCGTATTTCTCACCGCAAGCTGAAGAAGCTTTTGTGAAAACTATTGGCGCATTGCAGTTGACACTTGATAATGTAGCAATTGTTAATCTTGCAAACCCGCATAATCCAAATGACTTTAAGCGTATTATGACTTTTTTCGAACCCAAAAAGATCACGCTCTTAGGTGTGGAACCTGCTTCGCTTAAACTACCAGAAATTGCGCACAACTCATACATGAAAGGTCGAATTGCGACAGTATTCAATACCTTTTCATTCGAAGAAATGTTTGCTGATGTTTCAAAGAAAAAACTTTTCTGGGGCGAGTTTAAAAATTTTATTTCGAACGATTAATCTTTACTTTCTATATTTTTTTGTCTTCTAATTTAATACTACTTACTTTGTAGGTATGATTGAATTGGTATTTGCAACAAATAATGTGCATAAGCTTGAGGAAGTACAGGCTATTGTCGGAGATAAGTTTAAAATCAAATCCTTGGCTGAC
>JAZQRD010000092.1:0-8349 GCA_045629405.1 Sphingobacterium sp. | reverse complement strand
CCCCGCCATAAAAGGAACTATATATTCAGCAGACTGACCTAAACGTTTTACACCACCTATTATAATGACTCCTAATAACAACACAATAGCTATACCTACCCAACTAAATACAAAATCAAATCCGCCTATTGAAACAATTTCATTACTAAAATTAAAAGCGGTAGATAATGTACCATAAATCGCATTACTCTGCACACCTGGCAATAAAAATCCAGTACTCACTAACGTAATGACAGCAAACAAAACAGCATACCACTTAACGCCTAACCCCTTTTCTATGTAATAAGCGGGTCCTCCTCGAAATTCAGATCCATCTTTATGTTTATAAACTTGAGCTAAAGTTGATTCCACGAATGCTGATGCCGAACCAAGAAAAGCTATCAACCACATCCAAAAAATCGCACCTGGCCCACCCATGAAGATAGCAGTAGCAACACCTACGATATTTCCTGTACCGACACGTCCTGAAATAGCAAGTGCAAACGCCTGAAATGAGGAAATACCTTCTTCGGATTGTTTTTTTGAAAAAAGCAATCTGACCATATCTTTTAAATATCTAACCTGTAAGAAACCAGTTCTTATCGAAAAGTAGAGACCAATTAAAAGACATGCATATATAAAGAAATCACTCCAAACGTAGCTAGAGATAGTTGAGATTAAATTATCCATTAATTATAGGTGTTAATAAAATTGTTTTTGAATTAGAATGTAAATAAAGCAAATATTTGATGAATTACACAAAGCAAATGTCAAAAATCTAATTGAATAAGAATATCATTCACTATGTGAAGTAGAATAGCCTAAAGTCAGCAGATCTATATACTTAAAACAAAAGGCCTCGGAATATATCCCGAGGCCTTTTACTAAATTAATTATTATAAAATTGCTTCACGTAATCTTGTTAACTTAACTAATAATGGCTCTAATAAATCCAATTGAAGCATATTAGCACCATCTGATTTCGCATTCGCTGGATCTGGATGAGTTTCAATAAATAAACCATCTGCACCTACTGCAATAGCAGCTTTAGCAATTGTTTCAATCAAAGCTGGCTTACCACCTGTCACACCTGATGTTTGATTTGGTTGCTGTAATGAATGCGTACAATCCATAACAGTGGGAACACCAAATTCACGCATTACAGGAATACCTCTAAAGTCCACAATCAAATCTTGGTAACCAAAAGTATTACCACGGTCTGTAAGAAATACGTTATTATTACCAGAGTCTTTAACCTTATCTACTGCAAACTTCATCGATTCAGCTGATAAGAATTGTCCCTTCTTAATATTAACCACCTTACCCGTCTGTGCAGCAGCCACCAATAAATCTGTTTGTCTACATAGAAAAGCTGGAATTTGTAATACATCAACATATGCAGCCGCCATAGCTGCCTCTTGTGACTCATGGATATCAGTTACTGTAGGAATACCAAACTCTTTACCAACCTTCTCCAATATTTTCAATGCCTTCTCATCCCCAATGCCAGTGAAAGAATCAATTCTTGAGCGATTTGCTTTACGATAAGAGCCTTTAAATATATAAGGAATCTGTAGCGTGTCAGTTATTTTGACTATACGCTCTGCGATGCGCATAGCGATATCTTCGCCTTCTATAGCACAGGGACCAGCCATCAAAAAGAATTGATTTGAAGATCCGTTTTTAATCCCTTGTAAATATTGATTTATCATTATAATGTTTAATTTCCTAGTTCTGAAATAAATTTAATACGCATGAGTTGGATATCCTCATATGTGTAGTCTTCCTCGCCTAATTCTGCTAAGGCTTCCTTAATACTGTCGTTTTCTGCTGCCTTAAAATAATCATATACCTCATCTTGTCGATCGAGATCTATCATTTCATCGACGAAATAACCTATATTTAATTTCGTACCAGAATAAACTATAGACTCAACTTCTTTTAATAAATCTTCATAGCTGATTCCCTTTGCAGATGCAATATCATCTAACGCAATCTTACGATCGATATTCTGAATGATACTTACTTTCAACGCAGATTTATTAGCAGTACTCTTTACAATCAAATCTTGAGGACGATCGATATTATTCTCCTCTACATATTTGCTAATCAGTTCAACAAATGAAGCTCCAAACTTCATAGCTTTGCCAGTACCAACTCCTTGAATTTGCTTTAATTCCTCAATATTAATTGGATAATGCGTACACATTTCATCCAATGAAGGATCTTGGAATACTACAAATGGAGGAACAGATTTAGCTTTCGCAATCTTTTTCCTCAATTCCTTAAGCATCTTCAACAACTCTGTATCTAGTGCACTTGAAGATTGCGTATTTTCGTCAACACCATCTTCACCGGCATGCTCCATAGGTTTATTTAGTATAAACTTAATGGCATAAGGATTATTAATGTATTTGATACCCCCTTCCGTCAATCCCAATAGGCCGTAATGATCAATATCTTTCTTAATAAAATCTGCCAATTCGGCTTGACGAATTAATGAATTCCAGTAATTAAAACCTTGTTCTTTACCTGTACCAAATAATTGATGCTCATCATGTTTATAAGAAGAGATAGGTTGATTATTTTGACCCAAGAACACATTTATGATGTGATGGTCATCAAACTTATTACCCTCTTCTTTAATGAAGTTCAAAATTCTCTTCAGATCATCTTCAGCATCAAAGTAAGTTTTCGATGTACGACAATTGTCACACATATTATTACATCCTGCATCATCAAATTTCTCACCGAAATAATGTAAAATTTGCTTTCTTCTACATACAGATGATTCCGAATAGTCAATTACTTCTTTTAATATCTGTGTACCTATTTCACGCTCGGAAACAGGTTTATCTTTCATAAATTTGGTAAGCTTTTCTACATCTTTTTTAGCGTAGAATGAGATACAAACACCCTCTCCACCATCACGTCCAGCACGCCCAGTCTCTTGATAGTAGCCTTCCATAGACTTGGGGATGTCGTGGTGGATCACATAACGGACATCAGGTTTATCGATACCCATACCAAATGCAATAGTGGCTACAATAACTTGCACATCTTCCATTAAGAATTTATCCTGCGTATCAGCACGTGTCTTTGCATCCAGTCCAGCGTGATATGGAAGAGCATTGATTCCATTGATATTTAGTACTTCAGCTATTTCTTCTACCTTCTTACGACTGAGACAGTATATGATCCCGGTCTTGTCTTTATTGTTCTTAATAAACTTGACAATCTCTTTTACGACATTGTTCTTAGGTCTTATTTCATAATAAAGATTTGATCTATTAAACGATGATTTGAATAATGTCGCGTCATTCATCTGAAGATTCTTTCGGATATCCGATTGAACTTTGGGCGTCGCTGTAGCAGTCAATGCAATAATTGGAATATTATCCCCTATGCCATTGATAATTGTTCTGATCTTACGATATTCAGGACGAAAATCATGCCCCCATTCGGAGATACAATGAGCCTCATCTACTGCTACAAAAGATACATTTATACTTTTCAGAAATTGAACATTTTCTTCTTTTGACAACGATTCTGGAGCTACGTACAGAAGCTTTGTTTTACAATCTGTTACATCAGCCTTCACTTTCGTGATATCTGCTTTTGTAAGCGATGAATTTAAAAAGTGGGCAATACTTTCTCGCCCGCCAAATGCACGCAATTGGTCAACCTGATTTTTCATCAAGGCTATAAGGGGTGAAATTACTATTGCTGTTCCACTACTCATCAAAGCGGGCAACTGATAGCATACAGATTTGCCACCTCCAGTAGGCATGATAACGAAAGTATCTTTCTTATTAAGGATGTTAGTGATTATTGCTTCTTGATCTCCTTTGAAAGTATCAAAACCAAAAAACTCTTGGAGGTTGTCGTACAAAGATTTTTCTATTTTCATCTGCGCAGTTACAAAATATCGGTAGATACTTGTCTTATCTAAATTTTAAATAACTTACTTTTGTAAGAAATTTATATAAAAATAGGGAGATTTTCCGTGAAAAGCAATTTAGATATAAAAAAAGAAGCTATACAAGTACTAGAGTTAGAAGCCCAATCTATATTAAAACTTGCAGATAAAATCACTGATGATTTTTCTGCTGTTGTGCGATTGATAGCAAGCGACCAAGGAAGGGTGATCTTGACAGGTATTGGCAAAAGTGCAATCATTGCGCAGAAGATAGTTGCTACATTAAACTCAACAGGTACACCGTCCATATTCATGCATGCAGCGGATGCTATTCATGGTGATCTAGGGATCATTCAAAAGAATGATTTAATCATAGCAATTTCTAAAAGTGGAAATACGCCAGAAATCAAAGTTCTAATACCCTTCTTGAAGCAGACAGGTAATAAATTAGTAGCAATTGTTGGTAATTTGCAGTCTTATCTTGCAGAACAAGCAGATTATGTATTAGATACTACTGTAGAGCGAGAAGCTTGTCCAAATAACCTTGCTCCCACTACAAGTACTACTGCCCAATTAGCCATGGGGGATGCCTTAGCCGTATGTTTACAAACAATTCGTCAATTTACTGACCGCGACTTTGCTAGATACCATCCAGGTGGAGCGCTTGGCAAGCAATTATATTTGAAAGTGTCAGATCTATCTGATGCTAACGGTCAACCAGCAGTAGATAAAAATGACAATATTCGCCAAACTATCATTACAATTACTAAGTTTCGTCTAGGTGCTACTATAGTGATGCAGGACGAACAGATCATTGGCATTATTACTGATGGAGATATACGCCGTATGTTAGAAAATCATCAAGACACAAGTAACCTTACTGCCAAAGATATCATGACTAGCAATGCTAAAAGCATTGAAGCAGATGAATTGGCTGTAAATGCGTTACATAAAATGCGTGAGAATAATATCTCTCAACTGATAGTAACAAAACAGGGCATATACGCTGGTATCATCCATTTGCAAGATCTACTAAAAGAAGGTATTATTTAAACTATATCAGCATTCATTTGTCTTATTATCATATGCAATGTAAAATTCTTGTTGTAAGTAAAAACAATATGCAAACCTCTTGCAGAAAAGAATTACATTTGATTAGATAGTCTATTGTAAAACATTAAATTTGAACATATCATGAAGAAAATATTAAGTATTGCTACCATTTTTATTGCATTCATTTCATTGACTGCCATGGCTTTTCAGTCATCAGAATTTAAATTTGAGAAAGAGACTCATGATTTTGGGACGATTCCATATAATAAACCAGCGTCATATGAATTCACATTCAAAAATGTAGGCTCAAGTCCAGTTATTTTAGCGAATGTTTCACCATCATGCGGCTGTTCTGTAGCTGACTTTTCCAAAACGCCTATTAATCCAGGTGACTCAGGTAAGATTAAAGTAACTTATAATGCAGCTACTAAAGGACCTTTCACAAAATCTTTCACAGTACAATCTAACACAAAGACTCCAGTGAAAACACTTACTGTAAAAGGTACTGTTGAGTAATCAGATATTCAACGTTTAGTCTATATACAGAAAGCCTTATTATCTTGAGATAATAAGGCTTTTATATTATTCAATTATTATCTTTGTACACCATAAAATAAAACAACTAATATATGCCAAAGATTTCGCAAAAAGGCTATGATATGCCTGCTTCGCCTATTCGTAAATTAACTCCTTTTGCGGATAAAGCTAAAAAAGAGGGAAAAAAGATATATCACCTGAATATAGGTCAACCTGATATTGAGACTCCGGAAATAATGCTTAACGCGTTAAAAAATCTTGATTTCAAAGTATGGGCTTATACACCATCTGAAGGTACAGCATCATACCGTGCTAAATTAGCTGAGTATTATAATAAGCTTAGCTATAATATCGAGCCAACAGATATTTTAGTGACTAACGGTGGTTCAGAAGCAATTACGATTGCTATGCAAGCATGTTTAAATCCTGGCGAAGAGGTTATTATACCAGAACCTTTCTACGCCAATTATAATGGATTTGCTTGTGCTACAGATATCATTGTAAAACCAATCATGTCCTACATTGACAATGGATTCGCTCTACCATCTATCGCTGAATTCGAAAAAGTTATCACTAGTAAGACTAAAGCAATAGCAATATGTAACCCTAATAATCCAACTGGATATTTATATTCGAGAGAAGAACTAGAAGCATTGCGAGAACTATGTCTTAAATACGATTTATATTTATTTTCAGACGAAGCATACCGTGAATTCTGTTATGATGATAAAGAGTTTATTTCCCCTATGCATTTGGAAGGCTTAGAGCAACACGTTGTCGTTTTTGACACCGTATCTAAACGCTACTCTGCATGTGGAGCACGTATAGGTTGCCTAATCACTAAAAACAAAGAACTTTATCAAGTAGCCTTAAAATTCGCTCAAGCTAGATTAAGTCCTTCTTTAGAAGGACAAATTGCGGGTGAAGCTGCGGTGGATACACCTGATTCATACTTCGAAGCTGTGTCTAAAGAGTACACAGCTCGTAGAGATACTTTAGTGAATGGTCTAAATAAGATTGAGGGTGTATTTTGTCCAAATCCAGGTGGTGCATTCTATGTAGTTGCAAAGTTACCTATCGACAATGCTGACAAATTCTGTCAATGGATATTAGAAGAATTTGATTATAATAACGAAACTGTAATGATGGCTCCAGCTACTGGATTCTATAGCACTCCAGGTGTTGGTACGAATCAAGTTAGATTAGCATACGTGCTAAATCAAAAAGATTTAAACAATGCGTTGACTTGTTTAGAAAAAGCATTAGAAATTTATCCAGGAAGAACGATTTAAATATTAAGGTATTCCATATTTTATTAAGCCAATTATTGATTAATAATTGGCTTAATAATTTAAAAACTTTGATTTCCTTATAAATCAATGACATAACCTATTATTAAGACCTTGCGAATTTATCTATTTTTGCATTATGGAATATGCGATAGTGGATATAGAGACGACTGGTTCTTATGCAGCAGGAAACAGTATTACAGAAATTGCGATCATCGTACATGACGGAAATAATGTAATAGATAAATATCATTCCCTAATTAATCCATCTATAAATATTCCTTTTCATATTCAAGCCTTAACAGGAATAACAAACGACTTAGTTGCCGACGCACCTACATTTTCCGAAATAGCTCCAGAAATATTTAAATATCTGCACAAAAGAATATTTGTTGCTCACAATGTCAATTTCGATTATTCATTCATTGTCCATGAACTTAAAAATGCTGGAATAGAATGGAAAGCAACAAAACTATGTACAGTACGTCTATCACGAAAGATAATACCAAATCAACCTTCTTATAGTCTTGGCAAACTCTGTCAAGGACTTGGCATACCCATGTATGATAGGCATAGAGCACTTGGTGATGCTGAAGCTACTGTGAAACTTTTTGAAAAACTTTTGGAATATGATTTTACAGGACTTATATCGACTACATTAAAGAAGACTAAAGAGCAACGCTTGCCTACTCAAATTAATGAAGAAGAATATGCCCGATTACCTGAAATTCCTGGAGTCTATTTATTTAAAAATAAAGCCGGAAAGATTATATACATAGGTAAAGCTATCAATATAAAAAAACGTGTATTAGATCATTTCACAGGCAACAACACTTCACAGAAGAGACAATCTTTTATAAATGATATATACCATATAGATCACCTTGAAACAGGGACGGAATTAATGGCCTTATTGACAGAATGTACATTAATAAAGCAATATTGGCCAGAACATAATCGTGCACTCAAAAAATATGAGCCAAAATTTTCACTGATTCAATATGAGGATCAGCGCGGCTACATTAGGTTAGTTGTCTCAACTTATGAAAAAAATGCTATAGCAATTCAACATTTCGAACGTGCATATGAAGCTAATCAATTATTAGCTCAATTAGCAGAATCATTTAATTTGGATCACAGGCTTTGTTCATTCTATTCAGTTATAGATGAGCCTTTTAAAAAAGAAATCATAAAAGATCTGCCAGATATCACGACATATAATTCGAAAATCACATCTGCATTAAGCTATGTACTTGAACAGCGTAAAAGTTATTTCGTACTGGATAAAGGACGAAATATTGATGAACAATCCTACATTTACTTCAAACATGATCAATTATATGCATTCGGCTATGTAGCGAAAGATAATCAGTTTAGTGACATTGAAGACATCGTAACGGAAAAAGATAAATGCATCACTAATTACTACATGAACAGTCTGGTTCTGCAATTCATTCAGAAACACCCTGAAAAAGTTATTAAATCTGCGAATAATAGTTAATATATAAGTTGCATGATACATCCAAAACTAGAAAATTAAATATTCTTCTAATTCCAATGACAACATACAAG
>JAZQRD010000091.1:0-22515 GCA_045629405.1 Sphingobacterium sp. | reverse complement strand
GTTCCAAGGAGTTTCTGTTTTTAAAGGTTTCTTTTCATGGTGCTTAACCCATTTAACGTACAATTTCTGCATATTTTGCCAAGGAAATTGTGAGTTAAAGTGAAGTATATTGGCACAAAAAAGAGCATAATGCCATGTACTAAAAATGTTCATAGTTTATTTTTGGTCAAGTTGAGAATAAGGGAAACGAAACTATTGCCGTTTCCCAAAAGTTTTAGTCACGTATCTACATTGATCTAATAGGACAACGTTCCTTAGGAGGATCAGTTTTTTCATCACCGGAGATAAAACTCTCCAATATACCCCATGCTAAAATAGTTGGCTTGTTTAGCTCTGGATTTTTTTTTCGATCTGAGAATTGATTTCTGTTTTTCATAGTATTTAAAATAGTTTAGTTATAAGAAGAAAAGGA
The DNA here is from genome assembly GCA_045629405.1 of Sphingobacterium sp. GTDB lineage: Bacteria > Bacteroidota > Bacteroidia > Sphingobacteriales > Sphingobacteriaceae > Sphingobacterium. The sequence continues at coordinate 22,103 of JAZQRD010000091.1, read as the reverse complement.
TAAGCTTAAATCCTAAACTTCTTTGAATAAAATAGTGGATCCAATACTGTAAACATGCAAACAAGCTTAGAAGAATTATGAAAAAAAATGTACAAAATAGCTATTCTACGATTTAGGAGAATAAGCAGGTAACTTCACTAAGACTTACACATAAAATCACCTTGTAACTCGTAAAAAGTACACTTTGTACACTTAAAATATTTAATTCAGATCAGAATTACTGAAATTAAAAAATCAACAGCGCTTTAAGAGTATGGAAAGAATGTTCGATTATTTTCAGAAGTACCATGATTTAACAGATATAGCTCGAAACTTTTTGGAGCACCAAGGAAGAATTAAATATTTCGAGAAAAATAGCTACTATAAATTTCCAGCACAGACCATAGAGAAATGGAACTTTGTTATTCAGGGAGCAGTCGCAGTTATAAATTTCAATACTAAAAAAGAGATTATAGAACGTCTATATACTGTAAATTCATATTTTTCTGGAACAAAACATGCATTCTCAAAAACAACTCTCCCCTATACTATTAAGTTTATACGAACTACAGTTATTTATGAAATATCAAACTCTAATTTCCAATGTGCTGTTAACCATTTCCAAGATGTTAAAAATATATATCTAATACTCAAGCAGCAAGAATTGAATTATTATCAAAGCCTTATAAGAATTTTACGTTCTCCAAACCTTTACAAAATCAGGCAATTAGCCGAACTTCAACCTATTCTTTATCGTTTACTCACAATCAATGAGAAAATGTCTTATTTAAGAATAGCTAATTATAATGAATACTACAAAGCCCTGTATTATCATTTGAAAAATTAATGTATACTATTCGTATATTTTTTATTTAGTAGTCTAGCTGAACTTTGCTAAAAAACGACTACCTATGAAAAAATTCAGAAAAAAATTTGCGGTATTCCCCATAATGGCCGAACCCTCTTTTTAGGGAGACTGGTAGGCCAGCTTTAAGCTATTTAATTGAAATACAAGTAATAACTAAAAAACAACAAGATGAAAAATTTAAAAATAAAAATAGTAGGATCTACATTAGCCATAGCTTTAATATGTGTAGGATATTTGGGACTTACAGCTATGAACAACCAAAAAGTGATAGCAGATAAAACTTTAACACAAGAATGGTTTGTATTTACGAGTCCATTAAACCCAGGTGATTCAGGTTATGAGGATGCCCTTCAAGATCCAGCCAACTATTCACCAATTGAATCTTCCGATATACCTTCTGAGTGCCCTAGTGGTAATGAAAAAGTGTGCTCGATATTAGTAACACCAAACCCCTCAGAGCCACATAGACCTCAAGAAAGTGAACTAGAAAATTTACTTGATGAAATGACCAATCCAGATCCGAATTCAACTTCAATTGTTTTCAAACCACAGGATAATTAGGCCTTTGTAATATTAGAGGCCATCTTAAAGGTTTCTTAAAGCCCCCGTCATTAAAAATGGCGGGGTTATGTTTTTGTCTTCAATTTTTATTAATTGAGGTGCAAGCAGAAAACGATATGAAAGTAAAAATTTAAAGCTTTAACATCCAAGAATCCAATTTCATTTCCCGAAGATGTTTTAGAGAAGATTTCACCAGATCATCCGGCAAGTTTGGTTAATCAGGTTGTTGAGCATCTGAATTTAGAAAGACCATCGCAAGCCCACACCCCCTATAAACACCTGTTTTTCATGGTATTATATTTATTTTGTATATTTTTTTATTATTGCAAGCTTCCAAAAGAAGAGGTTATCAAACAATATGGATTGATCTGGAATATAGAACGGACATTTCGAATTTCAAAATCCGATCTACGGGTGAGACCAATATATCACCGTTTACAACGTAGAATAGAATCTCATATCTGTATTTCATTTGCAGCGTGCAAGGTGTACAAAGAATTGGAACGGATACTAAAGGAAAAAGAAAAAGAGTACAGCCCGGAAAAGGTAATTGATATAATAAAAACGATCTATAAGGTTCGTGTACAAAGTCCTTATTCGCCAACTACATATCAAAGGCTGCTGATAAAAACAGCAGAACAACAAGAAATCGTAAACTTACTTGAGCTCAAAATCGACCAAAATTAATTTGGGTGACCCATTGCACAAAACAGGAGGATATCTATACTAGATACATTGGCGTAACGGTGTTTTTATAATCCGGAAACGGAAAAACTCTTCTTACCACAAAGAAATAGAGGAACGTATCAACGACATACAAAAATTGATGCTGAGACTAAAAGCATTTTTTCAACGTCATTGATAACTACATCCAAAATTTTAAAACTAAACAGGAACTTGTTTTGTATAGATTCAGAAGAAAATAAAAACTGCCCTCGGAAATAATATTCTGAGAGCAGCAATTATAAATTACTGGTATTAATTAAATATCCCTTATTTTACTAGGGCTTATATTCTAAGACGGAGTAGATATTAAAATTATCTAATATAACTCTGTTTGAAGCAGTACTTATATCTGATCCTGTCAAAAATTTAATTTTTATCGTAGATATGACAGTGTTATTATCAGGCTTCTTAAGATAAAAGGAATGAAATGAATTATTCCATAAGTTCTTTTCAATTAATGCCGATTGTGAATCGAAATAATTCAATTCAATAGTTTTAATTGTACTGTTATCTAAGAATGTACATCCATTTTGAAGTTCTAGAGTCAATTTATTTCCATCCCTATCGGCAAATAATGGTGAATACGCTAAAGCATTAAAGGTCAGCACTAAAATGCTATCTCGTTCAATTCCTCCAATATTTCTGCTTATTAGATCCGCACCATAACTAACCGAACCCATTTTAACATATTCAAACCGGCCGTAGACATGTGCTGAGGACTCTTTCTCTCCTATTGTTGAAGTCCATCCGTTAGATTTTTGGGTGGATGTCCAATTCTCTAGCAATACTTCACGGCCTTCATCTAAAGGGTTCAATACACCATACCTTAACCAATTAAAATTATCATTAAATCTTCTTATGTATCCTTGAGACATTGACACAAACCCACCGTCTAGATCCTCGGTAATGAAAGATAAAACATTACTTCGTTTTTCAAAAGTTTCCAATAAAGGTTTAATATCTATGATAACTTGAGAAATATTGTTATCTAATTTTTCAACTTTGTCGATGGTTACCCATTTCTCTAGGCTGTTTGTCTCACTCGAAACTTTGAAATCTTTAGTAGTATGAATGTATAGCGTATCTTTCCCTCCTTCAATAGAGGCTGGATAAATTGAATCTATCTTATCTTCTAAATGGATACTCTCAGAAATGACAAACGAGGAGAGTTGCCTAGATTCTTCTTGTTTATCACAAGAATATAGAGCCGTAATTCCAATTGTAAGGAAATACACTATTTTGTATTTTATTAAATTTCTAAACATCTTAAATAATTTAATTCCATGAAATCACTAAATCAGCTATAATAGGTAAATGATCTAAATCATTAAGCCCTGTCATTGGTGCTGATACATTAAATATTTTTATATTAGATGAGGTAATGATATTATCAATATTATAATCAATAGCTCCTTGGTAACCCGATTTCAAAGCTTTCCCACCACAGGTGTTAAACCAGCCTAAATGCCCGCCATTAGCCATATTAAAGCCTTGAGATGTAAATTTTAATTGATTTTTATCAGAAGCATTCATATCGCCTAAGCAAATGAAATACTTATATTTCTTAAGCTCCTGAATTAACATATTTAAAGAGTTATCATGCCAGTCTTTTTGCCATGGGATATGAGTAGAAATTACTGTTATAATCTCATCCCCAACATGCATATCTCCTATAATAGCATAATAATCCCCATCCCAGTTTTTTTGACGGATATTAGTTAATTTGTAATTTGAAGCTAAGCCATTAAATATCCACCTTTTAGACTCTCCCATAACTACAGTTGAATAAAATGGATCTAGTAAATGTTGTTGCGCATTATAGATACTATCCTTATCAAAATAGCTATTCCACTCATTAACAGACAAAATATCAAAACCCTCTTTACCAATCCACTGTTTCCATCGCTTTAATTCAGCTTCAGCGACATTTTTATTAAGATGAAATCCACCAAGAGAACCTTGATTAAAATGTCCAATATTATAGCTACAAACTTTTAATTTCATTGGCATTTGATTCTTTTGTGCAAATGTAAAATTTGCACAAAAGAACAATATCACCCAAAATAGAACTCGTTTCATATGTATATCTATTTGTTATATCTAATACCTAAATAACCTAACCCAGTATTTGAAGCAGCAGTTAATGGCTCAGAGGCATATGAATTACCATCGCTTGCTAAATTTCTATCTACTATAAGTCTAATATATACTTTAGATTTGCCCAGTAATGTTAATGGTAAATTAAAAGTATAGTTTTTATATCCTGCCAATTGATGAATCGTCGTATTGGCCCAAAGTGGTACATCAGGCACTGTAAAGGGAGCAATTGTATTCCAGCTTCCATCCATATTACCGTGATCAGACCATTCTACCTTCCAATATCTTGGCGCTCCTTTACCAGTACCACCTGTTAAATTTGCCATTGTAAACTGTAGGGATAACTTATCTGTAGATATGCCTTGGGTAGAAAAGTCTAATACAAACGCCTCTCCTCTTTGCTTTGCTTCATTCCACCAAAGAGTATTGCCAGAAATTGCAGCGTTAATGACCTGCCCCTTACCATCACTATTAGTTGTTGCTTCCTGGTTTTGCTTTGTATTTCCCAGCATCACACCATTACCATATTTATTATTATTTCCTAATGAGGTGTTCCCTATAGGCCCCAAGTAAGAGTAATCGAAGGTTCGCGCTAAGTTTACGGTGGATACGGAAGAAGATATACTACCATTTCCAAATGTAGCTTTAGCAACACCATTTTCAACTACTGGATACTGAAATTCTGTGACTAAGGCTGAAAAACCAGAGTTGAAATCTGAGCTTATTTTAATATCTGATTTCGATAAATGACGAATTTGATATCGGCCTATATTCCCAAATTTATCTTCTGTTACATCATCTTCATATTCAAAACGAGTAAACTTTTCATGAACAATTACACCTGAAACATCTCCAGACCCATAAGGTAATATAGCACCATCTCGTCTATATGGTACCCGCGTATTGGTCATCAAGAATATGTTCTCACCTTGAATATCCCGCATTACTAATGGATATTTAGCAACTCGATGCGCATTAAATGGTGTAGCGTACCCCTCATTTATAGGTGTAAAAGAACCTTTGCGAATAGGAAATTCAGTATCCTTTAGCGTGACATAAGTAAAGATATCATCATCAGTAAGCTCTGAAATATACTTTGATTTATTAGCTAAATTAGATGCCGTCCCCTCTTCTTGACTCAAAACCATCATAGAGGTAACACCACTTATGGTGTAATAATCCGGGTTGGTTTCTTTATTTACAGATGTACCCTTTAAAAGGATTTTAACTTTACTGTAACTTTTAAAAATATTGTCATTAACAGTACTTGTAACTATCTTAAACCCATACTTACCATCAAAAGTCTGAATGTATGTCACCCTATCAGTTTCCGTATAATTTATAGCAGTTGGTGTTGTCTGCACATGTTCGCTAGCGTTAGGGTTTTTAGCATCAGATATAATTATCCCTTCAATATAAATATCGGAAGTAATTCGCTCTCCAGCCCATGAACGTACAGCAGTGAAATCTGTTAATGTACCAAATTCGTTATTTGCATTTGCCTGTACAAGATATAAGGTACTGGAAATCTCTTGACCCCAGCCGTCTATATATGAAAGCTTTATCTGTGCATTTCGTAATTTTACAGGATCCCTATTAGGCTCAACTGTGAAAGAGAGTAGCGAATCTTGGTCATTATATATAAAATCATCAGAAACCCATAAATCACCATTAGCCTCAGGATAAACAATATTCACCTTTACATCATCAAAAGGGATATTTGCGTTCAATTTAACACTAACACCTCCACCATCACCTAATACAGAAGTGTTTAAAACTGGGAACTGCATTTTAGCATTCTCAGTACCCCTTTGCTTTATATATAGCGTATCGTATCTATCATACGCATCAGAATATAAAGGCACAACTGCCATCCTATTAAATGAGTCATTAGCTTGATAAGTAAATGTTATAGACGTATCCCCAGAATAATTTTTAGCATTACTTGAAAGCCAGGAATCATCTTGAGAAATATTTACAGTAAAATCAGCGTTAGACAAGATTTTTACTTTCACTTCACCCGCACTGCTGGGTACTATATATTCGTTTGCTTGAGCGCCCAATTCAGAAAATGGAGCATATTCAATTAAATCCTTCTTACAGCTCTGTAGAAAAGCTAATAAGAAAAACACAGGAAGTAAATATTTAATATTTCTTTTCTTCATAATAGCATTTATTGAAAATAATTAATCATTACAGTACCAAATCGTACATTAACAGCATTATTGTTTTGGCTTGCTGTGATTTGACCGCCTTGTCCACCAAATGGCTCGTTAATAGCACATATATTACTTTTCGGCTCAATACGCAGATAAACTTTATCCTTAGCTAATAGTGTTGTAGGTAGTTTTATAGAATATGGATTAAGACCTAAAGCGGTGAAATGATGGTTCAAATTCCACCCCGCTAAAGGGCGCACTGTAAATTCTGAATTGGGAATAACAAAATAGTTTGCTCCATCGGTAGAATACTTAACATGCCAATATAATGGAACATTAAATGTTGCAACATTCCCTGATCCGCCACCAATATTAAAATTCAACATCATCGAATTTGATGTACTGATATTTTTAGTTGAAAATTCCAAAACTAAGGCTTCAGCGCTATTTTTAGAACCATCCCACCATTTTTGGTTGAACTGAAATCCAGAAGAAGGAACAACTTTAGATGTAGGATCACTATGGAATAATGGATTTGCGCCTAACGTTGCATTAACATTTGTAGATGAGTAAGCCCTACCGTCTCCAAAAGCAGGTAGGTATCCTCCAGAATTTGTGGTAAGACTACCTGCTGTACCTAAAGAATTAGGATTAAACATAATCCATTCTACCAGTTTATTAAATCGTGTTTGATTATATAGCTGAATATCAGATTTATTTACAGGACGAATGCTATATCGGCCAATATCTCCTTCACCGGCACCATATCTCATTATTTTGTTGTGCACAATAATTCCTCCTAAATCTCCTACTCCAGAGGGTAAGGCATCTCTACTCCATGAGTTTGCTGTATTGACAATCATTTTAATAGTAGCTCCTTGTGCGTCATATATTCCAGTAGGGATAGCATCAAGATATGCTACATTCACACCTGCACCATTAGTATTCCATGAGGTAGTACGCACATACCCCATATTTACATTAGTAAATGCCCCATATGGAATTGACACAGATGATTGTTTTAATTTAACATAAGTGTGTACATCGCTATCTTGCAATTCACTAATATTTTTATGTTGAATACTATAATCCGTAGGCTCTATATTCTCTTGAGTTACTATATTTCTAGTAGTGAGGCCCTTGATTGTAAAACGAGTAGGATTAGATTCCTTTTGTAAAATTAAACCATCAACGGTGAGAGAAACCTTGGAATTACGTGCTAATACATTAGCCGCAACTGCACTAAACTTCAATCTAAAGCCTGAAGTTCCATCAATACTTTGGATATAATTAGTTTTTAATGATTCCGTGAAGTCAATCGCATTATAGCTTGTATTTGGATTAAAATCCATATTGTTGTTATTAATATCTCCAACAACAACACCTTCAAGAACACGTAATGGTGCAGTAATTTGAATTTCACCTTCAGCTCCAGGAATCATAGCCTTTAAAGCCGTAAAATCTAGATAATCGTAATCTTGGGCAGTTTGTGTAACTTTATGTGTAAGATCAATATACGTTCTACCACCATTTACTAATTTAATATTAACACTCGCACGACGTTGTACCCCTGATTCATTAGCACGAATAGCAATAATTAATAAACTATCATTTGCTAAATCTACACTCTCAATCCAATCATTACCGTTTTCATAAGTTACTGTTTTTTGGAATTCAGGAAATAATGCGCTTACATTACCCCGAACAATTACAGTATCCATTTTAGGTCTTCGAGTTAAAACACTTTCAGTCGTTCTTTGGGTTAAAATTGGATCAGTCGTTGATTGATCAATATCGGTGTAAACCGTATATTCTTTTTCTTGAGCATCAAAAACAGTTAAATATATTCTTACAGTTCTGGTTCTGTTATTTTTATTTTCTAATAAATCAAACTCGAATCCATTAGCTGTAAGCTTGGCATTATTGATCCATTTTTCTGAAGTTTCATCATCATACAAATATTCTACATTTATACGGCTAATATTTGATTCTAGATCGTTTAATATAGGTAGGGTAATATGAAATGGATTTCGTGTAACCATATATTTAGATTTCGTAAACCTAAATGATGCATCTTGACCATCTTGAATAATAGTCAGTTCTTTCTTTTCCGATCCCTTAGTTATTATAAGTGTGGCCTTTCTTGTAATACCGAAATTCCTGTTGTAAGAAAATAATATATCCTCATTTCCAGAACCTGTAGTTGTGTTCAATGTAAGCCAATCGGTCTCTTCTTTCACGGACACTTGCCAGTCTGCTGTAGAATAAACCATAATTTTGGTATTACCTTCCTCAGGTTTTAAATGAATTTCTTCTGTCGCTAAAGCTAAAGAAAGATCAAGTTCATATTTTTTTTCACACCCTATAACAATAAGTAGCACTCCAATAATCAAGCACATTAATCGATAACTGGTGTTATTCCAAATTCTTTTCATCTTGGACTTTATTGATTTAAAAACTATTTATTTAATATATGTACCATAATCGGAGGGTGATCCGAATAAACTGCAGTAAACTCATCATAAATGGGCATAGCTTTAGTAACTTTTGATAAGATTTCAGTAGTACCAAAAATAAAATCTATTCTTCTACCCGGATAGTTGAATGCGTAATTCGCTGTGTTATTCAGTTTATATCCATGTAAATGATGTACCACATCTAAAAAACCGGCATTTTGGATTTCATCTAATACTAGAAAGCTTTGATTGGTAGTGCCAGCATCATAATCCTTGCGATTCACAGCGTTAAAGTCACCTAAGTAAAGCCAACTTTTTTCATTCGGAAACTTACGAATGGTACTATCCAAATTTACATTAGCCTCTTGTAGCCTATATTCATCTCCTCTACCATCTCCTACACTCTTCCAATATGTCTGGGGCCAAAAGTGTGTATTAACAATGTTAATATCTGTATTCTTTAATTTGGCGAATATTGCTCCATGTGAAGTATGTAAAGTAATTCTTCTTCTAGATTCAATAGGATATTTAGATGTTATTGCAACAGGATAATTATCAGTTGATTTTAAATTCGTTATAACATAAGAGTGTCCATAACGCTTAGCAAGCTCTTCCAACTTTCGTTGGTTAAACCCATTTACTTCCTGTAATGCTAACACATCAGGCGCATAAGACTTTATCCAATCAACAAATTTGTTGTAATTATTTGATCTATCATTTTTCATTCCCTCTAAAATGTTATAGCTTATAATTTTTAGTGTGTCAGGAAGTGTTTCATCAACATCCGGAATAGGATTGTTTCCACCATCTATCGGTGAGTTATCTTCGCTTTTAGAACAAGAAAACAATACCAGTAATACCAAAAAAACTGGGAATATATGCTGTATATTAATTATTTTTAATTTAATTCTTTCCATAGCTTTCGTAAGCTTTATTGTCTAATGCATAATTTGACTTAACAACCTCCATATCAGGTATTGGATAGTACTCATGACATGGTAACATCTTATCTTTTAAGGTAGCATAGTCTGTATAATCATAAGTTAACTGATACCAAATACCCCACCTTACCAAATCATATTTACGTTGGTATTCCCCTAAAAGTTCTCTGCCACGTTCCTTTTGAATTTCTTCTTTTAACAAGTCCCAGTTTCTAAAGCTATACACAGGTAAATTTGCTCGCTTACGAACAATATTTAGATACCTAATTGACTCATCCGCATTTCTTAATTCCATAAAGTTCTCAGCCTGCATCAGTAAGGCATCAGCATATCTAAACACTCTTTGATTATTTCCATCAGCAGAATTTATCATATTGTAAGACCAAAATTTAGGACCTAGCCATGGTCTGCTCGCTACACTATTAAAAGCCACACCATTGTACTCCCAAGCCATGTTATAATCCAATCTATTATCACTACTATTACGACGCATAACTGTTTGGAAATAATAGTTATTAGGTCTTAATGCAGCCCAAGTAGTCGCTGTACTTCCCAATTCTGGAATTACAACACCATCATAGACATTATCTCTATTGCGTGTAGGCATACAGATTGCAGCAGAACTCGTTACAACTTGGAGACCTGTTTCTGAATAAGTATATTGAATTTCAAATATTGACTCTTTTATATTTTTATTTTTCAAGGGGATATCACTCAAGGGATATTGTTCTAAAGAACCATATATCTTTTCCAGTTCGTTCATAGCATTTTTCGCTACCTCCCAATTTTTATTCCATTGGGCTAATTTCCCTATTAACATCCATCCCATTGCAGCACCTGACCTATTACCAGATAAGTCATTTGTTCTTATTTGAGGCATGTTAGGAACATGCTCAGTCAATTCAGCAATTAAATATTCTCTTGTTTCATTTGCAGACATTCTTCCCAAGTTGGATACCTTATCTAACACATTGGCATCTGAAACGTCTTCTGTATAAAATGGAACATCACCAAAGGTGGAAGTCAAAAACCAATAGTAATAAGCACGCATAATTATCCCTTCAGCTAATAATGGCTTCTTAGATTCCTCTGAAATTGGTGCTTTTTTAATTGCTTCGATAATTGAATTACAATACATAACTCCTTTATATCCATTTGTCCACATATTCTGACCAAATCGAGGTTGAGCAGGAGAAATATCTAGTTGTGCGTCTAAGGTTCCTGATGCGATATACATCAAATCTGTAACCCCCTCGGTAGCTATTAAGTATGTATAGTTGTATATACTTCTCAATGGAATATATGTAGCATTTAATCCCGAGATAATTTGTGCTTCTGTTTGATAATAATTATCGGTATTAACAAATGATGTTGGCTCCTCATCTATCGAACATCCTATCAAAGAGAAACTCAATAATATACCTGTAATAAATTTTTTCATAACTTATAAAATAATTAATACCTGATTTGAATGGATCCAACAATTGTTCTAGGCTTTGGGTATGCTCCAATATCTACACGTCTTAGAGTAGAATTGCTACTTTGTGAGGATACATCCGGATCAAATCCATTGTATTTCTTCCAGACAAATAGATTCTCTCCCGCAAGACCAAGTTGAACACTTTTTAGCTTATTATTCGTAATTTTCCCTAAATCAATGTTATATCCTATAGCTAATGATTTAAGTCTTAAATAACTAGCATCATGAACCATTCGACTTGATGCTATATTATCTGTACTGCCTGCCCGTGGTAAATCTGAAATAGGATTTCTCACCGGATGCCAAGCGTCCAATTGATAAGCATATTGGTTTGTTATAAAACCTCCGTTTCCTAACCATTGCTCCGAAACATTATAAATTTTACCCCCTAATGAATAATTCAAAAACAAGCCAACAGTCAAATTTTTATAACGGATATTGTTCTGCAATCCACCATAAATGAATGGATCGGCATTCCCTAAATAAATCTGATCTTGCTCATTAAAAACCCCATCATGATTTGTATCAATATATCTAGCTGATCCTGGTTGATATTGATTCGAAGAAGCTGACACATAAGATTTTGTAATTTTATTACGATCTACCTCTTCCTGATTTTTCCATGTACCTGCGTATTGAAATCCCCACAGGGCATTAAGTGGATAGTCTTCAATGTAGCCATACATCATATAGCTATTATTACCATAGGCACCATAAACATTTACATAGTCAAAATGACCTATGTTATCTACCATTTGTCTATTGTGAGAAATGGAAAAACTAGAGCTCCAATCAAAATTCTCCTTTTCAATATTGCGAGTCTCGATACTAAATTCTAATCCTCGATTAGATGTCTTACCAACATTAGCAAATCGTGTGGTATATCCAGTTTGTGTAGGTGTTTGTACATCAAGCAATAAATCTTTAGTATAGGATAAATATGCCTCTAAAACGATATTTACTCGACGATCAAATAATGATATATCGGTTGCCACATTATACATATCAGTTTTCTCCCATGAAAGTTGATCCGATGCCAATCGTGATGGATAAAATGCCACTGGTTGCGAGCCATTAAACAAATATCCAGAGGTAGAAGATGATAAGGCAGCAAGTGAACGATAAGAACTAATCCCATCATTACCTGTCCTACCAGCACTAGTCCGTAAAGAAAATTCATTAATCCACTTCATATCTTTCATGAAATTTTCTTCACTTATGTTCCACTTTAAAGCTCCAGAGGGAAAAAATGCCCACTTATTATTTGATGCAAAATTTGAAGCTCCATCTCTACGACCTGTAAGAGTGATATAGTATTTATTATTGAAGTGGTAATTGACCCTTCCTAAATAAGACATACTGGTCTTGTTATTATTGTTTGAGGTAGCTGAATAATTTTCTTTATCAGGAATAGCATTCATATTATTCCATAAAATTGCATCTGACTGATAGCCATCTCCCTGTAATGTTAAATTATCACTGAATATTTTTTGACCAATAAACCCTGCAGTAAAATCAATATGATGTCGATTAAACTTCTTTAAATAATTTAATGTGTTTTGACTCATTAAATTATGCTCTGTAAACTCACCCCTGTATGCTAAGGCCCCCTCGTTCGCCCCCTTAGCGGGAAGAGTACTTGGCTCAAATCGGAATGTATGTTGTCCATAATTGTAGTAGGTCAATTGTGAATTAAACTTTAAATTCGCAATAGGTTCAATCTCTATGTATCCAGTGTTAGTAGCACCATCACGTTTGAGATTTCTAATCACACCTAAATCCAAAATGGAACGTGGAGAATTGAAAGTCTGCCCAGAATACCATAAATCATTAAAGTTTTCATATACTTTAATCATGGGATTTAAGTATATAGCTCCGTTCCACCAATTCGTCCCGCCAATAGTTACTAAGTTTTGGTCCTCATCACGCTTTGTAAGATTGTATTTCCAGCCCACTTTCATCCATGGAAATATTTTATAATCAATATTAAGGCGACCTGTAATACGATCTAAACCACTACGCTTAATAATACCTTGGGTATTGTCATATGCAACTGAAGCGTAATAATTAGCTTTTTCAGTACCACCCGATAAGGATAAATTATGTGTATGGTATGAAGCTACTCTTGTAATTTCATCTACCCAATCAGTTCCCTTCCCAAGTGATAATGGATCAGGGTAAGGATAAGCCGATAAAGGGGAGTTTATATTTATGTCAGTATATGGTGCAGCTGATGTGAATAATGCATAATCATTACGATATTGAGCATATTGAGAAGCATTCATTAAATCCAATTTTCGTGGCAATTGTGATATACCAAATGTACTTCTAAGATTTATTTGATCTTTGCCCCTTTTCCCTTGCTTGGTAGTAATAATAATTACACCATTACTTCCTCTAGACCCATAAATAGCAGTAGCAGAAGCGTCCTTTAGAACACTTAAAGATTCAATATCAGCAGTATTGATATCAGTTAAATTACTTACACCATCTAAAACACCATCTACAACAATCAACGGCTCATTAGTCGCTGTAATAGAACGTGTTCCTCGAATACGAATAGATGCCGGAGCACCAGGCTCTCCAGTTGATGCCATAATATCAGCTCCAGGTACTCTACCCTGAAGAGCTAAATCAACAGATAAAACAGGAGCATCCCTTACATCGTCCATCTTAACATTTACTACAGATCCAGTAAGATCTTTTTTCTTAACTTCTCCATATCCAATTACCACAACCTCATCAACTTCAGAAACGGTTTCTTGTAAGATTACAACAATATCTCGCGTTGCTGTAATACGTTTTTCTAAAGCTTGAAATCCCATTAAATTGAAACTTAATGTGGTAGGAATCTCCGTGACTTTAATTTCAAAAAAACCTTGGTTATCAGATACTGAGATAGTAGAAATATTTTTTCCTTTAACCGTGACACCTGGTAATAAATTACCATTCACATCTTTAATTACGCCCCTTATAATAATTTCTTGTAATTCGTGTTTATCTAAAGTTTCTACAACAGGAGAAATTGTAGGTTTCTGGTCTACTGCGACTACTACAATACTGTTTTTGCGCTTTTTGAACTCTAATTTGTGCGTGGATAATATCGAAGTAAGCACCTTTTCTACTTCCTGATTGGTGAAATCAACATTCACTTTAGAAATGTTTCTAACTAATTCATCAGCATAAAAAATAGAAATACCAGTCTTCAATTGTATTTCTTTCAAAACATTTTCTAGACTAACATTTGATTTCTTAATAGTTATTTTCTGTGCAAAAGTAGAAGCACTAACTTGTAATATTGACACTATTAGTAGTATCCATGTCAATTTCATGATAAACAACAATTTAGGACAAACAAGGGTTTTAAGGAAACTATTCCTTAAAATATTTTTTTCATACATTTGTAGATATTGATTTTGTTTAACAGCGATTTCAATTATTTTTATGTTATAATTACATAGATTTATTACAGGGGTGGCTTCAACACTCCTGTTTTTTATCTTGTAACTGTATATCTAATTATGCTTTTATCACAGTTACCCTCCTTCCATCAATTTTAAATTTAAATTTGTTAGTTAATTCAATAAGTTTTAGAACTTCCTCAAAATTTTCAAGTCTTGAAATTGATCCTGAATAAGTTATATTTCGAAAATCTCCTTGGTAAATAACTTCAACATCATACCATCTGGCTAAATCAGCCATAACTTGTTGTATAGTTGCACTTTTAAAGGCAAATTTTCCACTTTTCCAAGCTATAAAATAATATGGATCGACAATGCTCTTTTCTATCGAACCATTAGCAGTGTTAAACTCACTTTGTTGATTAGGTGCTAAGATTATATTTTCCTGATTTGTAATATTTTTTACAGCCACAGATCCCTCAACTAATGTGGTGTAAATATTATCATAATACGCATTCACATTAAATTCAGTTCCTAATACCTCAATAATTTGAGTTTTTGTTTTTACTTTAAATGGAATTTTTCTATTCCCAAGAGATTTTGATTCAACATCAAAATACACCTCCCCTTCTATTTCAACTTCCCGTGATTCATTATTGAATACCAAAGGATATTTTATTTTCGATTCACTATTCAACCACACTCTAGATCCATCAGCTAATGTAAGAGTGTATTCTCCACCTCGAGGTGTATATACAGTAGTATATTGAATTGATTTAGTTTTATTAAAAAGTTCATAGGATACGTCTCCTTTGTCGGACACTTTTATATGTATACCTTTATCCAACAGAACAGTATCTTGTTTAATATCTTCGAATTCAATAAACGAATCATCTTCAAACTGCATACGCGCTAATTTGCCTCCAGGAATAATTACCTCACTTTTAGAAAGGGTTAAATTTTCATTTGATTTGTAATAGGTTTGATAAATCCAGAGGCCGGACAAAGAGAGAAAGAAAATTATTACGCAAGCTGCAGCAAGATGTTTATAAAATTTAATACGCTTTATTTTTCTCGTATCTTTAAAAGGACTTAACCTTTTATCAGTTATAATCTTTTCGAATAATATATCTTGATTTATATTTATTTCAGAAAAAGAACTTTCAAAATCCTTATTCCACAAAGAATCCAACATCGTGCTATTAGCATCGTGCTGTAAGAAATCCATCAATTCAGATTTCTCACTCTGCGACAATTGGTTGTTATGATACCTCTGTAATAATTGATTTAATCTTTCTTTTTGCATTATCTATATAATCGCAAGCTAAATGCGAAAAGACTAATGCAACTAAAAATAATTATAAAAAAAGTGTATTGTATATTTTACTGAGACTTAATCGAACGTTTTGAGTCGCCAAACGTAAGTGATTTCTTACTGTATTTTTTGAAATATTAAGTTCATCAGAAATTTTTTCATTAGAAAGGTTATCACGAGAAGATAACTCATAAACTTGTCGTTGCTGTGGTGGTAAACTTTTAATTATATTATCCAGTACTTTGCTAAGTTCATTAAAACTTATTGTTTCTTCTGTAGAATTAACATCATAAGACCAATTCTTTTGCGCTTCTTGATGTGTATTTCTAATGCTTATTTGTTTTCTGAAATAAGAAATTGTAATTCTTTTAGCTATTGTAAATAATAAGGGGTATATATCTTCGACACGATTAATTTTTTCTTTACTCAAATGTAATTGTACAAACACCTCTTGAGTTAATTCCTCAACATCTTCTGCGATAGGACATCTGGAATGTATATACCTAACGATTATCGGATAATAAAAGTTAAATACAACCAAAAATGATTTCGGACAGCCTTCATTGAAACAATCAACTTCTATATTAGGTAAATTTTTTTTCATCAATTACGCAAAGTAATACATTCACAATAAAGCTCAAAATAAGCATTTGCCCATTAAAGTATTGTTAATTTATAATAATGAAAACATCTGATTTCAAAGGTCTATAACTTCAATTGGAGCTACGAATATATAATGATATTATAATTTAGTCAAGATTATTTGTGTAATATTTCCATAAATTAATTTTTAACCTCTTAAAAGTAAGTACTAAAATGGATAAAATAGAGTTGTAAGTTCTCAGAACACACCTTTATAAGTAATCAATTGTAAACACTTTTAAAGTTAAAATGGACCACCACAGAGGGGGTAATGTGTCTAAAAATAAATAATTATTTTTCTTGACAGAGTTCCGTTTACACCCTCAAATTATTATAAGCAATCATAAAAGTCAATTACTTTAACTATTATGATTGCTTAATCTGATAATATCTATCTATGATATGCTATCATTAATTGAATCCCAAAGATCAATTCTTTTTTCAAGTGCTTGTTTTGAAACTATTTGGATTTCTTCCCATTTTTGGGCATCATCTTGTGCTAACTCTTCAATCATTTTCAATGCCAATGGTCCATGTTCATCACCATCCAATTCTATATGTCTTTGGAAATAGTAAATAAACTTCGCTAAATCAGATTCGGGGAAGTTTATTTGAATTTCCTTTAATATAGATGAGAACATATGAGGGATCAAGTCTTTTCTTCCAAAAGTAAAGGCAGCTGCTATTTTGTGAGGTTCTTTTGTTTCAATTATTTGGAAGGTGAACTTTAGAAACTCTTTAATCCTAATATCAATATCTAAATTTTCAATGCTTTGGAATATATCATTTGATTTTTTAACATTAGTCAAAAAATCCTTAATATAGTTTGTATTAGATCCCATAGATTCCATAGCATCGATGTACATTTCAAAATGACTTAATCTTCTGCCATCTATAGATGTATCTGATTCCTCTGCCAAAACAATCTCATTAATCAAATAGCGAGTGTTTGGATATTCAGACGCAAACCAAGGAATAGTGACACAAGTGAGTTCAATTTGTAATGCTTTGAGAAGAGACATGAAATCCCAAACCGCAAAAACATGTACTTCTGTGAATTTTTGTAAATGTTTTAATGTTTTAATCTTACTATAAAGTGGATGATTATATAGTAAGTGTTTTTCTTCCTCAATAAAAGCCTGTATGTTCTCAAATTCTTTCATTTAACAAAATGAACCTATAGACGTCGATATTATAGATAGCTTACTAAGTAAGATAAAGATTTTTAAAGGATATGAAATATATATGACACATTAATAAGTTTATGTAATCGGTAATTCAGAATTACCGATTACACTTGCTAATAGAAATTGCATTCTCATAAGGGAAATTAACACTACATTTAATAGTTTGAATCTAACCTTCCTAAAGTGTAATTTTTGGGATAATTTATAATAATTTAAAGGATGAATTTCCAATTGTTGAGGAAACAAATATTTTAAGTATTCCTGAGCAAATCTGGAATTCGGATCCTTCCTTTGCTTATCAAGTTCTTTATAAGAAAGAAAATGAAAAATTTATTCTACAAATTGGGACCAATATGGTTGCAATTGATTATTCCACGGCAAAGTGGTTCTTCGTCAATTCTGGTGAATTATGCTGATCTTGCAAGTATCATTTTCCTCAAAAGCTGAAACCCTGCCCTTCCGTACATTTTTCTTTTTATATTTTTATTAGATTCACTCATCCTTCAACTTGGCCGTTACTTGGATCAAAAAAGAGGTATACCTCGCGGGATAAGGTAGTAGTGCATATTTCAGTGAATTGTATTAATTGAGAGAATTTGACAATAAAATACGAAATTTAGCTAATGTATATTATGACGCCCAGTTATGTCGATGATATAATCATACTGACGATTCCGGAAGATAATTCTAATGAAAAAAACCGCCATTTTTAAGATGCGTCTGCTACCTATAAATCGAACTCACGCTAAAATTAGCACGAATAAACTTACAGGTATACGCCAGACGCAACTTGCTAGAACATTATTTGTCTCAGTAATGCTAAGCTATAAAAGAATTGGTTTGTAAAATTTCATATCAATAAATAATTATAAACTTAAATCGACTTTTAGATGCTGATCACTTCGGATATAAGTTGATACTACTTCATAGGTTAGCTTTGACTGATTGCCTGAAGCAGTAATGATTTGTGTCGATTGGGGATATAAAATTACTTTTTGTGTTCCATTGCCTTGTTTTAGGTGCAATTCAAAATGAAGATCACTATTATTTGATAATTCATAGTATTTTGTCTTCTTTCCTTGAGCATTGGTTTTTTCGTGGTATGCACTACTGAATTTTACACATGCATGGAATAAATTCCGTACATTTTCTTCTTTACCAAATAAATAATTACTAGACCATGCTACCGTATTTCCTTTCTCTAAGGCTTCACGAATTGCTTCAGCAGATCTATCTTTACTCATCACAAGTGTCATCGTTCTATGCACACCCTCACGTTCAATGTCATAATCGTGCGCTATTAGATTGTGAATATCAGTATTACCTATCACGGTCAAGTTACGATCTAATGCCCAGTCTAATGCTTTTTTGTGAAATCCAAATCCATTTACCACTTCAATACCATGTAACTTTTTCTCTTGGTACATTTTTTCAACAAATGGAATCCACTCATATGAGCCAGCAATTTGGGTAGCTTTCCATCCGGGATGATTCCAAAAAATAAATGCATTTTGATCAACTACAGCTTGTATCGCTTTTTCGTCTAAATCACTAGCGCGATCAGCAACAAGGTTCTTGTCATCTTGAATAAATAGTGCATTGAAATGGCCGGGAGGAGTATTACGTGTTACCTCGGTACCTTTTATCAGAATTATGTTGTTCTCCGCGGCTAAGGTTTTAGCTAACTCATGTGGTCTTAAATTACCAACTTTAACATCCTCGGAATGTGGTGTATATTCCACATGTTCTGTGAAAGAGATCGCATCTAAACCTTCCTTCCAAGCTTCCCCAATACGGACGTTTGGCCATACATGACCATCTGTAAACACGGTGTGCATATGAAAGTCACATTTCAAAACAGTCAAACCATTTACATTTGGAATATTAATAATCTCACGTTTTTTAGGATATCGAAATTCATCCAATCTCATTATCCCATTATCAGATGGCATCTGCGCTTTAGCATCGAAATTCAGCAGGCCTATCAGGGCTAAAAGAATTGATAGTTTTTTCATTTTTTAATAAATCTTGATTGCCACAAAACTAGGATTGGAATATAAAGATTATATGAGGTTTAAGTAAATAAACTATGAACTCTGAAACATTATGTTAATGGCTATTGATTGATAGTTTGCTATGGCTAAGGGCGAATTTTCACTTTTCGCTAAATAAAAACCAGTAACATAAAAAACATTTAAACACTGACTTATAAGTTTTTATAAAAAAAAACATCCCTAGGGTGAACTCTTTTTTTCACCCCCTTTCACTGTTTGATAAAGCATATAATATTTTGATTTGATAAAAATTATAAGAAATATGTTTTAAAAGTTTCAATTATTAAACAAACACTTAAATGGTTAACTCCTAAAGCGCTATAGTTATATGATTAAATCAGAAAGCATAGCCTAATGAAAATTAATAAAAACCTATTTCTAATAATGCATAAGAACAAAATAGCCAAGCTAAAGCAGAATAGCCAAAGCTTACATCCATTAAGCAATCATTGTGAGAATGATTCAATGATGTTCTTTGACAGCCAGGAACGAAGCATTATCCTTAATTAAAAAGGAAATTTTGTGAAAGTGAGAATAGATTCTATTCAATATACTGAAAGCACATTGGCAGGTGAAAACCCGGTCTGTACAGACTGACGTGAGTAGTTCCGAATAAAAATTAAAATGAAATTATGGCAATAGATCCTCTAGATTTCTAGTGGACACTTATAAATCTATTGCGGACAGCCCTATTCTCTAAGCATATATGCTTTACTAACAGCATATCAAGGGCTAAGGAAAGATAGAAAAATAACATCTTTTATTAATAAATCATTAAACATGTCAACATATGTTAATATTGAAGAATTTCAAAATATACGGATTTCAGATTTTCTTGCCGCCCTAGGACACTTTCCCGTAAAGAAATCTGGTAAAGAACTTTTTTATCATAGCATGCTACGGCAAACTTCTCAATCCACACCCTCTTTTAGCGTTTGGGATGATGGAGGTAAATGGATTGATAGAGGTGGCGCCAACCATTCAGGGATTTACGGTGGTGGCATTATTCAGCTAGCCCTGGCTTACTGGCCTGAGCTTTCTTTTAGAGAAGTGCTTCTTGAAATGCGTAAGGCCCTTAATACACGACCCATCAACTCAATTAATAATTCCTTACCACAGAATTTAGATATTCAAAAGTCTCAAGACTATGCCTTTAAACTTGTTAAGACCAAACCTCTAGGAACAAACTTCTTGCTTACTAAATACCTAGAATCTAGAGGGATTTATGACGTAGCACAAGAGCACCTTCATGAAGTATATTATAAAAACCACATGAATAAAGACTCCTTGACAAGCTATTATGCCATAGGCTGGCAAAATGAGCATAAGAATTTTGAATTCACCACCATTAAAGGTTTTAAAAGTAGTATTGGGGCTAAAGGAATTTCAATAATTCCAGGATCTGATGAAAATCATGCTGCCGTATTTGAGGGTTACATGGATTACTTGAGCTGGCTAAAACACACAAATACTGCCGAGGTATCTCCTACGATTTATGTACTTAACTCTATAGCACAATTAAATAAAACGATTGATAGAATTAAGAACATCAAACAAATAGAACTATTTCTAGATAACGATAAAGCGGGAAGGCAAGCTACTAGTAATATTATAAATGCTATACCACATGCCCTAGACCGTTCAAATCAATATCTAGGATACAAAGACTTTAACGAGATGCTAGTAGATAAAATTGGTAGTAAATATCATTCCTTCAATAATTTTTTAAAGCGCTAAAACATTTTTAGTATGAAAAATAAACCATCTAAATTACCTGCCAAATACAGAGAATCAAGAGGAAGATATTATCTATCTCTTAGCTCAGCTGAACACATGAAGTTCACGGAATTAGCTAAAAGCTTAGGCATGAGCAAATCAAAGATTGTTAGAATAATGGTTATTGAAGAGTCCAACATCATGCTTTGTAATACTGTGGAACTTATAAAGGCCCTGGATTCAATAGGTACCAATTTAGCTAAGGTTAGAAATTCACTTGAGCCATCAATTCCGTTTTACTTCACTAATCAGAAACATCTTGAAGATAATAGGAACATTAGCTCTAAAACGCTAAAAAATATTGAAGACTATTTTCAAATGCTAGGGAAGATTGAAGCAGCATTTTCAGAATTATTAAAAATAATCAAGAAGATGAAATGAAAGTTGTAATATTTAATAATCAAAGCTCTTTTAAGGGTGTAATGTATAACATAGCGAAGGTTAGCAGTGATAGAGCTGAG
>JAZQRD010000090.1:0-24579 GCA_045629405.1 Sphingobacterium sp. | reverse complement strand
GGAGGTGTATATATCATCGGCAAATATGGGATCTACCTTTCAACGGATGATCACGGAGCCCAAATGGCGTCAAAAAGGTACGAACATGGTTAATAAATTTGTGATTCTGAACCATATTTTAAGTTCATACTCAGCAACCTTACTCACACAATTGAATAATGCCGATATTCAACATTTTAGCAACGAACATTTGAAGACTTTATATAAAGCTCTTCAGCACATCGAGAAGTCTATCGAATCGCTGCAAGAGGAGGATAATATTTCATTTTTAATTACGCTAAAAATAGAACGAATAGAGAGCAAATCAAATAATTCTGAAGAGGCTCGACTAATTGCTGATCAACTGGAATTTCTAGCTAAAATATCCCTAGATATCGAAAAAGTATGTACAGAATTCTTACAAGACAAGATTAAATAAATATATGGTAGAAGCTAATTATGATGTACTAATTATTGGTGCTGGACCAATAGGAATTGCTTGCGCCATCGAGGCACAAAAAGCTGGACTTAGCTATATTATTATCGAGAAAGGATGTCTTGTAAACTCGCTTTTTAATTATCCAGTGAATATGACATTCTTTTCTTCGGCCGAACTACTAGAAATTGGTGATACTCCATTCGTCACGACATTGCCTAAACCGAAACGTGCAGAAGCTCTCGAATATTACCGTAGAGTACATGAAAAATTCAAACTTTTCACACGTTTATTCGAAGAAGTATTGAGTTGTGAAAAGTCTCAAAACGAATTCATTGTCACAACAACCAAAAATTCATATAAAGCTAAGCATGTCATCGTAGCAACAGGATTCTATGATATACCTAAAATGATGAACATCCAAGGCGAAGAGCTTCCTAAAGTTCGACATTACTATAGTGACCCGCATTACTATGCTAATCAAAATGTAGTCGTAGTAGGCGCTAGTAATTCATCTATAGACGCTGCGCTAGAGACATATCGTAAAGGAGCGAAAGTTACTCTAGTAATTCGAGGTAATGAGATTAGTCATCGCGTGAAATATTGGGTAAAACCTGATATTGAAAATAGAATTGCAGAAGGTTCCATTGGTGTTTATTATAACAGTGAAATAACAAAAATATCGCCTGATAAAGTTTTCGTAAAAACACCAGAAGGTCAAATAGAGCTGGAAAATGATTTTGTGTTAGCATTGACTGGCTACCAACCAAATTTTGAATTCCTCAAAAATCTAAAAATAGCAATTCCAGAAGAATCCCCTTGTATTCCTGTTCACAATCCACAAACTATGGAGACTAATGTATCGGGATTATACTTGGCTGGCGTAGTCTGTGGAGGTCTGAACACGCACCTTTGGTTTATTGAGAATAGCCGAATCCATGCAAGTATGATTGTAAATCATATTCTAACTAAAGTTACACCTGTAAACCTCTGATAAAAATTGTAGCCAATTTCTTCTGCATATCTAGGATAGCGTCAAATTCCGACATATCTGGAATGAAGTCACTTTTGAAATCTTTTAAAAAAGACATACGCATTCCCAAAGTAGAACACATGAATAATCGTGCATTCTCATGAGTATCCATCGGTATAAGTCTTCCTGCAGTCACCCCTTTTTCAAGTATAGACTGGATCATATCTTCATGACTACCAAAAGATTTAAAGATCAATCTATCTAAATCTGCAGGCAAGTCTTTACGAATCAAAAAAGTATATTCTAAAAGATAAAAATAACGCTTCTTGAATTCCATACTTTTTTCTAAAAGCAGATTGATAGCAGCTAATTCATCCGTAGTTTTTGAAATACAATCTTCAATCGACGACTTGGTCTCCTCGATAATATGTTCAATGACAGCGGTATACAATGATACTTTATCCGGGAAATAATAATACAACAAAGCCTTAGAGAAAGCTAGATCTTTAGCAATCTCTGCCATAGTAGTCTTTGCCATACCATAATGCGCAAAACGTTTCTTCGCAGTCTCTAGTATCTTAATCCTCTTCTCATCAGCACTTTTAGCCATAACTATCAAAATATGTTTGTTGTTACACCTTGGTTTATCTTATATTTACAAGAGTATATATCTAAATATAGTATAATATTTAAATATTTGAGAGAAAAAGTCAAAAACAGTTACTTGTGAACATTCAAAAAAATATTTCGCTGAAACCATTTAATACATTCGGTATTCACGCAACAGCTAGACAGTTTATTGATCTTCAAAAAGAAGAAGATTTAGTTTTATTATTTAAGCAAGGTTTATTTCAGGATAAGTTTTTTGTACTAGGTGGTGGTAGTAATGTACTTTTCACACAAGATTTTGAGGGTACTATATTAAAAATTAGTAATAAAGGTATTCAGCACTTTATAGAAGGTAATAATATTTATATCACAGCTGCGGGTGGAGAGGTATGGAATGATTTAGTATGGTACTGTGTCAATCATAATTTTCCGGGAATTGAGAATATGGCCTTGATACCAGGGACAGTGGGTGCATCTCCAGTCCAAAATATTGGCGCATATGGCATCGAACTAATGGATGTGTTCTTCAGTTGTCGAGCTTTCGACACGTTAACTGGTGACTTTCGAACATTTACAAATCAAGAATGTGATTTCACTTATAGAGATAGTATTTTCAAGACAAAATATAAAGGAAGATTCATTATTCTCTCGGTGACATATAAATTAAATATGCGCACTCCTATCAACACAAGCTATGGAGCGATCGAATCTGAATTGGCTAAAAGAGGTATCTCCAATCCAACGATAAAAGATATCGCTGAAGTAGTCTCACATATTCGCGTAGAAAAATTACCTGACCCAAGCATGGTTGGTAATGCAGGAAGTTTTTTCAAAAATCCGGTTGTAAGTAAGCATAAAGTACAAGAATTACTAAAAGATTACCCGAATATTGTGTTCTATACGGTAAATGAAAGTTCTGCTAAACTTGCTGCAGGATGGCTCATCGAGCAGTGTGGCTGGAAAGGAAAAACTGTAGGCCAAGTAGCAATTTGGAAAAACCAGGCATTAGTGATTACTAATATTGGAGAAGCTTTGGGCGCAGATATATACAAGGTATCCACTGAAATTATTAAGGATGTTGATGCCAAATTTCAAGTACAACTTGAGCGCGAAGTAAATATTTTGTAGTTTGATAACTACAAAATATTTACTTTTTATAAATATTTAATTTACTTTCCCCCTTCCTACCAGTCTAAAATCGAATTTCAAGCTATTTTTAATAACTATAAATAAATATTTAATAATAATCATTAAAAAATTGCACGGTGTTTGCATTATACCAAGTATGAACCGTAGTTCATTATAAACTTAAACAATACGTTGATTTTATTAAAGATTACCTCATAGTAATCAGATATTGGCGTAAGTGGTATAACTTTAAATCTAGACACCATGAACAAACTTGAATTTAACACCCTTGTGATTAAGCATTCAGATTCCTTAAAGCTGTATGCCCGTAATTTTACAAAAGATCATGATGATGCCAATGATTTGGTTCAGGACACACTTCTTAAAGCAATCACCTATTTTAAAAATTTCCGTGAAGGAACGAATTTAAAAGGTTGGCTGTATACCATTATGAAGAATACGTTTATAAACAATTACAGAAGAATCACAAAATCTAATAGTTTCATTACCAAAGAAGAAGAAATTTCTTCGATGAACTTAGTGGTGTCTGCTACCAAGAATTTAGGCGAAAATAAATTCATGATGGAAGATATAAATACAGCACTAACGAATCTATCGGACGATTATTATAAGCCTTTCACGATGTACTACGAAGGTTATAAATACCATGAAATTTCAGAGCATCTAAATATCCCTATCGGTACCGTTAAGACACGTATTCATGTTGCTCGACGTATAATGAAAAAAACTCTCTCATCATATAAAATGTAACTTTTTGATTGTAGATTTGTGCTTTATGATAACATCATCAGAGGACCATTTGGCACTACCGATATATACAATAAGTCAATTAGCTTTACGCAACGGCCAAGATAAACCTGATATATGGGTGGCCTATAAAGGATATATATATGACGTCACGACGAGTAGGATGTGGCGAAATGGAATGCATTATGAGCACTGGGCTGGTCAAGATTTAACAGCTGAGATGAAAGATGCACCACATGCTGACAACGTATTTGAAAGATTTAAGGTAATCGGGCGATTACCTTAAATCTTTTTTTATGTAAAAACGCTTAGTTTCTAATTATGCGTTGATATCAAATGCAGTAAGCTTAACAAATTGTTTAATACGAGCAGCAATCTCTTCTTGCGTCAATTCTTGCAATCTATCTGTACCAAACTTCTCAACACAGAATGAAGCTAAAGCTGAACCATAGATTATAGCATTCTTCATGTTAGCAAAGTTGACTGTTTTTACTTTAGCTAAATAACCAATAAAACCACCTGCAAATGTATCACCTGCTCCTGTTGGATCAAAAACATCAGCTAATGGTAACGCTGGAGCTGAGAATATTTGACCTTCACCAAATAATAATGCACCGTGCTCACCTTTCTTGATGATTAAATATTTCGGTCCCATTTCTAGGATTTTCTCAGCAGCTTTTACTAAAGAGTATTCTCCTGACAACTGACGAGCTTCACCATCATTGATAGTCAATACATCAACTTTAGTTAAAACATTTTTTAAATCTTCTAATGCTACATCCATCCAAAAATTCATTGTATCTAGTACAACTAATTTAGGTTTAGTAGTCATGCGATCTAATGTATCCATTTGTACTTTAGGTGTAAGATTACCTAATAATAAGTACTCACAATCATTATAAGAAGCAGGAACCTTTGGATCAAAGTCAGCCAATACGTTTAATTCAGTAACTAACGTATCACGACTATTCATATCATTGTGATATTTACCAGACCAGAAGAAAGATTTTCCACCTTCAATCACTTCTACACCTTCTGTATCTATATTTTTATTTTTGATAATATTAATGTTATCACCAAAGTCTTCACCTATAACAGAAATCAACTTAACATTATCATATAAAAATGATGCCGATAAACCTGCGAAAGTAGCCGCACCGCCTACGATCTTATCTGTTTTTCCGAATGGTGTCTCGATTGCATCGAATGCAACCGTACCAACAATAACTAAACTCATATTAGTAATCTTAGATAATAAAAAAAAACCGGCAGTATTGCCGGTTTGAAATATGCTCCTGAAGCTGGGCTCGAACCAGCGACCCTCTGATTAACAGTCAGATGCTCTAACCAACTGAGCTATTCAGGATCGTGATAGAAGTGTTTTCTTCTAATCTGCTACAAAGATATAGTAATAACTGATTTTAAACAAATATTATTAAACCTTTTTAAAAACACTTCTATTTAACGAGTTATTTTTATTAAGATACGATGTCTTCAACTCCTACTTTATCATAACTTTCATTATGAACGCTAGCTACAGCTCTACCAGAAGGATCATTCAGATGTTGGAATGATACATCCCATAATAAAGCTTCTGGCGTACTACACGCTACAGATTTTACCGATGGTACAGTTTTAGCTGAAGCTTCAGAAGGATAGTGAGATTCGAAGATCGTGCGATATAGATATTCTTCTTTATTTTTGGGTGTATTTGTAGGATATTTCTCAGCTGCTGCTGCAAATTCACTATCCGATACTTTAGATTCAGCCTGCTCTTTCAATGTATCGATCCAACTATAACCTACACCATCTGAAAACTGTTCCTTTTGTCTCCAAGCGATGCTCTGGGGCAGGTAATCTTCGAATGCTTTGCGAACAACCCACTTTTCCATACGACCATCTTTAATCATTTTATCTGACGGATTCAAAGTCATTGCCACATCCATAAATTCTTTATCTAAGAAAGGAACTCGCCCCTCCACTCCCCATGCTGCCAATGATTTATTAGCTCTTAAACAATCGTACAAATAGAGTTTTTTCAGCTTACGAACTGTCTCTTCATGGAACTCTTGTGCATTCGGAGCTTTGTGAAAGTATAAATACCCACCAAATAACTCATCAGAACCTTCACCTGATAGCACCATCTTAATACCCATTGACTTGATAACACGAGCTAATAAATACATAGGAGTCGACGCACGGATAGTAGTTACATCGTAAGTCTCTAAGTGATAAATCACATCACGTATAGCATCAATACCTTCTTGGATAGTAAAATTCACCTCATGGTGTATAGTACCAATGTGTTCAGCTGCTTTTTTTGCTGCTACTAAGTCAGGTGCACCCTTCAATCCTACAGCAAAGGAATGTAATTGAGGATACCACGCTTCCTCCCTATCACCAGATTCGACGCGTTTAGCTGCAAACTTTTTTGTAATCGCTGCAATGACAGATGAATCTAGACCTCCTGACAATAGTACACCATACGGAACATCAG
The DNA here is from genome assembly GCA_045629405.1 of Sphingobacterium sp. Classification (GTDB taxonomy): domain Bacteria; phylum Bacteroidota; class Bacteroidia; order Sphingobacteriales; family Sphingobacteriaceae; genus Sphingobacterium. The sequence goes on along the minus strand of JAZQRD010000090.1, from coordinate 18,189 downwards.
ACATTAACTGACGATGTACCGCAGCTTCGAGAGCATCACGCAAAATATCTATATCAGTAGTATTGTCCTTTACAGATCCATACGTTTCCCAATCACGCTTATACCATTGCTGTGGCTTAATACCTAGCTTACTATCAATATAATGTCCCGGAGGAAACTGCTCTATAACTGAGCAAAAGCCTTCTAACGATTTTAATTCTGAAGCTACAAAAAATTGACCCAATTCATCTGTACCATAATAAAGAGGAATAATCCCCATATGATCTCGTGCTACGAAAAACGAATCATTGCGTGCATCATAAAGTGCAAACCCAAAGATACCGTTCAAATCTTCAACGAATGATGGACCTTTTTCTAGATATAAAGCTAAAATTACTTCTGAATCCGAATTAGTTGAAAAATTATAATGTGGTAAGGAATTTCTTAATTCTTGATGATTGTAGATTTCACCATTAACCGCGAGTACAACCTGTCCATCTGGACTATACAACGGTTGACTTCCAGATTGTGGATCTACGATAGCAAGACGCTCATGTGCCAATATAGCATTTGCTGAACTAAAAATACCTGACCAATCTGGTCCACGATGACGAATACGTTTAGACATTTCTAAAACTTGGGCTCTAATCTTGCCTGTCTCTTGAATTAAATCGAATGCTCCAATTATACCACACATAATATATTAATTGTTTTTTATTTCTAATTTTTACTAATGACACAAAGTAAAACATTAAAAAACAAATTTCATAACAATTTTTAATTTTTATTGAAATTATTTTAATAGAATTAAGTTTAAATTGAATTTTTAATACAAAATATGGTTAAATAATAGATATAACATTTAAGACAGTATTTATTGAAAATAAAAAAAGGCCGTATCGGATAGATACGGCCTTTGCTATAATAAATAGGATATTAAAATGCTTAAACTTATTTTTTGTTTCCGAAACCTAAAATGCCAAACACTACTTTAAAAGCAATGAATGAAGCTATAATAATAGCAATATTAGCTATAATCGAAAATAACGAAGTATATTGATTTAATGCAGATACTTCATCCGGTAGAAATCGTACAAAAACACCAAACAAACCAATAATAATTGCAACCGTTAATGTAACATAGTAATGCGTTTGATTAGCATTGTTGTCCGTTTTCTTTGGCTGTCTTTGCGCTGCTGTATTTTCCATAATCTTATATACTATTTTTTTATTGAGACAAATGTACGAAGTATAAGTATTTTATAAAAATATTTTAAACATTAAAAATTACCTTTTAGACTTATCATTTATTAATTTTAGTATAATTGCGCAAAATAAGGGTAATGAAGAGATTAATATATATAGCGCTCTGCATGTTATTCATGATTAGCGCATCCGCTGAAAATAATAAGCAGCGTATAAATAATTTTATTATTAAAGAACATATTACTTCGAATGGTAAGGTTGCTATCATAGCTGTAGATTCGCTTGAGAATGCTCTAGACCACATTAATGGTGTATTTAAATTCACCATCAACGGTTTCGAACAGACGCTTGATTTCAACGACGGTGTTGGTGTCCCTTCACAACCTATTGAGAAATCTACCTTTGTGTATTTCAAGCACAAAAATCAAGATAAATCTACAGGCAAACTTTATTTCTTATATAAAAAAGATAATGATATTACGCCAGTGAAAATTAACGGATTATTGTTAATAATTATACCAGCCTTAATATTACTCATGGCTTATGCCGCAAAGAAATTATTAAGCACATTTATAGTTTTGGCAATTATATATGGCTATTTTTCCTTTTCTAAAGGACTGAGTGTATCACAGATTATTGAGAGTGCGTTAGAAATCATTGGGAAACTTTTCTAGCATTAGAAAGGTAACCCCACACCGAAATTATATTGAATAAGACTGTAGCGATCAGGTCGGTGTGTCTGAAAGTAATTTGTCTTAAATTCACCAGCATTGAATAGGTGTTTGACCACCCACTGATTACTACCTGTAAATTGTGGATCTTTTACTTTCAAACCTGCATCAAGTCTCATAGTGAAATAGTCCATATCAAAGCGTAATCCAAATCCAGTACCGATGGCTATTTGAGAAAAAAGTTTATCAAACTTCATCTCACCATTAAGATTTAGCTCGTTCTCACGCAAACGCCATATATTCCCCATATCTACGAAGCTTGCTCCATTCATCTTTGCTCCCAAGAAATTATCAAGCAAACGGAATCTATATTCAAAATTAGCTTCTAATTTAACCTCACCCAATTGATCCAAATTACGTAGATTGAGTCGAAGGCTCTCAGGTAAATTTTCACGGTTATAATTTCCAGGTCCTAATGTACGAGCTTGCCATGCCCGAATTCCATTCATACCTCCTGCAAAAAAGCTTTTTTCGAATATTAATAACTCGGAGTTATTACCATATGGAACTGCTACACCACCATTGAATCTAAACACAAACTGCCTATTACCACCAAAATATGTATATTTTCTATAATCCACCTCACCCTTGATGTACTGCAAATAAGTCACACCGAAAAGTGTATTTAGGCCGTCCTGATTCTTTTTGAATCGAAATAAATTACTTAGCAAGCCTAATGAATTACCACTTAAGTCAATTGTACCTTTGAAAAATGAGAAGTCTTCTAGACGTTGTAACTTAGGCGCATTCCAGGATACGGCATATTGAGAACCTAATCCGAAGTATTGTCTATTATTAGACTCCACATACAATCGATAACCTTCGTCTATTAAAGTTTGCTCAAAGCTTGGGTCAAATCGACCTTGTCGATATTCGAGTACCAACGGTGTATAACTATGCTGCAGATTTCTAGACTGCCACCATGTGTAATTTAACGTATTGATAAAATATCTATTTGAATAAGTCTTATCTTGATTGAAAATTTGAAGACTGCTGGAGAATGTAGTTCTTGGGAGACCGTATGTTCCAGTACTTGATACTTCAAAAGGTGTCATAAGTCTTGGTACAACTAAGTTAACCCCTACTTGAAAATCATTATTAAATATTTTGTCTGATAGTACTCCATCTAATCTTGGGTCAAATAACACACCGTATCGCAATTTAACTTCCAATAGCTCTGATCCACCAAATACATTTCGATGAGAGAATGTATTACCTATGTTAAAGCCACTCATACCAGAACTAAATGTATATTCACCTTCGACTTGATTGGCCATCAAAGATCTCGGTGTAAGCTCGTAACCTACATTGAGCGTGTTGTCGTCATTTTTTTCGTAAGTTATTTTTACAGCACGAAATCCATTCATTTCATACAGTCTATCGTATGCCAGATTCTCATTTTTCAAACTATACATATCACCTGAGCGAATGAACATATATCGTTCGATAGGCCTTAATTTATAATTTGCAGTTTCATCCAAAAACCGCAAATTGCGCAATGAATCTATATAAAGATTTGGATTTTTTAATTTATTCTCTGAAAGAATATGTAATGTAACCTGATTAATACGATACTGTTCTAAATTTGTGGAATCTGCGTTTCTGACTTTCATCAGTAAGTTTGCATAATTACCATTCAAATTAGTATCTACACCTACACGTACATACTGCCTTAGAAAATCATAGTATCCATTATTACGAGCAGCTATATATAACTGTTCACGCTCTTCGGATAACTTAGAAGCATCATACACATCACCTTTTTTAAGTTGGAATTGGGGTGATACTTCATTTTGGTATATAGTCTCCAGATCTTTGTTCTCGAATTCAATATTTTTATCTTGAATAATGTAATGATCTCCAGTTTCTACTTGAAAATATAAATAAGCTTTTTTGCGTCGTAGAAAGATTTCAGGCTTTATATGAGCGTTAAAATAGCCCTTCGTTTGTAAGAATTGTTGAATTTGGTTTCCTGACAACTCCACTAGTACTGAGTCTAATATCCGAGGAGACTCCCCTACTTGACGAATTTTATCCGTTTTGTAGCGCCCATTTTTTGTATTAAATGTATTATAAATTGTTAGATTAAGTTTTGAGTTTGGTCTTATTTCATTAGAAATATATTGAGAAGCTTGCTCTTTAAGATGCGCAGGTACACCATTTATTTCCACCTTAGCTACTAACGCTTGGTCATCATCCAAATATTTTGCTGAGCGGCACGACTCAAATATTAGGAACAAAAATGTTATACTTGCAAAAAATAATATTCTTTTTTCTTTATCCATTGAATCAATGTTGTCAAAAGCTCAAGTAAGTTTAATCAACTCCCTACAACAGAAAAAATTTCGCCAACAGCATGGACTTTTTATTGTTGAAGGAATTAAATCAATCCTAGAATTCGTTCATTCTACATATAATGTAGAGAAAATCTATTGTACAACTCAGGCACTATCAAAATTGGGGTCTCTCCCACAAAATATAAAGGTAGAAGAAATATCTGAAAAAGAATTTATAAAAATATCGAGTCTGAAATCTCCACAAGGTGCCTTGGCTCTTGTCAATATTCCAACATCAGCAACAGTAGAAACCTTGAACTTGAGAGGTAAACATACTCTTGTATTGGATGATATTCAAGACCCAGGCAATTTAGGTACCATTATTCGAACAGCAGAATGGTTCGGAATAGAAAATATAATCTGTTCAATTGGTACAGTAGATGCTTTCAACCCGAAAGTAGTTCAAGCTACGATGGGCTCATTATCGCGAATTAATATACTATATACCGATATTGAACCATTAATCATTGATTCGCCATTAACGACATTTGGAGCACTTTTAAATGGGGAATCTATATATGAAACAAACTTTGAAAATGAAGGTTTGATTATCATGGGTAATGAAGGCAATGGAATCCGATCTGATTTACTATCCAAAATTGATCGAGCAATAACCATCCCACGCATTGGCCGCGCTGAATCATTAAATGTAGCTGTCGCTACCACAATATTCTGTACGGAGATAGCTCGCCAAAAGTTAACAAAATAAGCATGCTAGCAAGTCAAGAATCTTCTATATATACTATTCAATTTGCATTGCTTTGTCTAAGTTCGTTGTTGTTCTCCGCGAGCTTCAATATGATAATCCCCGAATTGCCAAATTACTTATCATCTATCGGAGGTAGCGAGCATAAAGGTTTGATCATAGCATTATTTACATTGACCGCAGGTATATCAAGACCATTTAGTGGTCGTTTGACGGATAAATGGGGTCGTGTACCTGTCATGGCCATAGGATCCAGTGTTTGTGTATTATGCGGATTCTTATATCCAATACTCACTACTGTGGCTGGTTTTTTTTTATTAAGACTTCTCCACGGGTTTTCAACTGGATTTAAACCGACAGCTACTTCTGCATATATAGCAGATATTATACCTGCCAATAGATGGGGAGAAGCATTAGGCATGCACGGATTATGTTTCAGTATAGGTGGGGCATTAGGTCCGGCAATTGGTAGCTATATTGCTATGACGTATTCCATCAACTCGATGTTTTATTTTTCGTCTTTCGTAGCCTTATTATCCATCCTCATTGTTTACAACATGGCAGAGACGTTGAAGACTAAAACTAGATTTAACCGCAGCATGTTAGCTATTTCTAAAGCGGATCTGATTGAGGTTAGAGCAATCCCCGCAGGAATTGTTACGCTATTTTCATATTCTGCATATGGTGTTATATTAACATTAATACCGGATTGGAGTGACCACTTAGGTATTGCAAATAAGGGTATGTTCTTTGCTGCATACACCATGGCGTCTGTAGCTATACGATTCATATCCGGAAAATCTGCTGATCGATATGGTCGCATCAAGGTAATGTTTGTAGGGCTTATATTTATTGCTGTTTCTTTATTTTTTATTGGCTACGGCACTACTGTATCGGGTTTGATGATTGGCGCTAGTATATACGGCATTGGTACAGGTATTCTATCTCCTGCACTCAATGCATGGACTATAGATTTATCGCTACCTGAATATAGAGGTCGTGCAATGGCCACAATGTATATAGCTCTAGAGATTGGAATAGGTTTTGGCGCGCTTTTTGCCGGCTACGTTTATCAAGATATTATTTCACGTATACCATTGATTTTATACGCTAATGCTATCATGATTTTTATTTCCATGATTTATATTATATCTTGGAATAAGGCCAATAATAAACAACTTAACTAATTATTTATATGGACCAATCTTCTGGAAAAAAACCGTATTCAATAGAATTAGCAGCAAGCCTACTTGCATTAGTTTTGATTCTTGCGATTTTGTATGTAGCACAAGGAGTCATTTTACCAATCCTATTTGCTACTTTGATTTCAATCTCCTTATTCCCGCTAGCTAGATTATTCGAAAGACTGCGATTGGGTAAAGCTGTATCAGCTCTTTTGTCTGTACTAATAGCTATCAGTCTAATTTCGGGTATTATCTGGTTTATTGTACACCAAAGTATAATTATCGGAAAGGATGCGACGGCGATTACAGGAAAAGTATTAACTGTACTGGAAAATGGACAACTATGGCTACAAGAAAAATTCGGAATAGAACGAAATCAGGTAATGGAAAAGCTTCAAGAGCAGGGTAACAAATCTTTGGAAAATGCAGCTGGAATGATTACATCGACTTTTGGGTCATTAGGTAATATGCTCGCAAGTGCAGTATTGGTTCCTCTTTATAGTTTTTTCATGCTTTATTATAGAGACTTTTTTAGAGAGTTTTTCTTTAAAGCGTTTAAATCCTCTCCGCAAGGGAAAGTTAATCACGTGTTAAATAAGATTTACGAAGTCGTGCAGAGTTATTTGGTTGGCTTAGTTACCGTAATGGGTATCGTTGCTATTCTAAATACAGGTGGATTAATGCTTATGGGGATCGAATATGCATGGTTTTTCGGCACATTAGCTTCCTTATTAATGCTACTACCATATATTGGTATAGCAATTGGATCTATACTTCCAGCATTATTTGCACTTGCTGTTAAAGATAATGCATGGTATGCAATTGGTGTTGTAGCATGGTTTCAGGTCGTTCAATTTTTAGAAGGTAATATTATAACGCCTAATATTGTAGGAAGTAAAGTAAGCATTAACCCATTGATGGCTGTGATAGGTATTCTACTGGGTGGTATGTTATTCGGTCTAGCAGGTTTAATTCTAGCTTTGCCTTTTATTGCAACACTTAAAGTTGTATTCGATGCAATACCTAATATGGAAGCATTCGGCTTTTTAATCGGCGAACCAGAGAAAGAACATTTGAAACGTAACTCAACAAAGGAATTACTTATGAAATGGGGTATAGTTAGAAAACCTCGTCAACAAAAGAAAATAGAAGTAGAAGTACATACGGAGACAAAAGTAAACGGGGTCACAGAAACTTCAGTAGGTTATAAAGAAATCAATGAAAGTGAGGACATACCTTACAAGAAGGATGGTAATTAAAATAAAAAAGGGTGATTAAATAATCACCCTTTTTTATTTTAATTATATTTTGTCTTATCCAGCAATGATAGCTTTCATTTCATTCATAATTTTATGAGCTATTGCTTCCGCTGCTTCAGGTGTAGGACCTTCAGAGTAAATGCGTATGATGGGTTCTGTATTAGATTTACGTAAATGCACCCATTCATTTTCAAAATCAATTTCCAAACCATCTATAGTAGTGTGATTCTCATGTTTATATTTTTCTTGCATAGCCACTAGAAGTCCATCAATATCTAAATCAGGCGTCAACGTGATTTTATTTTTCGACATATAATACTGCGGCAATTCTGCACGATATTCAGACATTTTTTTACCCAATTTTGCTAAGTGAGTAAGTAAAATAGCTACGCCAACAAGTGCATCTCTACCGTAATGTGATGCAGGATAGATGACACCTCCGTTACCTTCGCCACCAATGACGGCATCAACTTCTTTCATTTTAGTAACAACGTTCACCTCTCCTACAGCTGCTGCAAAATATTGACCACCATGTTTGATCGTAATATCACGCAAAGCACGAGTTGAAGAAAGATTAGAGACAGTATTTCCTTTCTTATTTGATAAGATATAATCTGCTACCGCTACCAGTGTATATTCTTCACCAAATAGCTCACCATCTTCCATCATGAATACTAGTCGATCGACATCAGGATCTACTGCAATACCAAGATCTGCATTATTAGCCAATACTGCAGCTGAAAGATCTGTTAAATGTTCTTTAAGCGGTTCTGGATTATGCGGAAACTTACCATTAGGCTCACAGTGGATTTTATAAATAGTTTGTACACCCAATGCTTCCAATAGTGCAGGGATAAATATACCTCCAGTACTATTAACGGCATCCAGAGCTACTTTAAAATTTGCCTTACGGATAGCTTCTACATCGACGTATTCTAGTGCTAATACTGCATCAATATGCTTTTGGAGATATGAGTCATTATTGTATACAGTTCCTAATTCTTGAACTTCAGCGAAATCGAAATCTAAACTTTCTCCTAAAGCTAGGACTTCTTTACCTTCTTCATCAGAAATGAACTCGCCGACTTGATTCAATAGCTTTAATGCATTCCATTGTCCAGGGTTGTGCGATGCCGTTAAGATAATTCCACCTGCGGCTTGTTCTAATGGTACTGCAATCTCGACGGTTGGTGTAGTAGATAATCCTAAGTCAATAACATCCGCTCCAATACTTTGCAATGTACCAACCACCAAATTATTTACCATTGTGCCAGATTCACGGGCATCACGTCCTACGACGATTTTTTTATTATCACTTTTGCTTAATAGAATTTTACCAAAAGCTGCTGTAAATTTCACAATATCGATTGGGGTAAGTGCTTCGCCTGAGCGTCCGCCTATTGTCCCACGGATACCTGAAATTGATTTAATTAATGTCATATTCAGATGGGTTAATATTAATACGCAAATTTAAGCTATTCTATAAAAAAAATACAATTCTTTCGGTATAATTAAAAATCATTTCCATACCTTTGTTGCAACATTGTGTATTTTACTAAACTTTATTTTTCAATTATAGCATAATAACGTATTTTTATTTGCTTTAAAATACACGAGAAAGATATCATGTTACAACAAATCATAGAATTAGATAAAGAGATTTTTTTATTCATTAATCAGGGTCTAAGTAATCCTGTGTTTGACTGGCTATTACCTATATTGCGTAATCCTTTTACTTGGAGTCCACTCTATCTCTTTATTATCATATTTTTTATCAAGCATTACGGAAAGTTAGGAGTCTTAATAGTCGCGTGTACACTTATTAATTTTGCTGTATCCGACAGCATATCTTCTCAACTGATAAAAAAGAGCGTAAAACGCATTCGCCCATGTAATGACATAGAATTTAAACATGATGTCAATGTGCGTGTACGTTGCGGATCTGGATTCAGTTTTACTTCCTCTCACGCCACCAATCACTTTGCAATGGCATTTTTTTGGATCGTACTATTCAAACGTAGATGGAAGCATACACTTTGGCTAGGTATTCTTTGGGCTGCATTAATATCTATTTCACAAATCTATGTTGGTGTACATTATCCATTTGATATTCTGTGTGGAGCATTACTCGGCATGTCTATTGGACTGATCAATGGTTACCTATTCAAACGTTTTGTACCGACTTTTTTTGAAAACAAACCCCTAGTTAATTAACATCTTATATGAGTCCGTTTCTTATTATTGCTGTGTTATTCTTGTCTGCTTTTATAAGTGGATTAGCCGTTTTTTTTGTAAAACGTGACAACACCAATTACTTAAAATTAATTTTATCCTTCAGTGGTGCATATTTATTTGCTATTACTGTACTACATTTGATTCCGCACGTCTACCATGCAGACTCAACAAGTCCCGAAATTATAGGACTATATATTTTAGGGGGATTTATATTTCAATTACTATTAGAACAGTTTTCTCAAGGTATTGAGCATGGTCATATACATCAACATGATAAAACATCATTTCCGTTAGGAATAATGATCAGTCTGTGTTTGCATGCATTCTTAGAAGGTATGCCATTAGTAGCTGCTCATCAAACACAATTAGTTTTTGGTATCGCTATCCATCACATCCCAGCTGCATTTGCATTGGGAAGTCTTTTAATGAATACTAATATCGCCAAACGTAATATTGTCATTATGATGGTGATATTTGCTGCAATGACACCCCTAGGTTTCATGACTAGTAAGGTGCTCAATAGTGGAGAGATTACTAATATATCACAACATTTTGATAAGATAATGGCTGTTGTTATTGGTATCTTCTTACATATATCTACTACAATTCTTTTTGAATCTGGCTCTGCAGACCATCATCATTTTAACAAGAAAAAAATGGCGGCCGTATTTTTAGGCATTATAGTTTCATTGACTACATTCTTATTCCCAACCCACGACCATAGCAGCCATGGACATGGGCACGACCATGGTCATTCGCATCACCATGACCATTCACACGATGATCATGATCATTCAAATCATAAACACAGTGAAGAGCATCACGAACACTCTCATGAACATTCACATGATGATCACAATCATGATGAACAAGATCATGTTCATTAAGAATAACAGAATTGTACATTTAGCTATATAACGATATTTACAAGACTCCAACAATACATGTTGGGGTCTTTTTATTTAAAAATATACACCGAATTTATAATTAGTCTAATTAATACAACAATTATGTGACATACCATTATGACCTTCAACAGACATTTTAATTATCTTTGTAAGAATAGATAATTGGCTCCTATTTTATATAAAATATGCAAACTAAAATCACATTAGATAAGCTCCAAAAAGGAGATTCAGCGAGAATTGAATCCTTTTTGAGTGAAGATCTGCCTGCTAAATATTTCGAACTTGGTATGACTCCAGGTGCGAGTATTCAGATTAATCAAAAGGCACCATTCAAAGGTCCTATTTGCATTCAGATAATAGAAAATAATACTTTAATTGCTATTCGAGTTGCGGAGGCATCATTAATACTTGTTAACAAAATATAATGACTAAAAAGACTATAGCCTTATTAGGAAATCCTAATGTCGGAAAAACATCTTTATTTAATCGTATAACCAAGTTAAATCAGAAAGTTGGTAATTATCCTGGTATAACGGTAGAGAAAAGAGAAGGTATTATAAAAGAAAACGGCAAAGAATACAAAATTATAGATCTTCCTGGAACTTATACTTTATTCCCCAATTCATTGGATGAAGAAGTTGTATATAATACCATCGTAGATCCTAATCATGAAGATTATCCAGATTTGGTGGTGGTTGTTACAGAACCAAGCTCGCTAAATCGCGGCATCATCATCTATCAACAAGTACGTGAGTCTGGTCTTCCATCCATCTTCGTATTAAACATGGATGATGAGTTGTCTGAAAAAGGGCTTAATATTGATTTTTCAAAACTCGAGCACTATTTACAGACGAAAGTATTCCGTACTAATGCTAGAGATGGAAAAGGTGTCAAAGAATTAATCCAAAACTTTGATATCGAAGTTGGTCCATATTTTGGTTCATTAGACTTACCTGCGGGATATCAAGAGCCGCTTAAAGAAGCGAAAAAGCTATTTCCATTAGCAACGGAATATAAAACATGGCTACATTTGGCAAAAGAAACGTCATATACTGCGACTCAGACAGCTAACGGAGAATTACAACGTATTCGAGTTCAATACCAACTTAACGAGCAGCAACTTCAAAAAGCTGAAGCGATTATTCGTCATACCAAGATCGCTGAAGATCTGGACAACATTATCACGAAAGCTGAGAATAAAAGATTAACTCTTACCGAACGTATTGATAATCTATTGATACATCCCATCTTAGGATACGTTATATTTTTTGGTTTGCTTTTCTTAATATTTCAGGCTATATACAATTGGTCGGGCCCTCTAATGGATAGTGTGGATAGTATGTTTGCTAGCCTTGGAGAACTCGTAGCCGGTAGCCTTGGAGATGGACCATTAGCAGATCTAATTGTGAATGGTATAATAGCTGGTATTGGTGGAATTGCAATATTCTTACCTCAGATAATTATTCTCTTCTTCTTTATATCACTGATGGAAGAAACTGGATACATGAGCCGCGTAGTATTCTTGATGGATCGTTGGCTGAAACCATTTGGTCTTAATGGTAAATCTATCATCCCATTGATGTCTGGCGTAGCGTGTGCTATACCTGCTGTAATGTCTGCGCGTAATATAGAGAACCCTAAAGAACGTTTATTGACAATGTTGGTGACTCCATTCATGACGTGTGCAGCTCGTCTTCCAATATATATCGTGATTATTGGACTCGTGATTCCAGATCAAGATTTCCTAGGCTTTAATCTGCAAGGTATAACATTGTTCGGCATGTATCTATTAGGTATTGTAGGTGCGCTTGGCTCGGCTTGGATATTGAATAAAGTGATAAAATCAATCCGCAAGTCATATTTGATATTCGAATTACCAACTTATAAAATGCCTGACTGGCGAAATGTAGTAAACACCGTTTGGGAAAAATCCTTAGGCTTCTTATTAGGAGCAGGTAAGATCATCTTAGCTATCTCGATTATACTATGGGTACTAGGCAGTTTTGGGCCAAATGACAGATTCAACGATCCTGAAAAATTCATCATCGCCGAGAACCCTGATTTCACACAAGAACAAATCGATAATGAAATATCTGCTTATAAAACTGAATACTCTTACTTGGGTTACTTAGGTAGAGGAATTGAACCAGTTATCGAACCATTAGGATATGATTGGAAAATTGGTATCGGTTTAATTGCTTCATTTGCAGCTCGAGAGGTCTTCGTAGGTACAGTTGCTGTCGTCTATTCATTAGGTGAAGAAGTAGATATCGAGGATGATGAACAAAAAATGACACTTTTCAATCGTATGAAAGCTGAAATTAATCCTAATACTGGTCAGCCTACATATAATTTTGCAACAGGTATTTCTCTTTTATTATTCTATGCCTTCGCCATGCAATGTATGGCGACTATTGGCGTCGTTAGAAAAGAGACTGGATCTTGGAAATGGACTGCAATACAGACTGGATTTATGACAGGACTGGCGTATTTAGCAGCATTTGTCGCTTATCAATTTTTGAAATAATTGGCTTATGGATTTAACCGTTCAATACATTATTATTGCTATACTATTCGTGGTTTCTGTATTTTTTGTAATAAGAAAATTTGTTCCGAAGAAGTCTACTAATACTGGTTGTGGTAAAGGCTGTGGCTGTTCATATGTTCCTCCTACAGAGCGAAACTAAGTGATTCATTATTCGGTAATAGCTAGCATCATTAACTATGGTATACTAACTATTACCGAATAAATTTAACTGATTGGAATTTGATGATGCTGACTCTCGATTGTCATCAAGATTTGATAAGCTTATCCCTAATAGACGGATAGCTTTATGCCCAAAATCCACTTTACTAAGTAATCCGACACTAGCATCATATATCTGCTTATGATCATCTAAGTAACCACTCAATGATATCGATCTAGTTAGTTGCGTGAAATCCTCAAATTTCACTTTCAATGTCAATGTTCGTCCCTTTCTATTTGTTTTGATGAGACGTTCACTCACTTTAATACTCAATTTCAATAATTCACTTTGTAGAATAGTCCGATCTATTATATCCTTAGGAAATGTATCTTCTGCCCCAACAGACTTTGCTATTCGATGTGGATTTACGGCTCTATTATCATTACCTCTTACCATCTCATAGAAAAACCCCCCACTCTTTCCAAATAGTAGTATTAGCTGCTCTTTAGTAAATTTCTTTAAATCACGACCATAATGAATTCCATGACTCTTCATGCGCATAGCAGTCATTTTACCTACGCCATAAAAACGCTCTATCGGTAATGCCGCTAAAAATAGTAAAATCTTAGAAGGTCCAATAAAAGTCAATCCGTCAGGTTTGTTAAAGTCTGACGCAATCTTAGCCGTAAATTTATTTATGGATACACCAGCTGACGCTGTCAAATTCAATTCATCTCTTATTGACTTTTTTATAAGTTTAGCTATCTCTATAGCAGAACCAATATTCAATTTATCATCTGTCACATCCAAATAAGCCTCATCTAGTGATAAAGGTTCGATCAAGTCTGTATATCTACTAAAAATAGCACGAATAGCATTTGACACCTCCTTATAAACTTCAAATCTAGGCTTGACAAAAATAATTTCAGGACACAGTTTGATCGCTTTGTGTGAAGACATAGCGGATTTCACGCCATATTTACGCGCCTCATAGCTTGCTGTAGCTACTACACCTCGGCCATCTGGAGATCCACCTACCGCAATAGCTTTATGACGAAGCTCAGGGAAATCGCGTTGCTCTACCGAAGCGTAAAATGAATCCATATCAATATGTATAATTTTACGTAAATCCATAAGGTATAGAATTAATGAATGACTAAAACACTAAAGCCATATCTGTGTTAAGTTAATGTTAAGTAAATATTATATCTTAATTACATTAGCTAAATCACTTTAAATGATTATATGTAAAATTTATCTTTGTGTAAAATTAATATTAAGAAATCAATTAAATCTAATTAATACAGCAACCAAATATTCATAGCATTCTTAAAATCGTACAAAAGGAAATGAAATTTATTCAAAATCTAACATTAATTGCACTATTGACGGCTATCACGTCAAACACGCAAGCTCAAGTACAGGAACGTGATGACAGAGCTACCATATTAAATTTTAAAGGTATTCAATACACTTCGAAAGATTCACTGTTCTACACGAATTTCAGATTTAGAATGCAGAATAGAGCTGGATTTAGCAATGTGATTGATGGTGAAGACAACGGCAAATTTGATGCGCGTCTACGCCGTTTGCGTATGCGTATGGACGGCTACATCTATACACCCAAATTATCGTATAGTGTGCAATTAGCTTTCTCACGTAGTGATCAAGATTTTGACGACTCAAAAGTGCCGAATATCGTACGTGATGCTGTCATGTTTTACAATGTCTCGGAGGATTTCTATATTTCATTCGGTCAGAATAAACTACCTGGAAATAGACAACGCGTAAACTCTTCTGGCTCACTACAATTTTCTGATCGCTCGTTAGTAAATGGGAATTTGACATTGGACCGTGACTTTGGTATGTCAGTTAACCTAAGTAAGAAAATTGGTAACATGCCATTCAACGCAAAAGCTGCTATCTCTACGGGTGAAGGTAGACCAGCAAGCTCGACAGATGACGGATTAGCATATACAGCACGTATAGAATTTTTACCAATGGGAAAATTCAAAAATGACGGAGATTATTCAGAAGGTGACTTAGAGCGTGAAGAAAAACCTAAATTATCTATTGGAGGTGGTTATAGTTATAATGACCGTACGATTCGTGAAGGTGGACAGTTAGGGAGATACGTTGCGAATCCTTTTACGCTTAAAACTGCATTTGCTGATGCTATTTTGAAATATAATGGTTTTGCTTACCAAGCTGAATACATGCGTAGAGATGTAGATAATCCATTAAATACATTGGCTGATGATACACAAGAGGAAACTTATGCTTACAAAGGTTGGGGATTAAACCAACAAACCTCATACTTATTAAATAAAGGTTATGAAGTAGCCGCACGATACACATACTTGAAACCGCATCAGCAAATCTCGAAATACGAAGTACAAACAGAAGTTCTGGAATTAGGCTTGACTAAATATATGAAGGCTCACCGTTTGAAATTCCAGTTAAATGCAAACTACACGGTTAAAGATGGTCATTACAGTACTTCCAACAATAAAAATGCTTGGGGAGGTATATTCCAAATCGAACTAGGTATATAATTGAAAAGGGCTTTCTTCATCAGAAGGCCCTTTTTTATTGCTCCAATATATCAATTATCATTATGCAAAATGCTTAGTTTTTGCATCCTACCTAAAAGTTTACTTATCTTTAAATTTTAATCCGATTGGTACATGAAGTATTATATTATAGCAGGCGAAACATCTGGAGATTTGCACGGAGCAAATCTTATAAAAGCATTAAAAAATGAAGATCCTCAAGCTGATTTTCGAATTGTAGGTGGTGATCAAATGCAAAAAGCTGCAGATCAATCTGCCTTAATACATACTTCTGAGATGGCATTCATGGGTTTTGTAGAAGTTCTTTTTAACCTGAAAACCATAGCTAAAAATCTTAAAAAAGTAAAAGAAGATCTAGCAGCTTACCAGCCCAATACTGTAATATTAATTGATTTCCCTGGATTCAATATGAAGATTGCTGCGTTTGCTAAAAAGCTGGGTATCAAAGTTTGTTATTACATATCCCCTAAAATATGGGCTTGGAATCAAGGACGTGTTCACAAAATAAAAAAGATTGTTGATCACATGTTTTGTATTCTACCATTTGAAGTTGATTTTTACAAAAAATTTGGCATGCATGTGGATTATGTCGGTAATCCCTTATTAGACGCTATCTCTAATTATACATTCAATGATAGGTTTAGGGAACAAAATGGCTTGTCAAACGATCCTATAATTGCACTCTTACCCGGGAGCCGCAAAATGGAAATTGAAGAACTTTTACCTCCAATGTTGCAAATGGCCTACTCTTTCCCAAAACACCAACTGGTAATAGCTGGCGCTCCAAACTTTAATAAAGAGTATTATCAGCGATATATTGGTGACTTAGATATTCCTGTTGTATTTGATCAGACTTATGACTTACTGAATAATGCGGATGCAGCAGTAGTGACTTCAGGTACTGCGACACTAGAAACTGGAATTTTGAAAGTACCCCAAGTAGTAGTATATAGAGCTAACCCCATATCAGTATGGCTAGCTAGGAAGTTAATTAAAGTTAAATTCATATCATTAGTAAACCTTATAAATAATTACCTGTCTATAATTGAGTTGATACAAGAAGAATGTACAACTGAGAATATAAAAACAGAGATTGGTAAAATAGTAATGGATCCAGTACATCGTGCGAGTATTTTGGAAAATTATGAAGTCTTAGCTGAAAAATTGGGATCTCCTGGGGCTTCAGAAAAAACCGCGAAAAAAATTGTCCATTACCTTAACGAGTAAGGAGTACATATGATTAAAAAAACATTAGTAGTCGCATTAATTAGTTTCTTGGGAATAACACTAACGACACTACCACGAGTTTGGGCACAAGATATTCACATTGAAAAATTGTCCTTAGATAAATCTAAAAAAAAGGTTTTTCAAGATCGTGATTCGAGTAGTACTATTTACATTGATACTTTGATCATGAAGGACAAATCATCTTTACAATTCTTCGGAAAAAAAGATGTAAAACTTGTTGTGAAACATGCAGAAATTGGCAATAATGTAGTGATAAGTGGCCAGTCTTCTAAAAACAACGCTTCTAATTTTGATCTTGATTTCAATTTCAAAAAATTAGGATCGCGATATGTCATAGCACGTGGAATGGATGCTAATAATGGGACGAGAACCAATCCAAATGGCGATGCTGGTGACGTTACATTGACTTATAATGCCAATGGAATAGAACCACAAACGACAAACAAAAAGGATAAATTTTATTTATCCATTGACGTGAATCCTGGTGGATTACGCGTGACACCTACTACAGAGCTTACCAACATTTACGCTCAAATAGCTCGCTCACCTTCGGGTTTACGTGGGGTCCCACAAGGACAGATTTACTCGGGCTCTCCTGGCAGAGAAGGTAAAGTCATTATTCAAAAAAAATAATAATATAAAAGGGGAAACATATTACTTTCCCCTTTTATATTTTCATGCTTATCGCACTTTTATGTATCTTAGCGTCAGCTTCAAATCACATCAACCATGATCGATAGGATACTGAAAAGAATTGTTGGCACTCCTCTTATTATTTATATTTTACGTTGTTGTATAGGATTCATCATTGGTTATGATCTTTATGTCAGATTCCCAGAGTATGAATTGTTTTGGACACTATTATCTATTATCTTGGTAATATCACCAGAGGAAAAAGATACAAGGAAGCTATCAATCGAGAGATCAAAGTCAAACCTAATCGGTTCTGCAGCAGCTTTACTTATACTATATGTGTGGGATGATTCGACGTACGCCATCATTGCAGGTATCATATTCACAATCATTGTCTGTCGTCTTTTTAAAGTGATGAATATGGCTAGAGTAGCTTTGGTAGCGCTTTTGATCATCATGGTACAACCAAATGGAACTTCACTTGTGGAAGCACCTATATTTCGT
>JAZQRD010000089.1:0-75618 GCA_045629405.1 Sphingobacterium sp. | reverse complement strand
GTCGAAACATTGAGATCTTTCAAGCCTTTTAGAGGTGTATACGGCAACATTGATGGCAAAGATATACGTACGATCTGTCCTGAACATTTGCGATTCGAATGTGAAGGTGTAGATGTATGGATGACGCATATAGGAGGCTACCCCGGACGATATTCCAGCTTAATCAAATCTGCAATTACAGCCAATCCACCTCAGTTATTTATCTGTGGTCATTCGCATATTCTGAAAGTTCAATTTGATCAAAAATTACAATTATTGCATCTTAATCCCGGTGCTGTTGGCAAACATGGATGGCATAAGGTCAGAACATTAATGCGATTCGAGTTAAATGCAGGTAAGATTGAGAATTTGGAAATTATAGAGCTCAATAAGCGTTAATTATTTTTATATTTTTGGCTTATCAAGCTAAAAATTATGACATCTACAAAAACGCTTGGTCAGTTTATCATTGAAAAACAGGCCGATTTCCCTTATGCCAAAGGGGAATTATCAAGATTATTGCGTGATATTGCTATCGCTGCAAAAATCGTAAACCGCGAAGTCAACAAGGCTGGCCTTGTTGATATCCTTGGAACACATGGAGACCAAACTAACATCCATGGCGAAAATCAAAAAAAACTTGATGTATATGCTGATGAACAATTCATTGCCGCGCTAAAGGACGGTGGTGAGTGTTGTTACGTCGCATCTGAAGAACAGGAGCAAGGTGTTGAATTGATCGACTCAGGTATCTCTAAGAATGCTAAATATATCGTTTGTATTGATCCTCTGGATGGTTCATCGAATATCGAAGTCAATGTTTCTGTAGGTACTATTTTTTCAATTTATAGACGTAAATCTGAAGTAGGGCAGCCGCTGACATCAGATGATTTTCTACAAAGGGGTACTGAACAGGTAGCAGCTGGGTATATTATTTATGGTTCATCTACCATGTTGGTATATACAACTGGTAAAGGAGTGAATGGATTTACGCTTGATCCTTCTATTGGAGAATTCTGTCTATCTCATCCAGAAATGAAAATACCTAATCAAGGACGTATATATTCAATCAATGAAGGTAATTATATAAAATTCCCATTAGGTATCAAAAACTATATTAAATACTGTCAAGAAGAAGATGAGGTAAGTCAACGCCCTTATATATCTCGCTATATTGGCTCTATGGTAGCTGATATACATCGCAACCTGTTATTAGGTGGTGTATTTATCTACCCACAGACTGCAGCACAACCTAATGGTAAGTTGAGGTTGATGTATGAGTGCAATCCTATAGCCTTTATTGTAGAACAAGCAGGAGGAAAAGCGTCTACTGGTGATCAGCGCATTATGGAAATATATCCAGAAGAATTACATCAACGCGTACCTGCGATAATTGGTAGTAATGATATGGTTGATAAAGTATTGGAGTTCTTACAAACTTAAAGGCTATCTCTAACCTCTACTAAGAATGATTTTAGTCGCTGAAGAGAGTCGATGACACGTTGATTCTCTTTAGCTTCAGATTTATTAGATTTGAGGTATTCTCTAGCACCTTGCAAGGTATAACCTTTGTCTTTTACTAAATTAAATATGATTTTTAAATTGGCTATATCTTCTTGTGTGAATAAGCGATTACCTTTCTTATTCTTCTTAGGTTGCAGAATTTCAAATTCACGTTCGTAAAATCTGATTTGAGAAGCATTCACGTCAAACATCTCCGTGACTTCACCCATAGTATAGTACAATTTATTTATTTCTCGTTCTTTATATGGCATATCTGATAACGTGTTTTTAGGATATATAACAAATATACAATCTATGATTGAATATAAAAAGTACAGATCAAATGTTGTAACTTTCAGTCAATTATATTAAAAATGAAAGGTAAAGTTATCATTAGTGAATTTTGGACATACGTGTTTTCTGCAGGTCGGGCTAGTGCTGTTACGATATTCCCATTTATCCTTCTTCGTGTTAAAGACTTGCGTACGGACAAGTATCTAATCAATCATGAGCGTATACATCTATTACAGGCTTTGGAGTTATTGGTATTCCCTTTTTATACATGGTACTTTATCGAATTCATGATTCGCTATTTGCAATATAGAGACTTCGATAAAGCTTATCGTAATATATCATTCGAGCGTGAGGCTTATACTAATGACCACGATCTTACATATTTGACAAAGCGTAAATTATGGTCTTTCAGGCGATATTTATAAAAAAAGACCGCAGAGATTGCAGCCTTTTTTCAGTTTATAGTTGGTTAGTTGTTTAAAATTTCCAATTGTCCGTTCTGAATGGAGAAACGGGCAGTCCATATTGATTAAATAAATTTGGCATAGCAGTTTCTGTAAATCCAAATCGTACTGCTACTGGAGCACTCACATCACGCGCATATACGATAAGTTTATTACCTTTTACCTCACCTTTAGCCGGGTGAAAAACTTTATTTGATCCTGCGATATACAAATCAGTAATTTCTTTTCCTTTTATTTTTAAGTTTCCATCAAGATGATGAAACTCAATCTCTATCTTATCTTTAACAACTTTATGGCTTTTGTAAATCGGTGATCGGAGAAGTTCTTTTCTATTAAACTTATAGATGTCTTGAAGGGCCATTGAACTAAGACGATTAGCGACTTCCTTTTTCTGTACCGGATGTATATCCTTAATATTGTCTACTAAGTCCGTCACGACGACCATACCTGTTCTTGGTACTTCAAATGCTGTCTTACTTTGTTGTTCACGAAGTAGTGCTGCTAGTGGAGCGTGCTTATTATTATATTCATAAGGTGCAATCTGAACAAAATAAAATGGTAATTCTTGTCCCCAAGCTTGACGCCAGCTTCCTATTAATGTTTTCATGAGCTTGTCATAACCTGACCAGCTACCAACATTACTTTCTCCTTGGTACCAAAAAAATCCTTTTAAGTTAAATTCACGCAATGGCGCAATCATGCTATTCCATAAAACGCCAACTTCGTGTGGACGGTAATGATTAGCTGTTTGCATTCTAGCATTATCTGCTAATTCTTTATCTGCTTGAATTAGCTCTTTTGGAGTCCATACTTCAGCTCCAGTGCCTCCCCAAGACGCATTTATAATTCCTATCGGAATATGAAGAGTCTGGTTTAAATTTTTGGCGATAAAATAACCAATTGCCGAGAAGGGTTTTAGCGATTCGGCACTTAAGGTTTGCCAACTATTTAGCATATTATCTTGTGGTGTAGCAGATGCTATTCGATTTACTTGAAGTAAGCGAATATGGTCGTTTTTTGCTTTTGGCAACTCGTCTAATATTTCTTTAAGATTTTGATTTCCTCCCCATTCCATATTCGATTGGCCAGAGCATAGGAATACATCTCCTAATAATATATCTTTTAAAACGATTTTCTTGTCAGACGTAGCAATCTGCAGTTCATAAGGTCCGCCTGCTTGATTGGTAGGTATTATTGTTTTCCATTTGCCATTTCCGTCCGTTTTCACACGGATGGTGTCTAATGACCAAGTAGATGTAATTCGTATTTCCGTACCTGCATTAGCCCATCCCCATATATTAGCTTGAGATTCTCTTTGCAATACCATGTGGTCAGAAAATATTGATGGTAGCTGCAATTGCGATATCGCAGGAGCAATATTATATACTAGTAAAGTACAAATTGTTATTATTTTGCAGATAGCGTTCATAGTGACCTATATTTGGTATGATTAAGTTAAAAATTAAATAGATTCCAACTATCCTGCACTGTCCTGTATAAAAAAAGGTGTTAGCAATCATTGCCAACACCTTTTTTATACATCGATAAAATCGACTTATTTAATTAATTTTAAGAAAGTAGAAACTTTCTCTTTTAATTGTTTTCTATGAACAATAAAATCCAAGAAGCCATGCTCTAATACAAATTCCGAAGTCTGGAATCCTTTAGGTAGATCTTTCTTGATCGTTTCTTTAATGACACGTGGACCAGCAAAGCCAATTAATGCACCTGGTTCAGCGATGTTGATATCTCCTAGCATAGCATAAGATGCCGTCACACCACCTGTTGTAGGATCTGTCAATAAACAGACGTACGGTAGTTTGGCTTGGCTTAACAACGCTAATTTAGCTGAAGTTTTAGCCATCTGCATCAATGAGAATGCAGCTTCCATCATACGTGCACCACCTGATTTTGAGATCAACATAAATGGTAATTTGTGCTCAAGACAGTAATCAATAGAACGCGCAATTTTCTCACCCACTACCGATCCCATAGAACCACCGATGAAATTGAAATCCATACAAGCTATCACGATATCTTGTCCATTCAATTTACCATGACCTGAACGTAATGCATCTTTTAAGCCAGTTTTATTTTGGCTTTCTACTAAACGTTCATGATAAGGTTTCGAGTCTACAAAGTTAAGTGGGTCACCACCGGTTAGGTTAGGGAATAGTTCTGTAAATTCGTTATTGTCAAACAATATTGAAAAATATGCTGCAGAACCAATTCGGATGTGATAATCACAATATTGACAAACGTAATTGTTTTCTACTTGTTCCAAGTGTAAAAGTGGCTTCTTACATGATGGACATTTATTCCACATACCATCAGGAGCTTCCTTTTTATTTTCTGTTGCAGTACTAATGCCTGCTTTGTTTCTTTTAAACCAACTCATATAATCGTGTTAATTCGAACTACAAATAAACAAAACATTACTAGAAAGTTAAAATTAAAAGCGTAATAATCTAGATGGAAAAGCTAATAGTTTATCAAAAAAGTAAGTATATGCCACATTAGAGGGATATATCAGACGTTTAAAAAAAGAAATTGAATGAAATGTTAATAGAAAAGTATAGAAACAAAAAAAAGGCAAGCTCCCTCTATCGCACCGCTCAACCAATTACCCTTGCTTTGTTCCCAACCTGGGGGATTCAAAGGGAGCTGGTCGTAAAGGACTTGCCTGACACAAAAGTAGGATTTTTTTTATTCTTACCAAAAATATAATCCTACTTTTGTGTATTGCATTGATGTTCAATGAGAAAATTTACATTTTGTTTTCATGGTATTCACCTTTCCAAGCGAAATAACCAAATATTCCCAATCCAAGGCTTATGATTGGAGTTAAAATAAATACGATTATAAGTCCAAAAACTAAATCTTCTTGTTTTCCGGTGCTCAATTTTGGTAATCCAAAATGAAATAAACTAAAATAGGCAGCAAACAAAGCAAGTATGATCCAAAGTAATCCTAATAGCTGTTTTATATTTTCCATCTTATAATTCGTTTTTAGTAGACATATTCTTTGTGATGTAGAGTGCACCAATCACAAAACACACTGCAGATATAATTATGGGATACCATAGCCCTGCAAGATAATACTCCGGATTGTGGTTCAATTTTGCATTGCTCGCAAGATAAGTCGATACAGCTGGTAGCAATCCACCAAAAACACCATTACCAATATGATATGGGAGTGACATAGAAGTGTATCGTATTTTTACAGGGAATATTTCCACTAGAAATGCAGCAATAGGTCCGTACACTAAGGTGATGTAGATAATCTGAATAAATATCAAGACGACAAGGTAGAAATAGTTCACGCCTGAAAGGTATACTGATGTCTTTTGTTGCACAACAGGGTGGCCATGTATATCATATTTGACTTCGCCATCAGGCTGATTAGTGATTACTTCACGTACGCGGGTACCATCTTCATAGTACGATATTTTAGAAGTTCGCATCACTTGTTCGCCATCTATATCAATATATTCTTCAGTGAGCTCTTCTGCATGTGTTAATTCAATCTTGTTGTCAAGGTTTGTTAATTGAAACATGGCATCATAGATCGGTCTGTATGTAAATATTGCTAACAACATGCCGACCAGCATAATCCACTTACGTCCCCATCTATCTGACAATCTTCCGAACACTATAAAAAATGGCGTACCACAGAGTAAAGCAATTCCTAATATCATATCTGCTTGATCTGAATGGAGGTTCATGACCGTCTTCATAAAACTCATAGAGTAAAATTGTCCTGTATACCAGACGACACCTTGCCCCATTGCAGCCCCGAACAAGGCTAGCAACACGAATTTTAAATTATACTTATTACCAAAACTTTCTTTCAGTGGATTGGTAGAAGTTTTGCCTTCAGATTTAGCTTTTTTGAATTCAGGGGATTCATCCATATTCTTACGTATCAGGTAGGATACATACACCATAAATATGGATAGTATAAATGGAATACGCCAACCCCAAAGATCAAATGCTTCTTCGGACATGACTGTTCGCGTAATCAATATAACCACTAAGGAAATAAATAGTCCAAAGGTAGCTGTCGTTTGTATCCATGACGTCCAGTATCCACGTTGACCTTTCGGACTATGCTCGGCTACATAGGTTGCTGCTCCACCATATTCGCCACCTAGTGCTAAGCCTTGTAGTAATCTTAATATTAATACTAATAAAGGAGCCCAGAATCCGATTGTCTCGTAGCTAGGGATACAGCCAATTAAGAAGGTAGCCCCACCCATCAGCATGAGCGTGACCATAAACGTGTATTTTCTGCCAATCATATCTCCTAGGCGACCAAAAAATAAAGCGCCAAATGGTCGTACTACGAATCCAGCTGCGAATGTAGCTAAGGTTGATAGAAATGCTGCGGTAGGATTGTCTGCTGGGAAAAACTTAGTAGCCAATACAATTGAAAGGCTTCCAAATATGAAGAAATCGTACCATTCGATAAGCGTTCCTAATGAGGAAGCACCTATAACTTTCCAGATACCTTTCGTATTTTGAGATTCTGCTGCTTGCATGCTGTTTATATAATTGGGTTAGGTTTTACGTTTATAATTAGATTATTTTGAATATTTTTCCAGGGAGTGATAGGATATGTCCTTTCATTTCCATTTCAAGTAATATAATAGCGAGTTTACTTTGAGGCCAATCACAATATATACTGATCTCATCTATACCAGCCTGCTCTTTTTCTTTTAACAAGCTGAATACTTTTAATTCATCTTTAGATAGGTCCTCTGGTATCAAAGTAAGTTGTTTTCCATGAGGTGAGTTGTCTTCTACTTGCCAGTTCATAAGGTAACTTAAGTCTTCAACATGGCGAATTAGATGAGCACGATTTGTCTTTATTAGGTAGTTACAACCAGCTGAGAATTCTTGATCTATACCTCCAGGAAAAGCACATACATCTCTATTATATGTATTTGCAATCTCTGCTGTGATGAGTGCTCCACCTTTCATAGCAGCCTCGATGACGATAGTGACATCGGCTAGTCCAGCGATAATACGATTACGCATAGGGAAATTTTGTCTATCTGGATTAGTTCCTGCAGGAAATTCAGTCAACAAACCACCATTGTCGATCATGCGTGTAGCGACTTCTCGATGCATAGATGGATAGATTCGATCTAGTCCATGCCCAAGGACAGCTATTGTAGGGACATTGTTTTTTAGAGCTGCACGGTGAGCTTGTATATCAATGCCATAGGCGAGTCCTGAAATAATTTGAACATCAAGTGCAGCGATTTGTTGAATAAATTCATCACAGATTCGTTTTCCATAATTAGTCGCGTTACGCGTGCCGACGATACTCACAGTACGAGGATGATTCAAATCTTGATTCCCTTTATAATAAAGTACAACAGGTGCGTCGACACAATTTTTTAGCTTACGTGGGTATTCTTTGTCCTCAATCCATAATATATTGATATTGTGCTTGTCGATGAAGTTTAGCTCTGTTTCTGCATCTGCAAGGTACTCTCTAGAGCAAATGCTATTGGCAATAGTATGCCCAATGCCTGGTATTGCTGTTAGTTGTTTTTTTGATGAAGAGAAAATTTCGTCCACGGAACCACAATACGCTAATAGCGTACGGCTCAATTTGGGACCTATCCCTTTAATCTTTGTGAGGGCAATTTTCTCTAATATGTTCATAACTGGTGTTCTAAATATAACAAAACTTAGATTTTATGCCAAAGATTTTACACAATTTACTTTTTGGAATGGTAAATTTGTGTCTTAAAACTATAAAATGATGGAATTACAAGAACCCTTTGATATAGAGCTAAATGGTGTAGAATATGCAGTATTTCCTGACGAGAAGGATACTTATACGATATTCAAAGAAGGAAAGGAGTACGTGCAGATTATTAAGGATACAAATACTAGTTGGTTGAAGTTGAATCCAGAAACAGGCTTACCCATGTTTGGTATGGACGAAGAAGTTAATTTGATTGGTGCTGAAATAATTAAAGAATTAGGCGAATAGTATTTGTTATCAATTATATACAAAAGGGACTATAATTAGTCTCTTTTGTATGTATGCTACCAATTTGAATCTGTTTCTTTCAAAATCTTAAATAAATTTATTAGAGTGAAATTAAACACATAAGCTTCATGTTCTAAGAACTTTTTACCTAAGACATATTCTTTGCGAATATCCTTAATAGCAAATAACTCTAAAGGCGCTGTTACTGGATCACCATTGGGATTACGTTCTGTATCGACTTGTATATTCGTAACCCTCACCTTAAACTTGCCATCTTTGTAATCGATTACAAAATAACCCTTAAAGCCGTAAGTTGCATATAGACTTGGAAATTGTCGGTATGGCTTAGGTATGCCCCCTAAATGTATAGGGATGCGCTTTGAATAAAAGGTAATTCTTTGGTTATCAACTTCGAAATTAGTTAATGGTTCTTGAGATTTTAACGTATTTAGTAAATCATTAAATGTGATATGATCTTGGTCGAATACTCTCTCCCAAGTAATCCTGTTATCGACAATCGAAAAGTGATGTGGTACTAATTGTGAAAAACCAATTTGTTTTGCAGCTAAAAGAATAATGATGAGAAGTATTTTTTTCATAGTTATAGATTTAGGATGTTCAATTTTAGATTGACCATTACAATTTATACAACTACACTGATAATAAAAAATAAACCTTATAAAAAAGGCTTGATCAACGATCGAGCCTTTTAGTATTACATAGGTACGTAGACCACATATTTCGTTTCGAAAAAGTCTTCTTTGAAATACATCGGTAATGGGTGTAGTTCAGCTTTTAACTTAGACTCTTTAATTTCTTCTTTTAGATCGCCACCTTTTAAATATAATATCCCATTAGGGATAGCATTTTTATCTTTCTTTTCAAATTTATTGCGAATCCATGATGAGAATTCAGCTAAGCGAGTCACAGCTCGAGATACCACAAAATCATATTTGTAATCCAACTGCTCTACACGCATGTGGTCTGCTTCTACATTGGTCAAGCCAATAGCTTCTGCTACGCCACGTACTACCTTAATTTTTTTACCAATAGAATCTACTAAGTGAAATTGCACTTCAGGAAACATGATCGCTAATGGAATACCAGGAAAACCACCTCCTGTACCTACATCCAATATACGTGTGCCAGGAGTGAACTCTGTGACAAATTTGGCTATAGCTAACGAGTGTAGGACGTGTTTCAGGTATAAACTTTCGATATCTTTTCGAGAGATAACATTGATTTGATCATTCCAGAATGGATAAACCTCTTCCAGTTTTATAAACTGTTCTTTTTGTTTTTCCGTCAGATTCGGAAAGTATTTAAATATTATATCTACTGTTGGATTCACGATAGTAAAATTTTAGAAATGTTATTGTATTTGTTTGCCGAGAAATTACTTCCAGGACTTAATTTTCTTTTTGCGATTGAAAATACCGTTCAAACAAATGTAAAAATAGAAAAATACGTCCAATATTGGTAACCATATCAACAAATCACGTACCTCTAGCTTTCGATAGATACTACTAAATACAACCAATTGAGTGGTTAAACGTACGATATACATACTCAATCCAATATACCATAGGCTTGGAAAAACAGCAGTAGCGGTGATTAAACTAACATAAAATAAAAATGCTGTTACCAATTGTATCCCAAGCATACGTTGGTGAGATTTTTTATAAGCTACTGATGCTCCAGAATGTCTTGCCTTTTGTTTGTAATAACTTTTCCATGTTTTTTTTGGCATGGAATATAGATGAGCTTCTGGATGTATAGCAATACCTACATTTGTTGGAGTAGCATTTTGATTTACAAATAAGTCATCATCCCCTGATTTGATGTGCATGTGCGAGGTGAATCCTTTATTCTTGAAAAATAAAGATTTTCTATATGATAAGTTACGACCTACGCCCATATATGCCTGATTTTTTAGAGCATAAGCTAAGTAACTCATCGCAGTATGACTTGTTTCAAAACGAATTAATTTATTTAGAAATCCATCCATCTTAAAATATGGTGAATAGCCTAATACAATTTCAGTAGATGGAGAGTAGGTTGAG
The DNA here is from genome assembly GCA_045629405.1 of Sphingobacterium sp. Classification (GTDB taxonomy): domain Bacteria; phylum Bacteroidota; class Bacteroidia; order Sphingobacteriales; family Sphingobacteriaceae; genus Sphingobacterium. The sequence goes on along the minus strand of JAZQRD010000089.1, from coordinate 65,305 downwards.
GCGATATTGTTTAACCAATGTCTGCTTTGTGGTTGACAATCTGCATCGGTCATGACCAGATGTTCATATGTAGATGCCTTTATGCCGAGTGTTAATGCAAATTTTTTATTATGCTTTAGATGTATATGATCTTGTATTTCTACTATTTGTAGATGAGGGTATTTTCTCTTGAATTCTTTAAGCAATGGGAGTGTATCGTCATCAGAACAATCATCTACCACAATCACCTCAAACTTAGGATACTGCTGATCTAATATACTTGGTAAGAATTGACGCAAATTTTCTTCTTCATTACGTGCACAAATAATGACAGACAATGGTGGTAAATTTTGTTGAGGCTCATTTATTTCTGTAACCTTATATTTACTCAATTTGGCATATACAAAGAGTATATAATAGAGTTGTACTAAACAAAAAACACCTACTATACTTAATACTATATAAGGGATATCGAAGGGAATATTTACGTCTAAATTCATATTGCAGATTCAAAGATAGGATGTTCTATGGAATTCTGGAGATATTTATATGACTTGAGTAGTAATAAAGTGATAGACAATATCGCAGGCTCGAAATTTTATAGTATTTTTGCGTTGAATTTAAGATTAGTATGAAATTTTCGCTTCAAGCACAAGATAAGCTTTCAAGAGCACGAGCAGGTGTATTAGAGACTGCACATGGTAAAATAGAGACCCCTATATTTATGCCTGTAGGTACTGCAGGTACAGTTAAGGCTGTACATCAGCATGAATTGGTAAATGATATACAAGCACAAATAATTCTAGGTAATACCTATCATTTATATTTAAGACCTGGATTGGATGTGTTGAATAAGGCTGGTGGTATTCACAAATTTAATGGATGGGATAAACCTATCTTGACAGATTCGGGTGGTTATCAAGTATATTCATTGACAGAGGTTCGCAAGATTAGAGAAGAAGGTGTAACTTTCCGTTCGCATGTCGACGGATCGAAGCATTTGTTTACGCCGGAGAATGTAATGGATACGCAACGAATTATCGGGGCAGATATCATCATGGCATTTGATGAATGTACACCATATCCTTGTGATTACCGCTACGCGAAGCGCTCGATGGAGATGACACACCGTTGGTTGAAGAGATGTTGCGATAGATTTGATTCTACAGATCCTTTATACGGTTATGACCAAACTTTATTCCCAATTGTTCAAGGTTCAGTATATAAGGATTTGCGTGAAAAATCTGCTGAAGCTATTGCATCTTTTGGCCGTGAAGGTAACGCTATTGGTGGATTATCAGTTGGTGAGCCGGCTGAAGAAATGTACGCTATGACTGAGGTCGTGACAAACATATTACCTCACGACAAGCCTAGATACTTAATGGGTGTAGGTACGCCTATCAATATTTTAGAGAATATAGCTTTGGGTATTGATATGTTTGACTGTGTGATGCCGACACGTAATGCTCGTAATGGTATGCTATTCACACGTAACGGTATTATTAATATTAAAAATGAAAAGTGGAAAGATGATTTTTCACCTATCGAAGCAGAGTCTGATTTGATGATGGATCAAGTATATTCAAAAGCTTATTTGAGACACCTAATCAGATCGCAAGAGATTTTGGGCGCACAGATTGCCTCTTTGCACAATTTACATTTCTATCTATGGTTGACTAAGACAGCTAGAGAGAAAATCATTGACGGTACTTTCTACGATTGGAAAGAGAAGATGGTGAAAGTATTAGGCCAACGTTTATAAAAAAGCTCCTTGCTCATTAATTGATACTGTACGCATGAACATAATCGACAAATATATCATAAAAAAATACTTGACTACCTTCCTATTTACGGTAGCAGTATTTATTGTCGTGATTGTTATTTTTGATATTTCGGAGAAGCTTGATGACTTTTTAAAGCATAAAGCTTCTTTTACAGATGTCCTATTGCAATATTATGCACTAGGATCTGTTCCGTTTTTCTTAAACATGCTTACACCGTTAATTAATTTTATAGCGGTAATTTTCTTTACCTCTAAGATGGCAGATCAGACTGAAATCGTCCCTATATTAAATGGAGGAATGAGTTTCAATCGTATGTTGCGTCCTTATATGATTGCTGCATCATTGATTTTTGGTTTTACGCTATTGTCAAATCTATATCTTCTACCAATAACAAATCGTATCAAGGTCAATTTTGAGAATGTTTATGTCAAACCGCATAAAATCAGTTCAAATACAACTAGTACGCATATGCAGATCGATAGCAATACATATGTGTATATCGATAATTTTGATACCAAGCGTGCTATTGGATACAATTTTGTATTAGAGAAATTTGATGGTAAAGAAATGACTGAAAAATTGATCGCTGATCGTGTTACGTGGGACTCGACGATGAATAAGTGGCGTATCGAACAATACACTAATCGTATAATCTCAGGGCTAAGCGAGGAAATGATCAAAGGTGATTCGAAGGATACGACATTGGATATGCGTCCTAGAGATTTTGAGGTTTACGAAAATATCTTTACAGCTATGACTACTGCTGAATTGGAAGAGCGTATTCGTAAAGAAGAAATCCGTGGTACCGGAATGATGACAGATCTTTTGCTCGAAAAATATAAACGCTGGATAGGTCCATTTGCAGCCTATATACTCACGCTAATGGGCGTTGCATTATCTTCTAAAAAAGTAAGAGGAGGTATCGGGCTTAGTCTAGGTATCGGTATTGGGCTTAGTTTCACGTTCTTAGTGTTTAATCAATTTTCTACAATGTTCGCATTGAAGGGTGGACTCCATCCATTAATAGCGGTATTGATTCCTAGTGTTACATTCCTGATATTGGCTTTAATATTGCTCAAAAAAGCTCCAAAATAACTTTTATGCTATCAATTTCTAATCACCGTAATTTATTAATTCTACATTTTACGGTACTTATATGGGGCTTCACTGGCGTACTAGGTGGGCTTATTTCTGTATCAGCATTACACTTAGTGTGGTATCGTGTATTGATCGCTGCAATAACGCTATTCTTGTATCTAAGAATCACTGGTAACCAGGTATTGGTACCTTGGAAAGATATGGTCAAATTCCTAGGTGTAGGTTTGATAGTCGGTTTACATTGGATTTTATTTTTCCATAGTATAAAGATTTCCACAGTATCTGTAACACTCGTTACACTGTCATCTATTACCTTATTTACTGCAATATTAGAACCTATAATAAATAAAAAATCGATATCAATCGGAGATATAATCGTAGGATTGGTAATCATTGTAGGTATCTATTTGATATTTACCTTTGAATTTCAATATTTCTGGGGAATCATGGCCGGATTAGGAGCCGCAGCATGCGCTAGTGTGTTTTCTATTCTTAATGGGCGAATGGTAAAAAAGAATAGCCCTACAATTATTTCATTTTATGAGATGATAGGCGCATTTCTTGGTGTCAATATTGTAATGCTTGTAGCAGGTGAATTTTCTGAGGAAATGATATTGAGTGCTCAAGATTGGATATATTTATTGATACTTGGATCGGTATGTACAGCTTTTGCGTATGTGCTCGGTGTAAGTGTGATGAAAGAATTGAGTGCATTTACTGTAGCTCTAGTAACTAATCTAGAACCTATTTATGGTATTATTTTAGCTATTATATTTATTGGTCAGACAGAGCAGATGAGTCTTGGATTTTACGCAGGAGCTGTAATTATTCTCGCTGCGGTATTTTTATATCCTTATATCAAGACTAAGCTTACAAAGCGTCACGCTCAACTTCAGTCATAAAAAAATAGAATTTCCGTAAGGAAATTCTATTTTGTCTCTTCTTCGGTATCTGCGATCTGATCATTGGTGTCACCGCAAATTTCATCCATATTTATCTCACCATCGTTTTTCAATTCGTGAGTTTCTTTGTCATACATACCTGCGAGTTGATCGACAATCGTATCTTTCCACAATGGCGTACCCGTGAAATATGCTGCACGTCCAATCATATGTGCTGCAATAGGAGATGTTATAATCAGGAAGAAAATAATAGCGATTGCTTTCGTACTGACTGATATATCTGGGAATAAGATGGCAGCACATAAGAGTAATAAGCCAACTCCTAATGTTGCAGCTTTTACAGTAACAGATAGTCTCAAGTAAAAATCCGGCATCCTAAGTATACCTAAGGACGCAAAAAATATGGCTAAGGCACCGATTGTGCTTAAAATGGCTATAATAATATCAATCATCTTCTTGTTTTTCTATGTAAAATGAAAAGGCTACCGTACCTAAGAAAGCAATAAGAGCTAATATAATCGAAACATCTAGCAATACTTTCTGATTGGAACGGATAGTGAATACGGTAATGATACCAATACCGATTGTAATAATTAAATCAAGTGCAATTACGCGATCTACAATTTTAGGACCTTTGATAAGTCGTATGAATACCAAAAGCACCGATATTGTTAATATAGGTAATATAAAATAATCAAAATAGGTGGCTAATGTCATCGTATTGCTTCTAATAATCTTCTTTCTAAACCTGTTTTCGTATCACGAACAAAACGCTCGGGATCATTTAAATACATTACATGTATATACATTGTTTTACGATCCTCACTAATATCTAAAATCAATGTACCGGGTGTCAACGATATCATAGTAGATAATAAGTTAATCTCCATTTCTGTCTCTGCATCCATTGGAAACCGAACTATACCTGGCTTCATAAAATACCTAGGTGTCATTACATCATAGGCTACCTGTACATTTGCTTTGACCATTTCATACAAAAAATAGAAAACAAAGGAGATAATCCGTGGCACTTTATTGAAATATCTTCTATCGGTATCATTGCGGTTCATTATCCATAAGATTAAAAAACCAATCATAAAACCAAAGACAAAATTGGTATAATACATCGATCCCGTCAAAGCTACCCATATAAAGGATAGCAAGAGGTTCATTAAAAACTGTTTAATCATACGCCTAATTTTGTTTACCTAATACAGCTTCAACATATGGACGTGTGTCGATAAGTTGGTCTGAAATCCTGTCTACTATCTGAACAATTACTTCTGCATTCAATCCTACATATAGGGTCACAGCTGCTAATAAACCTATTGGTAAGACCAAAAGAATCTTCCGTATTAATGGCATTGCTTCAAAATTATTTTCTACAGTTATGCCATCAGGTACGTCTTTCCAAAATATTTCGGACCATGATCGTGCTATAACGAATAATGTGACAAAACTACCTAATACTAAGGCCGCTACATAAAAATACTGTGATTGTTCAAAGGCCGCTTGGAATAAATAAATCTTTGGCCAAAATCCAGATAATGGTGGAATACCTACTAATGAGAATAAAACGATTGCGATTAATAATGATATTTTGGGATACTCTGCATATAATCCGCCAAGAGATTTCATATCCATAGTGCCACGTAATTGTCTAATTACCCCTGCTATCAAGAACATGTTGGTCTTCACCAATATGTCATGAAAAAGGTAAAATAAAGTCCCCATCAAAGCTACCTTTGTGAACATACCAATACCTCCAATCATAAATCCAATGTGACATACAATCAAGTAGGAGAACAATCTACGTATATTCCATTTAATCAATGCACCCATCGCTCCTGTGATTATAGTAAGTACGGCCACTACCATAAGTAGATCACGAGTTACACTATCAGGAATGAATATCAAACTGAATACACGAATCATAGCGTATATACCAACTTTCGTAAGCAAACCTCCAAATGTAGCTGCTACGGCAGATGGAGGTGTGTGGTATGAAGATGGTAACCAGTAGTATAGTGGGAATACTGCGGATTTAATACCAAAACCAATTAAAAAAAAGCAGGATGTTATACCAACTAGATATTGATTATCTACTTGTTTAATCTTAATGGCAAGATCTGCCATATTTAGCGTTCCTGTGATTCCGTAAAGGATACCAATTCCAGTTAAGAAGAATGTGGAGGCTAAAATATTCATAGCCATGTATTTAACAGCGCCTTCTAATTGCGTTTTACGACCACCTAAGGTCATTAAGACAAATGAAGATATAATGATTACCTCAAACCATACATACAAATTGAATATGTCGCCTGTAAGGAAAGCTCCGTTAAGTCCCATCACCAAAAAATGGAATATTGGGAAATAACCATAGTTCATACGTTGTCTATTTAATCCTGTAGAAGAGAAAATAGACACTGCCAAACCAGCTATGGAAGTAATTAATACTAAAGATGTACTTAATAAATCTGCTACAAACACGATTCCGAATGGAGCTTCCCAATTGGAAGCATTCATTGTCAGGATTCCATGTTCATTCACATTAGATAGTAGACGTATAGCGAGTATCACACCAAATAACGACCCAATCACACTCATAAAGCGCTGCGTTACAGTTTTACGCCATGCTATTAATTGTAGTATGGCCGTGAAAAGGTGTATAAATACAGGACCTAGTATATAGTTATCAATCATATATCTTCTTCTTCTGGAGTATTTAAATCATCTAAATCATCAGTATTTACTAATGCATATACGCGTTTCAATAATACAATAGCGAACGCAGTCAAAGCGAAACTGATAACAATAGCTGTCAATATCAATGCCTGAGGAATCGGATCGGCAAAGGCATCTTGAAACATTTTCGCATTTTCATCTATCACTGGTGGCTTTCCTTTTGTTATGCCTCCTAGTAGAAATATTAATACATTAGCACCAGTACCCAAAAGCATTATACCTAAGAGTAATTTTACCATGCTGCGTCGCAAGATGAGATAGACTCCTGATCCATATAGCAAGCCTATCAGTACTATTAATAATAATTCCATTAATCTTTCTCTTGTAAATTATTAAGTGAAATGGTGAATAATATGGTCAATACCACACCAATTACAACCAAATAAACACCCAAATCAAAAAATAAAGAAGAACCAATCATTCCTATAACTGGAATAGGCTCTTCAAACCACAATCCTGTCATAGGGGGTAAACCAACTAATAATGGTAAAGTCACACTAATGGCAGAAATACCCAAACCTGTTGGAATAAGGGATAATGGTTTTCGTTTTAATATTTTCATAGTAGCCTCCGTTCCATTTGCAAAACTGTGCAATACAAACGCAATAGATGCTACAAGTCCGCCAACAAAACCTCCTCCTGGATAATAATGTCCTCTTAACAATAAGAAGAAGGAGAATAATAATAAAATAGGAAGTAAATACTTCGTAGCGGATTGTAAAATAGGACTTCTCATATTATTCTTTCTCCGATGATTTAAGACGTAAACGAATTAAACTATAAACACCTAATGCTGCGATACTCAGTACAACTGTTTCAAACATAGTATCGATACCTCTAAAGTCTACCAAAATCACATTCACCACATTTTTTCCTTTTGCTAGTAAATATGCATTCTCACCATAAAAATCGGAGATGTCTATCGTGATAGGTTCAGCCCATACTTTCAATGCTATCAGCGCAATCGTAACACCAAATACGGTTGCAACAAAAGCATCACGCCATAGTATTGTCTTACTTGTCATATTGATAAATGGAGGAAGCTTATACAGAACAAGAACAAATAATACTGTAGTCAATGTATCGATAGTGAATTGAGTCATCGCTAAGTCTGGCGCTGAATAAATTACAAATATCAAACATATACAGTATCCTATTACAGACATGGCTACTACTGCAGTCAATCTTGAAGCAGTAGTCATGACTATATAAAGCGCACCAATCAGTATAATAACTATGGCTACTTCATATAGATCTGGATAGGTAAGATTCCAAATATCTAATTGTATTGGACCACTTTTCCAGAGCCTATAGGCTAATAATACTTCCGCAAATAATATAATCTTCAAATGGTAAGAGCGTAAGTAACCATTATGGAATAGGTTTGTATACCAATTAGCAAATCGCTCTATATCGTTTGCAAATCCCATTATAATGCGTCTCGGCGAGATATTATTAAATCTTTCTACCGAATCTAGCTTGCTTTGGCTTGGTTTTATAATAAAATAAAGCAAAGTACCAGCTGCAAGTGTAGCCAAACTCAAGATCAACACAAGATTGAATCCATGCCATATTTTCAAATGAGCAGCTGTGTTTGCTCCATACAGTACATTGGAAGCAAAATTCGTAAGATAGTCCCCCGTAGCAGTAGGAAATATACCAAAAACAAAACTCAATATTCCTAATATTAACGGTGGTATCCAAAGTGAAGAATATGGTAAATGAACTTTTTCGAACTGCGTTGGCAGAACCCCGACGAATGGTTTAATTCCAGCCATGAATCCCGCAGTAACAAGACCTACATTGGTCGCAATAGCCAACCCAGTCAATAGCCACATATACTCCTGAATAGGGTAATGTAGTGTAGCTTCGTAAATTAAATCTTTACCTATAAATCCAAAACTCAAAGGAAGACCTGCACTTGATAATGCAGCTAATAGCCCTGCTAGAGCAACTGGAGCCATTACTTTACGTAAGCCAGAGAGTACTGTTATATCACGTGTATGTGTCTCATGGTCGATGATACCCGTTACCATGAAAAGTGTTGCTTTATATAGCGCATGTGCTAATATAAATACGCTCGCCGCTATCATTGCCTCACGTGTACCAATACCAATTAAGAAAGTAAGAATTCCTAAGGCGGATATTGTAGAATAAGCCAATACACCTTTCAAATCAATTCTAAATAAAGAATGAATAGAGGCGTACAACATCGTGAATCCTCCAACTATCATCAATGTATAGTTCCAATAGTCATGTCCTCCTAATGTAGGTGAGAATCTTGCTAATAGATAAATACCAGCTTTTACCATCGTAGCAGAGTGTAGATATGCCGATACTGGTGTCGGTGCTTTCATTGCTCCTGGTAACCAGAAATGAAATGGAAATTGGGCTGATTTTGTGAATGCTCCAATAAAGAGGAGACCTATTATCAAAGGGTATAATGGATGTGCGAGTAATATATCTCGGGCAGCAAAAAGCTCTGAAATACTGTACGTTCCTGCGATATTGCCCATCAGTATTAAACTGGTTAACAAGAAAAATCCACCTAAACCTGTGATACTTAACGCTGTAAGCGCTGATTTTCTGGAATCTGGATTGTCATTATTAAAGCCAATAAGGAAGAAGGAACTAATACTTGTCAACTCCCAGAATATAAATAATAATATAATATTATTTGAAAGTACAAGGCCTAGCATGGCTGACATAAATAAAAGCAAATAACCGAAAAAACGATCGAAATAAGGATGACCTTTCAAATATCCACGTCCATATACAAATATGGCGGTACCTATGCCCGTGATGAGGAGAGAAAAAAGAAGGGACAAACCATCTAATTTCAAATCAACATTCACGCCCATTGTAGGAACCCAATCGATATGTTGTAACAATATCTTTCCCGATGAAATTAGAGGCACTTGCGCTATGAAGTATATGAATAGTGCAGCGGGTAGAATAGGGAGTAATATACTCCATTTTTTTCTAAACCTATGGCCGTTAAATATGATGGAAGATGATAAAAGTAATCCAGATAATACTGTTGTTAGCATCTAGTCTTTATTAAGGATTTATGGAAAGTCTTAAAAATACGGATTTTTCTCTAAAAAATGTAGATAAAACTGTGCAGAAATGCATATTTTTATTGATTAAACCATAATAAACTAAATAATATGAAGAAAAAAATAAGTCTCTTATTCATGTGTTTTTTAGCTTTTGTTGTTTCTGCTACAGCACAGCAAAAGTACGAGAAGCCTACGCTTTCAGACCAAGATTCGTGGTCATTAATGTTGATTCCTGATCCACAGAGTTATGTGAAATATACTCGAAATCAAGGTGTTTTAGATTTGATGACATCTTGGATCAGTGAAAATCATAAAACGTTAAATACGAAATTTGTTTTATGTACTGGCGATCTTGTCGAGCAGAATGATCTATTGAATCCTACAGGTCGAGAGGCGAATCAAAATAGTTCGCAACAATGGAATGCTGTACGATCTAGTTTTGGTAGATTGGATCATCAAGTTCCATATGTTTTGGCTACTGGTAATCATGATTATGGATATGTAAGTGCGGAGTATAGATCTACACAATATGATTCATATTTCTCTCCTGAGCAAAATTCTTTAAACCAATCTGCATTACGAGAAATAGGTCCACAATTAAATGGTAAGTCTTCGACTGTAAATGCAATATATGAGTTCGAACCTCGTAAGGATAGTAAACTTTTAGTAATGGTATTAGAATTTGGGCCTAGGGATGAAGTTATAGAGTGGGCAAAGAAAATGGTTGATTTGCCAAAATATGCTGATCATAAAGTGATATTACTAACTCACGTATTTTTGGACAAAAATAGCAATCGTATAGAAAAACAAGGCTATAAAATCGAAGATGCAAACTATGGTGAAGCATTATTTACAAAGCTAATCCAACCTTCCAAAAATATTCAAATGGTATTTTCGGGGCATATTGGGGAGGTAGACAATTTTAATGGTCATTTAGGTTTTAGGCAAGATAAAAACATAGCTGGTAAAACTGTAACACAGATGACATTCAATGCGCAAGCAATGGGTGGCGGATGGCATGGTAATGGTGGAGATGGCTGGTTGCGCTACTTAGAATTCTTGCCGGATGGTAAAACAGTAAAAGTGAAGACATTCTCTCCATTGTTTGCTATATCTCCAAGTACGCAGCATTTAGCATATAAAACTGAGTCAAATCAAGAATTCACATTTCAGCTTGATTAAGTAATAAGTCTTATTTATCAATAAATAAAAAAAGTCCGTTAATAGCTACATTAACGGACTTTTCTTTACGAATCTAATTTATTAGAAAGCTTACTTTCTGAATTTTTCAGCCCCTTCAATAATGGCATCTACTACGGTAGGGTCTTGAAGTGTAGATGTATCACCTAAACTTGATAATTCATTTTCAGCCACTTTACGTAGTATACGGCGCATGATTTTACCTGATCGTGTTTTTGGTAGGTCACTTACAAATTGAATAATATCTGGTTTAGCAATAGCACCAATTAATCTTGTAACAGTTTGTAAAATATCTTGACGTGTCTTTTCTTCATCCAAATGATGATTAGCTATTACATATGCATATATACCTTGACCTTTTACAGCGTGAGGATAGCCTACAATAGCAGACTCTACTACATCGGCGTGCATGTTAATAGCATTCTCTACTTCTGCTGTACCGATACGGTGTCCAGAAACATTCAAAACATCATCTACACGTCCTGTAATGCGGTAGTATCCTTCCGGAGAGCGGTAGCATCCATCTCCTGTAAAATACATGTTTTCGTAGGTTGAGAAATAAGTTTGTTTACAGCGTTCATGATCTCCCCATGTTGTACGAAGCATACCTGGCCAAGGGAATTTTATACATAAGTTACCTGATACATCATTGCCCTCGATTTCTTGGCCATTCTCATCCATCAGACACGGTTGTACTCCCGGTAACGGTAGTAATGCGTAGCCTGGAATTTCTGGCGTAACACCCGCTATAGGTGTAATCAAATGTCCACCGTTTTCTGTTTGCCACCATGTATCAGCAATTGGACATTTGCCTTTACCGATTTTTTCATGGTACCATTGCCAAGCTTCTTCATTTATAGGTTCTCCTACAGAGCCTAATACGCGCAATGACGATAAATCTTTATCATTCACATACTCATCACCGAAAGCCATCAATGAACGAATTGCGGTAGGCGCTGTATATAATATATTTACGTTGTATTTGTCTACGATGTCCCAATAGCGACCTGCATCTGGAAATGTAGGGATCCCCTCAAACATTAAAGATGTAGCACCCTGAGATAATGGTCCATATACGATATAACTATGGCCAGTGATCCAGCCAATATCAGCTGTACAGAAGTATACTTCTCCTGGTTGGTATTGAAATGTATTAGCGAAAGTATATCCGGTGTACACCATATAACCAGCAGTCGTGTGAACTACGCCTTTTGGTTTACCTGTAGATCCTGAAGTGTAAAGAATGAAAAGATCATCTTCTGCATCCATTTCTTCGGCTGGACAAGGTGGATTACCTTGTGTTTCTACTTTTTTGATCTCGTCTTCCCACCAGACGTCACGACCTTTCAACATTGAGATCGGTGTACGTGTACGCGTCAACACGATTACTTTATCGACAGATGAACATTGCATTAATGCATCATCTACTATTGATTTCAATTCTAAAACTTTTGGACCGCGAAATCCACCATCAGAAGTGATGACTAATTTGCACTGCGCATCATTGATACGGTCAGCTATAGATTGTGCTGAGAAGCCTCCGAATACTACAGAGTGGATTGCACCAATGCGCGCACATGCTAATACGGCAATTACTAGTTCAGGTACCATCGGTAAGTATATACAAACACGATCACCTTTCTTGATGTTATTATTTTTTAAAACAGTAGCAAACTGCTCTACCTTGCTTAATAGTTGTTTGTAGGTTAAGATACGATGAGCCTCACTTGGGTCATTTGGCTCCCAAATAATAGCAGGTGTATCTCCATTTTTATAAATATGACGATCTAAGCAGTTTTCTGTAATGTTTAATTTTCCTCCTTCGAACCATTTAATATTTGGTTCTGTAAAGTTCCAATTAAGGACATTTGTCCACTTTCTCTTCCAAAAGAAATTTTCAGCAATTTCTCCCCAGAATTGCTCTGGCTGTTCAACGCTTTTTTTGTAAGCGTCTTTGTACTCCTCAAATGTTTTAATTTGAAAACTCATTTTTTATTAGCTCTTAATTATTAATAGGTTTACGTTTATTCAATAAAGACAAAAGGTTATTCGTTTAAACATTTATCTCTACCGGATTGACTAATTTAATTTTTTTTAGCTTTATAAGCTAACTTTAGGTGTACTAAATGAAAAATATTTGGTAGAAATGAATAAATTAAACTATTGAGTTTGCTTATTAAAATTTTTAAACGTTTTACCTATAGCCATCTTTTAATAGCTTTAGCAGCTGCATTTCAGTTGTGCTTAAGTTATTTATTATTTGGCTATGAGGTGAGTTGTCATGTGGTTATAGTTCAAGGAGCATGTACACTTCTATTTTATAATTTGAGTTTTTGGGCATCTAAGCCGAAGTGTCCTGAAAAATCAATCTATGAACGTACGCGTTGGTTTTGGCGGAATTGGCCCTGGATGCTATTTAATAGTTTGATAGCGCTAATTGCATTACTTTTAGTAATAAATGGACTACGTATAGAGCTATACGTGTACATATTTATATTAGGTATGATTAGCTTAGGGTATATGGTACCCTTTATTGCGTGGAGAGGTAAAAAACTGTCGTTAAGAGATGTGCCTGGCTTAAAATTATTCGTCATATGTGGTATATGGACGATGAGTGTTGTCGGTCTTCCATATCTGGATTTGACTCTCGCTGGTCATCCTGTTGGTGTAGGTCAAATCCTTTATATAGGCTTAGGGAATTTCTTATTTCTACTCATTTGCACTCTACCATTTGATATTCGAGATGCTAAACAAGATAAGCTCTATGAATTGAAAACTATTCCAATAATTATTGGAGATAAACGAGCAAGAATCATATGCTTTGCCATGTTAGCGCTACACTTTTTTATGGTTTTCGTCGGTGATTTGCCTATAGCGATTCAAATTGGTATGTTGATCACGAATACATTGGTTTTGACTGTATACTGTTATTTATTTAGCTATAAATCTAAATGCATCCATACCTATATGCTTGACGCAATATTGGTTATACAAAGTATATTGGTTTGGTCTTTTAGTGTATTTGGAAGAGAATGGTTGGAATAAAAAACAAAAGGCGGAAATTATTCCGCCTTTTGTTTTAGTGCAATTATTTTGTCAGCTAATATGGCTGATAGTTTATAATAACTTTCATAAGTCCAACCAGCAACATGTGGACTTAATATCACATTGTCTCTTGCAGTCAGCGGATGATACCATTCCTCAAGTGCGAGTGCTGGAAATTTCTCAACAGGCAAAACATCAAATGCTGCGCCAACGATTTGTCCTGAATCCAAAGCATCTAATACAGATGGGACATCAACAATACCGCCTCGAGCACCCATCAAGAAGAATATAGGTTTGCGAAAGTGGCTCAAATATTCTTTATCAACTAATCTTTTGGTTTCTTTAGTGAGCGGTATATGGAAACTCAGTATATCGGCTTCTTTCACGATTTCTTCCATAGATACTTCACGTACATAAGCATCCGAAAATCCTGTTTTATATTTATCATAAGCAATGACATTCACATTGAATCCGGATAGTTTTTTAGCTATTGCTTGACCGTTGTGTCCATATCCGATCAAAGCTACCGTACGTCCCATTAGTTCATAACCACGATTTTTTTCTCTTAACCATTGGCCGTTGCGTATCTCACGATTGCTACGATTCAGATTATTCATCAAGCTTAGCAGCATACCAATCATATGTTCGCCTACTGCATCACAATTGCCTTCATTAGCACTTAGTAATATTATGTTTTTCGAAGTTGCATATCCCTCATCAATATTATCCATACCTGCTCCTGATCGCCCTATTAGCTTCAAATTAGGTGCAAGATCAATAAACTCACGATCAACTTGGAATTTACTACGTATAATAAGTCCAGTATAGTTATGGATGATCATTTCAGTTTCGGCTCGGGTAATGGTAGGCTGGTAATCGTAGCTTATACCAGCGTCCTGGAATTTTTCTAAGATGATCTCGTGCAAATCATCTACAATCAGTATATGCATAACTTATTTATTAATCTTCATAAAGTCTACAGACAACAATTTGTCGATAGGATATTGGGCTATTTGCTGAGGAAGCATACGCATGATGGTATTGCGTCCAGTAATTAAAAATGAATTGTCAAGTTGTGCTATTTCGCCAATTTTTTTAGAGTTATCAGTTATATATTTTGTTCGATCAAGTCTTCGTCGTTCAAAATTTTTGAAAGCGAGATCGACCGATTTCTCTTGGCTGAGTTCATCTATGAGTACTGCGACATCTTCTATGGCTTGGCAAGCTCCTTGTCCCATATTGGGCGTAGTCGCATGTCCTGCATCACCTATTAATAATACATTACCGTAGGCAAAGTGTTTAATGGGAGCAATGTCTATAATATCGTTCCAGATCAGATCTTCATCTTTAGTTTGCTGCAACACCTGCGCAATGGGTTGATGATAGTGCTCAAAATGTCTGTGTAAATTTTCTACTGTATAATTTTGATATATAGAATTTTGTGCATCGCTATTGATACATGCATACCAATATAGACGATTTTGCACTAGTGGTGTAAGTCCAAATCTGCCGTCTTTTCCCCAAGTTTCTGATCCTTTTTGTAGATTCAATTTTGAATTCGAGATTGTAGCTCTCCAGCATGTATAACCTGCATAACGAGGCTTTGACTCAGGTAGGAGTTGTTGCCTTAAGATTGATTTTACGCCGTCAGCAATCAATAAATATTTTGATCGATGTATTGTTCCATCTTCGAAATATATCGTAACACTATCAGTCGATTGTTCGAAACGAATCGCACGCTTTCCTAATTGCACATACTCTACTTTACTCAACAAAAATTGGTGAAGGTCAGCACGATGTATAGCGAAATTTCGTTGTTGATAATTTTGACTTATAGAACTAGTATCCGGAGCAAATAAAACTTTGCCATGCTCATCCAGAATATTGTAGCTTTCTAGATGATGCCCTATTGGTTCAATTTCTTCACGCAAGCCAATTAGCTCAAAAGCTTTCATAGCATTGGCTGCTAAACCAAATCCAGCACCTATTCCTTTAATAGCTCTGCTTTGCTCAAAAATAGTGCACGTACGACCAATAGATTGTAACGCATAAGCTGCAGTAAGTCCTGCAACACCCGCCCCAACTATCGTAAATTCACTATCAGTGTGCATAGTTATCTATTTTTGCTGATTTCATTTGTCAATGTGATGAAATCTTGAACGGTTAATCTTTCAGCGCGCAATTCATATAATGGATTGTCACTCATCTTGTCTTTAGCTACTACTGCAGAAAGGGCGTTGCGCAAAGTTTTGCGACGCTGATTAAATCCTGCTTTTACGACTTTCCAAAATAGCCCTTCATCACAGTCTAATTTTTCAATAGTATTGCGCGTCATACGCATTACACCAGATAATACCTTAGGAGGAGGATTGAACGCGCCTGCCTTTACCGTAAATAAATATTCAACATGGTAATAGGCTTGCAAGAACACGGATAGTATACCATATTCTTTACTTCCTGGCTTAGCTACGCAGCGTTCGGCAACTTCTTTCTGAAACATACCGGCCATTTGTATCACACGGTCTTTTTCTTCTAAAATTTTAAATAAAATCTGTGAAGAGATGTTATAAGGATAGTTTCCAATAACGGCCATCTTTTCTCCGAAATGCTTACTGAAATCCAAGGCTAGGAAATCACCATGTATTAGACGATCGCCAAGCTGTGGGTATTTGTCTTGAAGAAATTCGATGGATTCATCATCGACATCAATTAAATAGGTGTCGTATTCCTCCTTTTGCAATAAGAAGTCTGACAAGACGCCCATACCTGGACCTACTTCCAATACTTGGGTAAAACCCAGTGATGTATCCAATGCGTCAGCTATGCGCTGAGCTGCATTTTTGTCGTTTAAGAAATGTTGTCCTAGGTGTTTTTTCGCGCGTACTGTACTCATGCTATCTTATTTGGTCCAAAATTAACAAGATAATGCTAAAAAGAAGAATTATAACGCATATAGACATGCCATTGTATTCAATTGGTATGTTTTGACTTGATTATTCAAGTTTGGAATGGTGAAGTTCGTGTAGATTTAATTGGCTATATAATAATTCTATTTACGGCGCTCTATTTTCTGAGATTATTCTCATACGAGAGAATGTATTCTTTTCTTATTTTTTTGTTACTTTTGATTATCTAAACGCTTTAAAAAGATGAGTGAGAAATTAAAAGTAGGTATAAGTATAGGTGATATCAATGGTATAGGATTGGAAGTGATTATCAAGTCTTTATTTGATAGTCGGGTATTCGATTATTTCACACCTATTGTTTACGGAAATACAAAAAATGCTTCATTCCATCGTAAAGCTAACAACATCAATGATTTTAGTTTTAACATCATCAATGATGTAGATCAAGCTAATCCAAAGCGTGCAAATTTGATCAATTGCTGGCAAGAAGATGTGAAGATCTCACTTGGTGAAGAGAATGAGGTTGGTGGTAAATATGCATTTATCTCACTAGAGCGTGCTGTCGAAGATTTAAATGCGGGTAAAATTGATGCGCTGGTTACAGCGCCAATCAACAAGCACAATATACAACAAGAAGGATTTCAATTTCCTGGACATACTGAATATCTGCAATCTAAATCCAATGCGGATGATGTGTTGATGTTTATGATATGCGATGATCTGAAAATAGGCGTAGTTACAGGACATATTCCTGTGAAAGATATTGCTTCCCATATTTCTGAAGAGGCAATTCTGAAAAAACTTAGAATGATGCATAAATCACTAAAAACAGATTTTTGGATTCAGAAACCTAAAATTGCTGTTTTGGGTCTTAATCCTCATGCTGGTGATAATGGAGTAATCGGTACAGAAGATAGCGATATCGTAGTGCCTGCATTACAAAAGGCTTCTGAAGAAGGGATTTTATGTTTTGGACCATATCCAGCAGATGGATTTTTTGCTGGTGATGCATTCAAAAAGTTTGATGCGGTATTAGCAATGTATCACGATCAAGGATTGATTCCATTCAAACATATTGCCAAACGTAAGGGTGTAAATTATACAGCAGGTCTTTCTGTAGTACGTACTTCTCCAGATCATGGCACTGGATATGACATTGCTGGAAAAAATTTGGCTTCTCATGAGTCGTTTTTAGAAGCTATTTTTACAGCTGTTCATATTGTTAAAAATAGAAGAGAGCAAGCTGTATTGAATGCCAATCCATTAGCATTCCGTAAGCTTTCTAAAGATAGAGATTAATAAAGTCAGTGAATAACTGACTTTATTTTCACAAAAATTCTTATAAATTAAGTATTTTTGCCAATTACTAGACCTCCATGGTCTATATGCGGGAGCTATGACAGATAATTTACAACACCCTATTTTTTCCATTATTCAACAATTAGCTGATAAAACGAGTACGGAGTGCTACGTCATTGGTGGATATGTGCGAGATCGTATTATGAAGCGCCCTTTCAAAAATGATGTCGATATATTGGTAATAGGTTCTGGGATAGAGTTTGCGACAAAGTTAGGAGAGATATTACGTACCAAAGTTGCTGTATATAAATCATTCGGTACAGCTATGCTTGTATATGATGGTCTAGATATAGAATTTGTAGGTGCCCGAAAAGAATCCTATCGTCGAGAGTCTCGAAAACCAATCGTCGAAGATGGTACACTTCAAGACGACCAAAATCGTCGAGATTTTACAATCAATGCCATGGCTTATTCATTGAATAAAGCTACATATGGCGAATTATTAGATCCATTTGATGGATTGGGCGATATTGAGAAAGGTATTATTCGTACACCATTAAACCCTACGGAGACATTTTCAGATGATCCATTGCGAATGATGCGTGCTATTCGATTTGCAACGCAGCTGAACTTTCGTATTGATGGTAGAGCTTTGGAAGCTATCGTTGAGAATAAAGATCGTATAGGTATTATATCTAAAGAGCGCATTACAGACGAATTGAATAAAATTATTCTATCTAATCGTCCTTCAGTAGGTTTCAAATACTTGTTTGATACAGGATTATTAGCTCTTATATTCCCCGCTATGCAGCATCTTCATGGTGTAGAATACGTAGATGGTAAGGGACATAAAGATAATTTCTACCATACTTTAGAAGTATTAGATAATGTAGCTGAGATGTCTGATGACCTTTGGCTACGTTGGGCAGCAATTATGCACGATATTGCTAAACCTGCTACTAAACGATTTGATAAGCGTATTGGATGGACTTTTCATGGTCATGAAGATAAGGGAGCTCGTATGGTTCCTAAATTATTCGCTGAAATGAAACTTCCGTTGAATGAGAAAATGAAATTTGTACAAAAGCTTGTACATTTACATCTACGTCCTATCGTATTAGCTCAAGATATTGTGACCGATTCAGCTGTAAGACGACTATTATTCGAAGCTGGAGATGATATCGATGCATTGATGATGCTATGTCATGCAGATGTGACGACCAAAAATGAATATAAAAAGAAGAAGTACCGTGACAACTTTGAGCTTGTCAAACAAAAATTAAAGGATGTAGAGGAAAGAGATCATTTACGTAATTGGCAGCCTCCAGTTTCCGGAGAAGATATTATGGAAATATTCAATCTGCAACCAGGTAAAGAAGTTGGTCTTATTAAGAATGCTATCCGTGAAGCGATTTTAGAAGGAGAAATACCTAATGAAAAACACGCTGCTGTAGCGTTTATGTTAGAAAAGGCAAGGGCTTTAGATCTAACTCCAAAACAAGGCTTAACTTTATAGAGCGAAAATAAATTTTTAATTTTATTGTAAAGAAGGCCTTAGGCTATAATTCAATAGATATATATGGCAATTTATAGATTTAGAGTATCATTTGAAGATTATGAAGACATTTATCGTGATATCGATATGCCTTCAAAAAGTACTTTCTTAGAATTACATCATCAGATTCATAAAAGTACAGGATATAATGCAGAAGTATCTTCTTCATTCTATGTAAGCAATGATCAATGGAAGAAGGGTACGGAGGTAGCTCACATTCCTACTGCTCGAAAAATTGATTCTGGTGTACTACTAATGGAAAATATAAAACTTAGTAAGTTTATTGATGACCCACATCAGAAGTTTTATTATATATACAATTTTGATCGTCCATATGACTTTCATGTGGAATTGGTGAAAATTTTGAAAGAAGAAGAAGGTAAAGAATATCCATCAGTCTTCAAATCTGTAGGTATAGCTCCAAAATCTGCTGCTGCTGCTGACTTTCCTGTAGCAACTGACGATGACGATGATGACGACGATTTTATCGACGAATCTGCTGAAGTATATGGTGTTGACGATGAAGATGAGTATAGCATTGATGAAGGAGAGGATGAGAGCGATGAAGAAGGTGAGGAGTCTCAAGAAGAATTTGGAATGGATGAGGATAGCTATTAAGCCCACCACATATATTTCAATTCATACTAATTATTAATAGATAATAAGACAATGTCTACTTTTTCTAATAAAAAGACATTAGTCGTAGTAGTTGGGCCTACAGCGGTAGGTAAGACTGCTACGGCTATTTTTTTGGCTAATCATTTTGGCACTGAAATTATTTCTGCGGATTCACGACAGTTCTATAAAGAGATGAATATCGGTACTGCTAAACCTGATGATATGGAATTGGCAGCAGCTAAACATCATTTTATAAATTCTCATTCAATTCAAGAAGAATATTCTGCTGGTGATTTTGAGCGTGACGCTTTACTATCATTAGACAATATCTTTCAAGAGCATGATGTCGCTATTATGGTAGGTGGATCAGGATTATTCGTGAAGGCAGTATGTGAAGGTTTGGATAATCTTCCGAAAGCTCCAGAAGGAGTTCGTGATCGTCTTAATAAAGATTTCGAGGAGTTGGGGTTAGAATATTTGAAAGATAGGTTGAAAATCATAGATCCATCATTTTATGCTGCAGCTGATATTGATAATCCGCAGCGCGTGATCCGTGCGTTGGAAGTATACGAAGCAACCGGTATGCCTATGTCTTACTATCAGAAAAATAATGTAGCGAATAGACCTTTCGACATTATAACTATCGGGTTGAATATGGATAGAGAAAAGCTCTATGATCGTATCAATCTACGTGTAGATAAGATGATAGAGAATGGCCTTGTTGCTGAGGTAGAGTCTTTGGTAGCATATAGACAAAAACCTGCTATGCTAACTGTCGGCTATTCGGAGATATTTGATTATTTAGATAAACATATTACACTCGACGAAGCGATTGATAAAGTCAAACAAAACTCTCGTCGTTATGCAAAACGTCAAATTACGTGGTTTAAAAAGTATGGTAATACGACTTGGTTTGAACCTACTCAACAGCAAGAAATTAAGGATTTTATCCTGCAACGTATCAAAACACCTGCCTAGTCAGGTGTTTTTTTATGTGTATAGTGTATTTGTAAGTATAATCAATACTGTCGTATTTAAACGACATTTCTTAAGAATTAGTAAATTCATAACTTAAGGTTTGTTTTAGAAGGATAAACAAACCCTAAGTTATGAATTTACTACAAATAGATACGACCCTTCCTGATGCTACAGCAGTTATCGATAGTGGACAAATCTGGATTATGAAGATCAAGGACATGGCCTTAACTTACGCGCCCAAGATAGTAGGAGCAATTGTGGTCTATTTGATTGGAAGTTGGATTATAGGACGTATTGCAGATCTTTCTAGACGAATGATGGCCAATAACAAGTTTGACATTTCCTTGCAAAAGTTTCTTGTTTCACTGATACGTGTAGGGCTTAACGTATTAATGTTCTTGGCTATCGTAGATATGCTTGGTGTAGACATTACTAGTTTTGCGGCTTTATTAGCCGGCGCAGGTCTGGCTATTGGAGCTGCCATGAATGGTTCATTGGGCAATCTTGCGGGAGGAGTCATGCTTATGATTTTTAAACCTTTTAAAGTCGGGGATATTATCGAAGCGCAGGGCTCTGCCGGGGTGGTTACGGAGATTGGTATTTTCAATACCGTGCTGCTGTCACCAGAGAATAAAACGATTATTTTACCAAATGGTGCTTTATCTACAGGTGTTATCGTGAATTTTAATACACATGGCAATTTACGTGTAGACTTACGTATGGCTATAGCCCTGACAACAGACATAGACGAAGCAAGACGAGTGGCTATAGAAGCAATGTTGGTGCATCCTAAGGTATTAGCAACACCAGCACCTGAAGTGCATGTATTGGAAGTAGGTGGAGGGATGACTTCTTTGGCTATTAGACCATATACGATTCAAGAAGATTATTGGGAAGTATATTTTGGGGCACAAGAACTTGTGAAGAAAGCTTTTGATAAACAAGGTATAGCAGGTCCTGTACCGACACAGGTTATTTTGACGAAGTCTCAAACAGTTTAAAAATATGAAAATAAATATAAAAAAGCCACCGATAAGGTGGCTTTTTTTATGCTGTAGTGTCCATTAGATTACGATATTCCATCCGTATGGATCTTCAATTTTACCGTAGCGAAGTTGATTCAAATAATCTAATACCTTATTAGAGAATTCACGACCTTCTACTGGTGGTAATGTAAAATCTTGACCTTCAAATCCTATACGATCTATGTGTGTGATAGTCGCGGCAGTTCCAGCAGCAAATGCTTCAGTTACTAGACCAGATTCAATACCATCAATTAATTCCTTAACAGATACTTTGCGTTGTTCGGCTTTATATCCCCATGCTTCTGCTAATTCCATGATTGTACGTCGAGTAACACCATGCAGTATCGTGTCACCATGAGGTGTGATAATAGTATCTCCAATGCGGAATATTAGATTTGCAGTACCTGCTTCTTCAATATATTTATGTTCTAATGCATCTGTCCACATAAGTTGATCATATCCTTCATCATTAGCTAATTTTGTTGGGTATAATGATAAAGCATAATTACCTGCATTTTTAGAAAAACCAACACCACCTTCGGCCGCACGTGTATAATGCGTTTCGACTTTTAATGAAATCGGTTTACTATAATATGCGCCAACTGGGCACGTAATGATGATAAATTTATATGATATTGAAGGGTGTACACCAAGTGCAGCTTCAGTAGCAAACATGAATGGTCTAATGTATAAGGCTGTGCCTTCTTTTGAAGGAATCCAATCGCGATCTAAATCTAATAATTTCTTTAAACCTCCCATGAAAATTTCTTCTGGAACTTCTGGCATCTGAAGACGTGCAGCAGATTTGTTAAATCTTTCCCAGTTCTTGTCAGCGCGAAATATACTTACATCGCCATTTTCAAATTTGTATCCTTTAATACCTTCAAAAATAGCTTGACCATAATGTAACGAAGACATCGATGGACTAATACTAATCTCTCCGTAAGGAACAATACTGACGTCTTCCCAAACACCATTATTGTATTCGGCCACTAACATGTGGTCCGACATGATCTGTCCAAACTTGAGGTTGTCGAAATCTACTTGAGAAAGTCTTGATTCTTTTGTGGCTTCTAAGCGAATTGTAAGTTGTTCTGTAGCACTCATGACACGTTAAATATTTGCTGTGCAAGTTATGAAAAACTTTTAGAGCAACCTATACAATAAGATTAAAAAAACGTACTGTTTCTTTGCCAAAAATGCATAATTCAAGACATTATTTTTGAAAATTTTAGTCTTTTTGAATTAAATCTAACAATGGTTCTAAATATTCTCGATTATTAGCCAATCTAGGTACCTTATTTTGACCACCTAATTTTCCACGAGATTTCATCCATTTGTAGAATGTGTCTGGTGGTGCATTATGAATAATGGGATCGGCCAATGCCATATTTTTGAAACGCTTGGCGTCGTAGTCGGAATTAATCTCGCGCAGCGTATTATCTAATATACGACAGAAATCATCAAAATTATTCGGTTGACGGTCAAATTCGATAATCCATTCGTGTGCACCAGCTTCATTATCCCGGAAATATACGGGACCAGCTGTGTAATCTTTCACGATAGCATGTGTTTGGTCACATGCGGTTTTTAAGGCTTGATCTGCATTGTCAACAATGACTTCTTCACCAAATGTATTTATGTACTGTTTTGTACGTCCGGAGATACGAAATCTATAGGGAGATAAACTCGTGAACTTAATAGTGTCACCAATTTTATAACGCCACAATCCAGCATTAGTGGATATGATTACCGCATAATTTTTATCTAGTTCAACCTCGTGAAGTCCTAATGTTTTTGGAGAATCATCATGAAGGTTTTCGATCGGGAGAAACTCATAATAGATTCCATAGTCTAACATCAATAAAAGATCTTCGGAATCCGATTGATCTTGTATACCAAAGTGGCCTTCGGAAGCATTATAGTTCTCCAGATAATACATGTTATCTGAAGGAATGAGCTCTTTAAACTGTTCCCTATATGGCTTAAAGCTAACTCCTCCATGTCCATAGAATTCGAGATTTGGCCATACTTCTAATAAATGTTGTTTTCCGGTAATTTCAAGTACACGTTTGGCTAATACAATATTCCAGGTTGGTACACCAGCAAGGTTAGTAATGTCTTCTTTTGATGTAATCTGCGCTATTTGCTCAATTTTGTCTTCAAAATTCGGATTTAACGTGATCTCTAAACTTGGTGTACGTCTATTCTCTACCCACGAAGGAAGATTACGTATGATTATAGATGATAAATCACCGTAATAGGATTCTGTATTGAAGCTGTTTATCTGCGATGATCCACCTATGACTAAGGTCTTCCCATTGAATATTTTATTTTCAGGTCTATTATGGCAAAATATCGAAAGCATATCCTTACCACCTTGGAAGTGACATTCTTCTAAGGCTTCTGTACTCACCGGGATGAATTTGCTTCGGTCAGATGTGGTTCCAGATGATTTTGCAAACCATTTAATATCCGATGGCCACAGTATATTTTGTTCACCTTTGATCATACGGTCGATATAATGTTTTATATCGTCATAATCACTTATAGGTACACGTTCCTTAAATTGTTCAGGTGTGTATATACTTTTGTAATCATACTTCCGTCCCCATTCAGTAGCTTCAGCTGTAGCAATTAGATTTTGAAACCACTCATCTTGTACATCGTGAGGATATTTGATAAAAAGCTCAATCTGATGCATACGCTTCTTCATTATCCAAGTAAATAGAGAGTTAAGTATTTCCATTCCTAAGCTGCTATGAAAGTGTGATTGTTAAAGTTTTTTGCGACGAAGTACAAAATTTTGTCCAAGATAGAATTTACGTGCTAACTCAGAATCAACAATTTCTTCGGGTGTACCAGTCAGCATGATTTTTCCTTCTGCTAAAAGGTAAGCACGATCCGTAATAGATAGTGTTTCTTGAACATTATGATCGGTAATCAAGACCCCAATATTTTTTGCTTTAAGTTTCTCCACGATAGTCTGGATCTCCTCTACCGCAATAGGATCGACCCCGGCAAAAGGTTCATCTAGAAGTATAAAATGTGGGTTAGCTGCTAATGCTCTCGCTATTTCGGTACGTCTTCTTTCTCCTCCTGAGAGTAAATCACCACGATTTTTTCGAACACGGTGTAAACTAAATTCGGTTAATAACTCTTCTAGTTTAGCAAGTCGTTCCTCGCGATTCTCGTAATGGATTTCCAGTACTGCAAGGATATTGTCCTCTACAGATAACTTACGAAAGACTGATGCCTCCTGGGCAAGATATCCAATACCTTTCTGCGCACGTTGATACATAGCATCTTTGGTAATTTCTTCATCATTAAGAAAGACACGTCCATCATTCGGCTTTATCAATCCTACGATCATATAGAAAGATGTCGTTTTACCAGCACCATTTGGTCCAAGCAATCCTACGATTTCACCTTGTTCTACATGGAAAGAAACATCGTTCACTACGGTACGTTGTTTGTATTTTTTGATTAGATGTTCAGCTCTAAGTATCATCAATTAATTGTTCACTTATTGCAAATATATTTTAATAACGGATTGCTTTGATATTTAATTGCAAATTCTTTCGACCTCTCCAGCTGTTTTCTTCTATCGTATAACAGATATCGAAAGGCTGATTACTATTAATATAATCTAAGTGTTCTGCTAAACCGAATGCTATACAATCCATTGTGGAATTTTCATCCTTTTGCAATACAAATTTTAAATGGTTATTCCCAACTACGTAAGCTGGATTAGTCACTGTGACATGTTGTGTCATGAATACAGGAACTTCATTTTGAGGTCCAAATGGCTCAAACTGCCTCAATATACGAAAAAGTTTGTCATTAATCTGACTCAGTTGGATATCCAAATCGATGGGGATTTCCTGTTCAAGCATCTCTGGCTTGATATCTCTTTTTACAATGTTTTCAAATTTCTCTTGAAATGGAACAATATTCGATTCCTTCATCGTAAGTCCAGCGGCATATTTGTGCCCGCCAAACTGTTCGAGTAGATCACTACATTCACTCAATGCTTCGTACAGGTCGAATCCAACGACAGATCTTGCTGATCCAGCAATGTGGTCATTAGTCTTCGTTAATATTACTGTGGGTTTGTAATATTTCTCTGTAAGTCGAGAGGCAACAATACCTATCACCCCTTTATGCCAAGAAGGCTTATATAACACAGTAGATTTGCGTTGATCGCTATTTTTATCGTTTTCTAGAATTGCTAACGCTTCTGTAGTGATATTTAGATCGAAGTGTTTGCGCAGATTATTTTGATCATCTACAGTATTGGAGAAGTTTTCGGCTTCTTCCATTGTTTTTGATATCAGCAAATTGACTGCATCTCGAGCGTGTTCTATACGCCCTGCAGCATTAATTCGAGGGCCAATTTGATATACAATATCGTTTACAGAGAATACGCCTGTACGGTTAGATGACATATCTATCAAGGCTTGCAAGCCTACACTTGCGTTATTGTTGAGTTTGTTAAGTCCGTAGTGCGTCAATATGCGATTTTCGCCCGTAATGGGTACAATATCTGATGCTATACTTACTGCAACTAAATCCAAGAATTGATATGCTTCTTCGGGATCCATACCGTTTTGTTGTAAAATAGCTTGTACTATTTTAAATCCGATACCACATCCTGACAGTTCTTTGTAAGGATACTCGCAATCACTACGCTTTGGGTCAAGTACAGCTAAAGCCGCAGGCAATTCAGGTCCAGGAAGATGATGATCTCCTATAATGAAATCAATTCCTTTACTATTAGCATAGTCAATGATTTCATTTGACTTAATACCACAGTCTAATGCAATGACTAATGAAATTCCATTTTCTACTGCATAATCAATCCCTTGAGTTGATATACCGTAGCCCTCAACATAACGGTCTGGAATATAATAATCAACTTTAGCTTGTAAATTTCTACTAAAAAAGCTAAATACTAGAGCGACTGCTGTCGTTCCATCAACATCATAATCTCCATAAATAAGTATTTTTTCTTTGTTGCGAAGAGCTTGATCGATACGCTGTATAGCGATATGCATATCTTTCATTAAGAAGGGATCGTGGAGATTTTCGAGTTTCGGTCGGAAGAAATACTGAGCGTCTTCAAATGTTTCGATAGAGCGGGATACTAATAAATTGGCAACAATGTTATCCACACCAAGCGCGGACTGTAATTTGACTACTTTGTTGCTATTATTTTTTGGTTTTAGGACCCACCTTTTTTGCATATCTTTGCACTGTATTTGTATGTAAATATACATTTTATAGGTATTGATACCTAATCTTAGCTACGGTAAAAAAACGTAGCCTTTCCTAACTATCATATTTACAATTGAATAAAAGATGATACAAGCATATTCCTTATTTGAAGGCTCATTTTCTGTCGATGCTTCCAAAAAATTTGTTCCGTTTGATCCTGCTACCGATGATCCCAAAAGTAGGCCTGGTTCTTTATTTGTACATGTTCATCCATTTTTAGTAGAATCTAATAATGGACTTATATTGTGTGATACAGGTCTTGGAATGCGTACTGCTGATGACGAATTATTGATACATCACAATATTAAAAAACTCGGATTTGATCCGAATGATGTAAAATACGTATTGATGTCCCACCTTCACAAAGATCATACAGGCGGTATGGTAGATTTCAAGAATGGTGTTGGTAGAGTTGCATTCCCTGAAGCAGAGTATATTATCCAAAGAGGAGAATGGGAGTATGCTTACAGTACAGATTCTCCCTCATATCGCGTAGAAGTATTTGATGTTTTGCAGCGTAGCGGCAATTTGACTCTTGTCGAGGGCAGTGGTCTTGTAAACAATGAAATCAGATACGAATTAAATGGTGGACATACGGAGTTTCATCAAGCTTTCCATATAGAGACTGGTGCTGAGCATTTTTTCTTTGGAGGAGATGTATTACCTGAGCCAGAGGAAATTTTCAAGAATTTTATTGCTAAATATGATTATGATGGACGCACTTCTCGTGATAATAGAAAATTGTATT
Source organism: Sphingobacterium sp. (assembly GCA_045629405.1). Classification (GTDB taxonomy): domain Bacteria; phylum Bacteroidota; class Bacteroidia; order Sphingobacteriales; family Sphingobacteriaceae; genus Sphingobacterium. The sequence goes on along the minus strand of JAZQRD010000089.1, from coordinate 37,084 downwards.
GGGAACAAGGAGCGCCTGAAGGATGGGTCTATTTCTTTTATCATGGCAAATCGTTAGCTATAGGTAGACCTCAGTTGAGAGAGAACGGTAGTTACATGCTAATTGATGCTACAAAGTAAATAGTTTTACTATATTTGTTATATATCTTAAAATCAATTTTTAACAACTCATTACAGCAATTATGTCAGTAGTTAGAGAAAGTGATCTGATCGGTATCGGTAAGAAATACCAGATTGAAACAGAAGCTGGAGATAATATGGTAGTGGTAATCCACGATGATGGACGCCGCGAACTTTACCGACACGATGATGTCGATAATGAAACACATTGTGTTATGACATTATCTGACGAGGAATCAAGGCAGATTGCTGGTATCCTTGGCGGCTTGTCGTATAAGCCTAAGGCATTAGAAACTATTGAAGTCGCGTTGGATGATCTTCGTATAGAATGGTACAAAGTGGAAGCTTCTAACGACGGTGTCAATAAAAGCATTGGCGAACTCAACGTTAGACAGAAAACTGGTGCATCTATTATTGCAGCTATCAAAGATACCGAAAGTATCATCAATCCAGGACCTGAATTTGTAATTGAACCTGGCGTGACACTTGTTATCGCAGGAAAAGCTAAGAATATTAAATTATTGAAGGAAATATTATTGTAGAAACGTATGTCGCATATTGTAATATTAGAAATAGGTATAGCTATATTATTGGTGTCTTTAGTCGGTTTACTGGCGAATAGATTACGATGGTCGGTCATTCCTTTTTTTATTATAATAGGTATGTTACTCGGCAATAAAGAATATCCAAGCATTTTAGGTGAATGGTTGAGTCTGCTTAACAATCCTTCTATTACTGCTGCGGTTGACAAGACTTGGGCATTTTTCACTTTTGAGCAAAGTAAGCCTTTTATCGAGTTTATGGGTCGATTGGGTGTACTTTTTCTACTTTTCTATTTAGGTTTAGAGTTTTCTGTAGGTAGATTGATTAAATCAGGAAAATCCATCGTAACTGGCGGCTCACTATATGTGTTGTTGAATTTTGTTTCTGGCCTACTGATAGGATGGATGATGGATCTGCCATTCAAAGAGCTCATGGTACTTTGTGGACTTATGACAAGCTCTTCGACAGCAATCGTAGCCAAAGTATTGACGGATCTGAAGCGTACAGCTAATCCAGAGACAGAGGTAATCATGGGAATGATTATGTTTGATGATTTATTTATCGCTATGCATATTTCCTTCCTTTCTGGTTTGATTTTAACAGGCGGTACTTCGATTTGGGGAGTGGTGACTACTTCTTTACTCGCATTAGGCTTTATTCTTGCATTTTTAATTCTAGGTAGAAAGTTAATACCTTATATAGACAAGTTACTTCAGGACAAATCTTCCGAACTATTCATACTAATTATTTTCAGTTTACTATTTGTAATTGCGGGTTTCTCGGAGACTATTCATGTTGCTGAGGCTATTGGTGCTTTAATGGCTGGATTAGTTTTTGCGGATTCAAAATATATCAAAAAAATTGAAGCGTTAGTTCTTCCTTATAAAGACTTCTTTGGGGCGATGTTTTTCTTTAGTTTTGGTTTGTCTATTGATATATACACACTTGGTGGTGCGATAGGTTGGGCTACGTTAGCAGCTGTTGTAACTATTATATGTAATGTAGCTTCAGGATACTTTGCCGCGCATTTCTCTAAAATGCATAACCGTGCTTCATTTGATATCGGCTTTACTTTATCAGCTAGAGGAGAGTTTTCTATTATCATGGCCAATATTGGTAAGGCAGGTGGTTTACTTCCTGTACTTCAGTCATTTGTGGTTGTGTATGTTTTGATATTATCGATAGTGTCACCATTATTGACAAAAGAATCCAGAAATATTTGGTACGGATTGTTTGGTAGAGAAGAGAATACTTCCAAGCCAAGAAAAACATTAGCTGACTTGGAAGCATCTATAAGCGATAAAACTAAAGACTAGAGAAATCCTAATTCTAATTTAGCTTCTTCACTCATCATATCTCTGTGCCATGCAGGGTCAAACGTAAGTTCTACTAGTGCTTCCGTAACACCTTCTACTGCAGCTACTTTGCTTTGTACTTCGTCTAATATATCACCTGCTACTGGACATCCTGGTGCGGTCAAGGTCATGATTACTTTGGCTACACCACCTTCTTTAGTAATGATTTCGTATACAAGTCCTAGATCAACAATATTTGCAGGCTTCAGTTCTGGGTCATAAACTGACTCCAATGCTTCTTGGATCTTAGGTGCCAGACCTAATGGATCTATAATAATTATACTCATGTCGATTTACTTTTATAAGTTATAATATTTCTATATGTGTTTTCTAATAAGGTAATGTTGCTAGCTTTTGTGTAATTCGAATTATATATTGCTACACAATTTTTTCGCATTAAATCTTTTTGATTGCTATCCAGATTTTCCCAAGTATTGAGTGCATGAATAATGCTATCACTATTAAATGGATCGAAAAGTAATCCTGTTTGCGAAGGTACTGCCAATTGTGCTAATATACCTATATCGCTAGCTATTACTGGCGTTCCTAATGCAAAAGCTTCCAACACCGTCATAGGCATTCCTTCATAACAAACAGATGGTACAATTAATGCTTTAGCATTAGACAAAGCGTCCTGCAGTAATTCTGAAGGTTGAAATCCATTATATACAATATGTGGATACTTATGAGCATACTGCTCAACCTCAGTTTGTAAAGGTCCTGTACCGTATATATGTATAATATGCTTTGTAGGCGCTATTGCATCTAGTAATTGAAGTATTCCTTTCTCATCAGATAGCCTGCCTATGTATACAAAATATTCTTGATTGCGAATAGAGCTATGGATATTCCTCTCAACAAAATTCGGTTTTACAATTAGCTGATCTTCCCTTAGATTGAGAGAAGACTTCAAAAAAATAGATTTAGAAAAATCGCTAAAAGTAAAATACTTATCCACCATTGCCCATGTTCCCCATTTTTTATGCAGCCAATAAGTGAATGCGGTAATGACAGATTTCATAAAGGAGTTATCAAGGGACCTAGCTTTGACAGCTGTCCATGGAAAATCTTCGTAAATACTCTCCGTGTGCAATTTTTTATTATAATATAAAGTTGCAGAAGGGCATATCAATCGAAAATTATGCAATGTCATCGCGATTTTGAATCCCGATTTATGCAAAAACCTTATAACGAGTGGTCCAAATCCATAGTGCATATTGTGTATATGTATAATATCAGCTTTAAACTCTTTTGCTTGATTGACTATACGTCTAGCTTCGAATATATTGAATGTGTATAATAGAAATTGGATTATACCGATAATTCCCTTTTTATTTTTTGTAGAAATCACTTTCACCTCGTTTTGCTCACTTAGCGCTTTAGCTTCTTGTTCAACGACGCTATCCTCACCACCTCTGTGTTGATAATAATTATGGACTAGTAGTATTCGCATTGTGAAAGTATTTGCACAAATATACTACTTACTGATTGTAAAGTGATACGAGCGAATATATAGAAACATAATAATGCTTATCTTCGCATAACAATAAATCTTTAATAGAAATGTTTGGAAATCCTATATACGCAGCTAAGATAAGTGAGCAGATTAACACTATTGATTTACCTCAATCTCCAGAAAACTTATACCAGCCAATACGGTATATATTATCCTTATCTGGCAAACGTGTGCGCCCACAGTTAGTCGTTATGGGAGCTGATATTTTCGGATTATCAGACTTGAATGCCGCCGTTCCAGCAGCTATTGCTATAGAATATTTTCACAATTTCTCGCTAATTCATGATGATATCATGGATAAAGCTCCTCTACGTAGAGGCCAGGAGACTGTCCATCAACGTTGGAATGACAATGTTGCAATATTATCTGGTGACGCATTATTGATTAAAGCATATCAGGAATTGGCAAAATGTCCCTCTGCAGCAATTCCAAGTCTATTGATCACTTTTAATAAAGTAGCATTGGAAGTATGTGAAGGACAGCAAATGGATATGGATTTTGAATCACGCGAAGATGTGACGAAAGAAGAGTATATCAATATGATACGTCTAAAAACCTCTGTTTTGCTAGGTGGGGCGTTAGAACTTGGTGCTATTATTGCTGGTGCATCGCCATCAGAGTGTGCTAAGCTATATGATTTTGGTGTTAATATTGGTATTGCGTTTCAATTACAAGATGATATTTTGGATGCATTTGGTGATCCAGAAACATTTGGTAAGCAGGTGGGGGGAGATATTATTGTCAATAAAAAGACCATCTTACATATTTTGTTAAAAGAACTATTGAAGAATGAAGATTTTGAATCATTCGAAAAAATATTAAATCTTTCAGAAGATGATTCAGTATCGAAAGTGAGTCAGATGAAAGAATTATATGCTAAATACGAAATATTAACCTTAGCAAACACATTAAAAGAAGAATATACGGCTCGAGCGTACAAGCATTTGGAATCCATTGAAGTTTCAGATGATAAAAAGCAAGATCTACTTTTGTTAGCTGATTCGTTGTTGAATCGTTTGAGCTAGGTTACCAAAGAGCGAAAAATTATATATTTATTATTATATTAGGATACAAACGTATCTATAAAGAATAAAAAAATTGATGGAATCTATAAAAATAACGATTTGCCAGGCCTATTTGTTTTGGGAGAATGTCGAGAAGAACTTGCAAAACCTTAGTCTTAAGCTTTCATCGTTAAAAGAGAAGACAGATCTAATCATACTTCCTGAAATGTTCAATACGGGATTCACTACGAATGTTGAAAAATGTGCCGAACGAATGGATGGTAATACCATGAAATGGATGTATCATACTTCACGTACATTCAATTGTGTAGTTGCAGGAACACTAATTATCGAGGAAAATGGCAACTATTATAATAGGTTTGTATGGATGTCTCCAGATGGTAATTTTGTACATTACGACAAGCGACACTTATTTGGTATGTCTAAGGAAGATGCGGTGTTTACTGCTGGTGGCTCAAGAATTGTTTTGAAACTAAAAGGTTGGAAAGTTTGCCCGATGATATGCTATGATTTGCGCTTCCCGGTATGGAGTAGGAATCAAACAGAAGGCTATGATTTACTAGTATATACTGCTAATTGGCCAGATAAAAGATCTGCTCACTGGCGTACATTGATCCCTGCACGTGCGATAGAAAATCAAGCATTTGTTATAGGTGTGAATCGTGTTGGCTATGATGGTAATGAAGTATACTATTCGGGTGGATCTATGTGTATAACACCGTTAGGTGATGTTGTGTATTACAAGCCTGAAGATGAAGATATATATACGTTTACGTTGAATCCTAAGGACTTACATGAAGCTCGTCAACAATTTCCATTTTTGAAAGATGGCGATCGCTTTTCAATTCTATAAATAATTATTTGTAGGGTCTATCTAGAATAGCTGCTTGTATGACAGCTTGACGTAAATCAAATGAAGGTCTAGGTACTTTATTACTTACAGAAGATAATTTGGGCTGGTTAACACTAGCCCTTTTTGATTGCTGAAGTATTTTCGACTCTTGCACACGCTTTACTTCACTTGGAATATCTTGAAATGGGTTACGTATTTCTTTCTCTTGTGAATAGTATGGAATTTGTGCAGGTTTTGCGCTGGTAGTAGACGCTGGATTAACGACTGGTGGAGCTGGCACAAGCACTTTTTTGGGGTTGCGTTTGGCAGCCTTATCCATTTCTTCTTTATAAGATGTATATATTTTGTAGATAATTGATGCTACAAAAATTAACACTACCAAGCTATTTTCCATACTTAAAATTAAAAAAAATGCGTTAGGTTTTACTAATTATATGAAAAATATTTGCATATTGTATATAAAATTGCTTAATTGCATAAACAACCTAATAATCTAACGATCTAATTTATGAGTAATTCGACTATGTTATCTGAAGAGTTTTATTCTTTCTTAACTGGAAAAGTTTCTACGGCAATTTCGAGGAGGTTGCATCGTAACTTAAAATGCAATAAATTGAATATCACATCTGAACAATGGACAATTTTATATCAGCTGTGGCAAGAGGAAGGTTTGACTCAACAAGAACTGGCGAATTATACATTCAGGGATAAGCCAAGTGTCACTAGATTAATTAATAATTTGGAAAAATTAAGTTTAGTTATACGTGTGAATGATAAACAGGATCGTCGATCAAATTTGATATACCTCACTAAAGAAGGTAGACGATTGCGTGATGAAGGCATGCGCCAAGCAGGTATTACTTTGCAAGAAGCTATGGCAGATATTCAAGAGGAAGATCTAAAAACAGCCCAGAAAATATTAGATAAAGTTTTTCAAAATTTAAAATAAAAAAAGCCTCAATTTTATTGAGGCTTTTTAAAATGAGTATATGACAATTTTTTGTCTACAGATTAATCTAGAAATTCTTCTTTAACAAAAGCACTATCTTTTCTATTTAATTTTCCGGTATTCTTAAAATAGATATCTTGGAAAGACATGGTCGTGATATTGTCAACTCTACGGTAGAATTTATCTGGAGTGACATCGTCAAGTGTCTTGAATCCACATGCTTCCATGATCTCTACAGTAGCGCGTAATGTATTGCGGTGAAACTGTGCTACACGTACGTATTTATCTTCTACATCCAATCCTTTGTATAAGTGCGGTTTTTGAGTTGCGACACCTACAGGACATACATCTTCATTACATTTTAGTGCTTGAATACATCCTAATGCGAACATCATACCTCTAGCTGAATAACACGCATCTGCTCCTAATGAAATTGTTTTAAGTAAATCAAATCCAGTTACGATGCGGCTTGATGCAATTATTTTGATGTGTTTTTTCAAACCAAAATTAATCAATGTTGTCGTTACAAACGTTAGAGCATCATACAGAGGCATACCTAAATTGTCTGTAAATTCCAGAGGAGCTGCACCAGTACCACCTTCAGATCCATCGATTGAGATAAAATCTGGTAGAATTTGCGTAGACTGCATTGCCTGACAGATGTCAATAAATTCTTGTTTGTCGCCAATACAAATTTTGAATCCTACTGGTTTAGCACCAGATAAATCACGCAATTTTTGTATGAAGTACATCATCTCTGTAGGTGTCTTGAATGCACTGTGTGCAGGAGGAGACATTACATCTGTACCAGGTACAACATGACGAATAGCCGCTACTTCAGGTGTATTTTTTGCTGCTGGTAATATACCTCCATGACCAGGTTTAGCACCTTGAGATATTTTTAACTCAATCATTTTTACATATGGACGTGCTGCTTTTTCGGCGAATAGTTCTGGATTAAAAAAACCATGCTCATCACGACAGCCAAAATAACCTGTACCAATTTGCCAAATTAAATCTCCACCATTGATATGATAGTTGGAGATACCACCTTCTCCAGTGTTATGAGCGAAACCTTGTAACGCAGCACCCTTATTCAAGGCAGTAATCGCTGTTTTACTTAGGGCACCATAACTCATCGCTGAGATATTGTATATACTCAAGCTATATGGTTGTTTACATTGACTATTACCTACGATCGTACGTAGATTGTGGTCTTCGATATGTGTAGGGAAAATAGAGTGCGCTACCCATTCGTTACCTATAGCTTGTGGATCTGTCTGCATACCGAATGCAACAGTTTCGCGTTGGTTTTTCGCACGTTGATATACGATACTTCTTTGTCTTCTATTGAATGGTCTTCCATCTGTATCTGATTCCCAAAAGTATTGTCTTAACTCAGGTCTAAATGATTCGAAAAAATAACGAAATGCACCAATTAGAGGGTAATTCCTTAGAATTGCATGTGTTGTTTGTAGACTGTGATACACAGCAACTATTAGTAGGGGAACTGGAATAAGTAACAGCCAAAACCATCTGGGAGTAAAGATTATACCAAATGATATAATGATTAGGTTTACCAAAATGATTGATACGAGGATAAGTTTTCTAACCGCCATGATTATTATAAAGTTAATCTTTATACAAACGTTTATTTTTTAGGTTTGTTTTTTAATAGAACAAAATTAGTAAGTAATTTCAGTATTATTAGGCATCATAAAATTTTTATTTTTTTTGTAATGTAAACCTTATTTGTTCGTGCTATTGATAATGAAATTTGATAAATATTGATAGATTTTTCTTTGCTCTTCAGAATGGCTTAAGAAATGTAAATGTTTATTGATAGTCGCCATGTCATTTCTTACTGCAGGTCCCGTTTGCACGTCTTTTGGCATATGTGATTGCACTTTATTTGCAGTATCTAAAATAATAGGTTTTAGTAAATCAAATGATAAATTTTGTTGTTTTAAAATATCAAATGCCATCTGGTATAAAGCATTTGGGAAATTGTTGACTAGTACAGCAGAAATATGTAGTGCTAATCGCTGGTCTGACTTACATACAAAAGATTTTGGTGAAATTGCCAACATAAGTTCCATTAGTAGGTCCATTGTCGCATCATCATTACCTTCAATACCGAAAGGAATCATACTTAGATCTGTTGGTACATTCTTATTTATACTCTGAGGAGGATATATTACACCATATTTTTGAAATTTAGATAGCACATGCAGATCAGTTGCCCCAGATGTATGTACAACCATACCTTTCAGAGATTTAGGTAATGCATGTGTAATCTCAGATATGGCTTCATCTCGAACAGCAACTACATATAAGTCTGCATCTGTTTTGATATCTTCAAAAGTAGAGATTGAGGATGCATGAACGACATCAGCCAATGCGTTTGCATTGGCTGATGTTTTACTATATACCTGTCTTATATCATGCCCTCGAGCAAAGAAAGATTTTGCTAAGTGTGTAGCGATATTCCCACTACCGATTAGGACAATTTTCATACGTTTATGCTTCAATCGGTTCTTTACGTTTACCTTCTTTAACTCTTCTTACAATCGCAATAATAAAACCGATAGTCATAATAATTGTTCCTGCCCAGAAGAAATTAATATATGGAAATTTAATAGCCTTGAATACAATCCATTTTTTCTCTGGTAATGGTTTCTGGTAAACCATTATTTCCAGTTTATCTTGTTGAGGAAGAATATTAGTAAATCTAAATTTCAGACCTTGTTCAGCGACATCCTTATTAAAATCATATGCATGACCATCTTTCAATAAGAATATAGGTTCTGCATCATATGTTTTTTGATCCGAAGCGATTACTTTGATTTTCAAACCTACGATAACATCATTCTTACTTAGTGGAATTTTCTCTAATGTAGCATTTTTATTAATTTCTTCAATAACAAAGATACCATTTCGGTAACGTAAAGTATCGCCAATATTTACCTGATATGTAGCAGGCTCATCGTATTCTTCAAAACCAGTTTTATTTTCTTGGTCTGCTTGTAGAATAGGGGCTTGAGAATCAGCAGAAGCAGCTGTAATCAATGTGTATATATCATGCGTGATATAGTGACGTGTATCTGGCGTACCAATAAGACCACCCATGTCAGGGTTATTCTGAGCGAATGGACTTAGTACAAATTGTTCTTCTACTTTGCCACTTTCCTCATTTACTTTCTCATACTTGATGTTATAGTACACATTAGGTGCAGCTACACTATCTCCGATATACGTGATTTTATAATCACCCATTTGAACAGGTTCACCTTCTGTCAAAAATAAATTTTCACCTGGATCGGTAAATTTATCACCTTCTTTACCAAAGTTTTGTACACCAATGTATCCGGACTGATTCACAGAAATAACTTCATTGGTAGCTGCAGCAATCAATGCCCCTAGTATCAATAGACCGAAACCTATATGAGAAATAGCAGAACCAGTTAATTTCCATTTGCCCTTAATGGCATCTGATAAAATACGAATATTTGCAATCACACAGAATACCCCCGTAAATGTAATCAGTATGAACATAATATTGCCATAGACATTCGTGATATAGACAACTCCTGCAGCAATAATGATCGTGATAATTAGGGTTGCTAACGTAGAAGCCCAAAATTTCTTGTTATCTGTACGCTTATATTTCAAGAATTGCGTAAAAGCTGTAAGTAACAAGACTACAACCGCAAATGCACCTTGCCATTTATTATAGTGTTCGATTGGATCGATTGGAGGAGCTACCTTTGTTCCAAATAATGCATTAAATACAGGAATCGAAGTGGTAGCAATCATCTGCACACATGCAACAGTTAATACTAATGCACCAATGAACATCCAGAACTCACGTGAGTAGATATCTTCCTCTTTCTTTGAAGAAGGTATTTCTTTTCTTCTCCAAATAAGAAGACCTATCATGATTAACAAGAATGAAAGATTAAACCAGATTAACTGACCTGACATTCCTAAACTTGTAAAAGAGTGAACAGAGGTCTCTCCCAAGATACCTGAACGAGTCAAATACGACGCATATATAACTAAAACAAAACTAACTAATGAAAGCAATGTCGCTGTGAAGTATCCATGTCCTGAATGCTTAAAAGCCAAAATAACGTGCACTGCTGCTATCAATGTAAACCAAGGAATAATTGATACATTTTCGACTGGATCCCAAGCCCAGAAGCCACCAAAGTTTAATGCTTCGTATGCCCAAAATGAACCCATGATAATACCAGCTCCTAATATCATTACAGCGAATAAAGCCCATGGAAGACCAGGTCCCATCCATTCCTTATAACGTCTGCTCCAAAGTCCAGCTGCTGCGTATGCAAAAGGAACGATCATAGAAGCAAAACCTAAAAATAGGGTAGGAGGGTGTATTACCATCCAGTAGTTTTGTAATAATGGGTTTAATCCATTACCGTCGGCAATCATTGATAGATAATTCGGATCCGAGAATATAGGAGCTTGCAATGCATCTCTCAAAAGAATGAAAGGCGAACTTCCTAAGCGCGAACCAAACATCTCTACACCTATCAGCATAGTCGAAAGGAAAAATTGGCAAAGCATCACGAAAGTCATAACATGGCTTTCCCATGATTTCGCTCTCCATATTAAAATCGAACCAATCACTACTTGCCAAAACATCCACAACCAAAAACTACCCTCTTGTCCTTCCCAAAAAGAGGAAATGATATAGTGAGTAGGTAGTGAACGAGATGAATGGGACCACGCGTAGTGATATTCGAATAAATGATTGTATATAATATAGAATAGTGTTGAACCGATAACTACAATCGATATTGCATTAAGGAAAAATCCTATACGGCCTAATGTTTTCCAATTTTTTTCTTCTGGATTCTTGGCTGCGAAAAAATAACTGATTAATGAGAATAGGGCTGCACCAAAAGAAAGAATAACAAAAAATTGTCCTATCTGTCCTGGCAGAAGGCTTTCGCCAACATAATTAATATCCATTATTGTCTAGAGATAACATACTATAAAGAAGCTGTTGTAGCTTCAATTACTTCTACTTGATCTTGATTATATTTTGAAGGGCACTTCATCAATATTTTACTTGCATGAAATACATCACCTTCCATTTTACCTGTTAACACAATTTGTTCCGATCTTTCGATATCTTGTGGCTTAGATCCATTGAATACAACTTGACACTCCGTACTGTCATTGTCATACATGTAGAATGAGAAATGGTTGGCATCTGTTACAGGATCATACATTAGATCTTTCTCCTTATTCAACACCCCAACGACGTAAAGTTCGGTTTCTTTCTCCTTAGCTTCTGTAAAAGTAGAGTATGTACTTGAATCGGTGTAGATCACCAAAATCATAGCAATAGCGATTGCAATGATTGCAATCAAAATGATTGAACTTTTTTTCATATTATTATTTGCTCTTAATCAACTGCAAAATTACAAAAAGGTAGTCATAACAAGGAATTTACCTAGACTAAGTAATTATTTAGAATCAATCTAAACAAAAATCTTTTAATTATCATCAATGAACAATCACTATTGTCAAAAACTATTATTAGAATAGTGTGCTATAGTTTTAGTTTATTGCATTAAGATTTAATTTCGAATTTTTCACCACTAAACTTTGTGATAAGCATGGATGCTACTGTATCACCAGTAGCGTTCAACACAGTAGCAAGAGGATCTACGAGCGCTCCTATAATCATGATCGCTGGAATCGCTTCATTCGGAATACCATACACCGAAATCATTAACATTTCTCCAATAAATCCACCATTAGGAATACCTCCAGCTACAATACTTACCAATAGTGTGATCCCAACAGCCATAACAAGTGTCGTAGGTTCGAAAAAATTCCAATCCAGAATGGCAAAAGCTACGTAGATTTTGAGAATAGACGAAATAGCTGAACCATTTTTGTAAAGTGTACCACCTAATGGAACTACTACACTACTTATTGAATTGGGGATGCCCATTTTTCTAGCAGCTAATAAATTGGAAGGTAATGTAGCAAGACTACTGCATGTACTTAATGCGGTCAATATTGGAGTAATATTGTGTGTCCAATAATCTACAACTCCTTTTTTACCTCTAGCTATGAATGCATAACATGTAAAGGCTACTAAGAAAAATATTGCTCCAAATATGTAAAAGAAGGCAAGTGGCTTAGCATAGAAACCAAATAATTCTGGGCCAAGGCTATGTATTTGATACGCAAAATATGCACCAAGTCCGATCGGTCCAAGTTTCATCACTAAACCTAATAAGTTTTTCATTACTTCATTCCCAGCAGTTAGAAATTGTAAGAATGGTCTACCGAGATCACCAGATTTGCGGACGGATATACCCACCAAAAATGAAAAAATAACAAATGCTAATATATTTTGACGGGAAAGTAATTGAACAAATTCCCCAACAGATACGAACCTGACTATTTTGTCACCCCAAGTATCATCTGGATTGGTATCTACCATCTGCTGTAATGTACCTCCATCTGTTGTGGCTGTAACTGGGAATAACCATAGTCCGCCAATAGTACAAACTGCTGCGATCGCTATAGTGACTATAAATACACTAGTCATCACAGTAAGTATTTTGCCAAGTTTGCTAGAATTCTCAATCTGTGCAACAGCAGACGATATCGCAAAAAATAACAGAGGAATAACTGCTACGAAAAGTAAATTGAGAAATATATCACCTACAGGCTTGATATAAGAAATAGTATCAGGTAAATAAATACCAACTAAGCTACCGATAGTAATACCGAGTAAAAGTAGAAGGATACTGCTGTAGTTCTCAATAATTGTTTTCATGTAATGTCTATGTTAAGCGAATTTACTTTTTTTGTTTTAGATTTGATGGAAAAAAATACGGTAAGATGGACTTTGTAACAACAGGAGACGGATCGAAAACAATTTATAATGAAGATGTTGGTGAGCACTATCATTCGAAGCATGGTGCTTTACAAGAAAGTAAGCATGTGTTTCTTAAGTCAGGATTAGAATTTTTTCTTGAAAGAGAGGTTACGACCCCGGTTTCAATTTTAGAGATAGGTTTCGGAACAGGTCTAAATTTTATTACAACTGCTGATTATGCTTGCACTAATAATATTGATCTTTTTTACTGCGGTATAGAAGCATACCCTTTACCTAAGGAAACTATTTCACAAATTGGATATAACGAGTTTGTAGATCAAACGCTGTGGAGTGACTATATAAGCGTATATGAACAAGCTTTAACAACAGTTTGTCCTATTAATTCAAAGATCAATCTGCAAATAGCGCATACAAAAGTTCTTGAATTCAATCATGAGAATAGATTTGATATTATATATTTTGATGCATTTGCAGCTATACATCAGCCTGAGATGTGGTCTGATGAAACTTTAGCACATGTAACTAGTTTTTTGAAACCAGGTGGAGTTTTTGTAACATATGCGATCACTGGTAATTTGAAGCGTAGTATGAAAGCTTTAGGATTTGAAATTGAGAAAGCACCTGGTGCACCGGGAAAGCGAGAAATGCTTAGGGCTATAAAATTAGTGTAAATGGGAAATAAAAAGATTGATTTGTTGCTTTTTGTAGGAACTGTATGCTTAGTGTTAGTTGGTCTTGTATTAATTTATTTGGATTATAGAAATGCTCTAGCCATTACTTATACTAGTTTTTTGCCAATTTTATCATTACTAATTTCGGGAGGTCTGTTTTTAAATTCGTATTTACGTAAAAGTAGGAAATAATTTGTTGTCTAAAATATTTGAGCTGCTAAATATATAATTGATTCTGATCCAATAGTCTAAAGTCGGTTTGATGTGTTGATATTATTTAATATTTTGGGCTATTAATCAATTTATAATCTAAAAATGCTTAAAAAATTATTGTTTCTAGTTTTAACTAGCTTTTTATTATTGTCTTGCTCGAAAGATGATGTTAATAATTCAATTGTTGGTAGATGGGATGCCGAATATTATAAAGAATGTATTGAATTAAACGGAAGCATCAAATAGTTTTCGCGAATGTTCAAAACGCCTGAAGATAGATTTACGATGATCTTCAATGCTGATAATTCAGGTAAAATAGAATCTTATGATGTAAATGAAAAGGTCTGGGTTGAAAATAAATTTAAGTATACCCTCACCGATAGCAAGGTAGTTTTGCAATACGAGGAAGATGATTTAGAAGACAAACCATATAATTATAAGATAGATAGTCAAATACTTAATATGTCTTTAAAAATGTCAAACCATAATTCGAGTATCGAATATGATATTCGAATAAGGTATAAATAATAAAAGCCGATTCATTTGAATCGGCTTTTATTATTTATACCCTAATCGAAATTAGTGAGTCTCAGTACCATCGATACCGTGAGCATGTCCGTGAGACAACTCTTCTTCTGTAGCAGGACGAACTGCTAAGATTTCGATATCAAAGTTTAATGATTTACCAGCCATAGGGTGGTTTAAGTCAGCTACTACCGCTTCTGGAGTAACTTCTACAACTACCGCACGGAATTGGTTACCTTGATTATCTTGTAAAGGTAATACTTCACCTACTGGAGGAAGACCAGTTTCTTTGAACATATCAGCTGGTAATTGAGCGATAGCTCTATCATCTCTTTCACCGTAAGCATCTGCTGCCGCTAATTCGAAAGAAATTTTATCACCTACGTTTAATGCAGCGATATTTTCTTCAAATTTAGGTAACATCATACCTACACCATATAAGAAAGTTAATGGGTTTTCAGTAGTAGTTTGCTCAACAAAAGTTTTTTCACCGTTTTCAACAGTGTGTAAAATGTAATTCAACGATACAACGTTGTTGCTTTCTATTGCCATTGTGTAATATTTATGAGATTATGCAATCTCGTTTTTAGTAATAAATTCAATCAATTGTGCAATCGACGTCTGAGGTAGACTGCAAGACTTGTTACGGCAAAGGTATGCTTTTGATATCATATCTTGTTTATGCTGCAACAAAGGAAGTGTACTTTTTGTTCCTCCAAGTAATATTTTATTGGGAAGATAAATGTGTTGATCTAACTCTTTTCGCCAATCTAATATATTATTTCCTGTCAGGGCTATTTCATTCACACCATAATGATGTTCTAATAATTGGATTGCCCAATTAGAATATGCTGATCCGTAACTTTTGATATGAGGAAATACATTGGCAAATACTTGATCAGCTATCGCCGTGTAATCTTCATTATCAAATAATAGGCCTAATTTATACAACTGACGAATTGTCACAGATGATGATGAAGGAATTACATTATCCATTATTTCACTTTTTCTTGCTATGAGTTCTTCAGCATTATTGGCGGTATAGTAAAAAGTTTTGACCTCAGCATCATAGAATAGTTGAATGGCTGTATCAACAATTTTTTTGGCTTGATGTAACCATTTTTCCTCAAATGTAGCTTCATAAAGTGCAATAAATGCCTCTATACTAAAACCATAATCATCTAAAAATCCCGGTATAGTACGATTGTCATCAGCAGGCTGATGCAATACTTTTTCATCTTGTATACATTCTTGCTGAATGAAATTAGCAATACCAATAGCAAGTTCTAGATGTGATGTGTCGTTGAAAGCTCTATACGCATCAATAAGACCTTTCATTACTAACGCATTCCATGTCGTCAGTTGTTTGTGGTCTAGTCCAGGAGCTATTCTTTGCTGACGATATGTCAATAATTTTGATTTAATTTCTTTTAGATATTCATGCCATTCTTCTGGAGAAAAGCCTGCTTCTGTGATTAAATTATTATTCTGCGGATTGACATAAGGGATATTAGTTTCCTCTTCTTCCCAGTTACCTGATTGTGTAATATTGAAATATTGCTTTGCTAATTCGGTGTCTTCACCAAGGATTGCAAATTCTTCTTCTTGAAATGTATAATACTTACCTTCTACACCTTCTGTATCTGCATCAAGTGCTGAATAAAAGCCACCATTTGGTGCCAACATCTCACGCTTTAGCCATTCGATAGTTTCGAACACTACTTGCCTGTACAATAATGTAGGTCTTTGTTGGTATGCTTCACTATAAAGACCTATTAATTGGCCATTGTCGTAAAGCATTTTTTCAAAATGTGGTACATGCCATTGACCATCTACGGCATATCTTGCAAAACCACCTCCTATATGATCGTATATACCTCCAGATGCTATTCGCTCTAATGTAAAATGTGTATGGTCTAGAATCTTCTGGTCGTTCGCTAATGCGCCATAACGCAAGAAGAAAAGCCAATTATTTGGTAAGGGGAATTTTGGCGCACGAAAATAACCACCGTCTTTCGTGTCAAACTGTTCGACCCAAGGATCAATTACTTGTTGAATATCTTGGAATGTATACTGTGCGGGTATTTCTTTAATTGGTAAACGTTCAGCTTTATGAATACCGGCTGTCAATCGTTCTGCATAATCTATAGCTGTCTGAGGAGATTCTTCCCACATCTTTGCGATTTGTAACAAGACATTTTGCCAATCATGTGGTTTGAAATACGTGCCACCATATATAGGTCTACCATCTGGCAAACAGATTACATTCAGTGGCCAACCACCAGCATTAGTCATCAGTTGCACAGCAATCATATAAATCTGATCAATGTCTGGACGCTCTTCACGATCAACTTTTATCGAAATGTAGAATTCATTCATCGTCTGTGCAATAGCTGTATTCTCGAAACTTTCACGTTCCATCACATGACACCAATGACAAGCGGAGTATCCAATACTGATGATGATTAATTTATTTTGTTCTTTCGCTTGTTGTAGTGCTTCTTCTCCCCAAGGATACCAAGTCACAGGATTATGTGCATGCTGCTTAAGATAGGGTGAATTTTCGCTTTGCAATTTATTTGCCATGGCTAAAAATGAATTGAATTATTTGTCGGTGAAAACATATTTTAAGGTAGCTATCCCAGAAGTTAATTCAGAAAATTGTATACCTTCTTCCAAAGTTATCTTTGCTACGTTTGAAGTTTTTAAATATATATTTTCATCTGTGAGATAGCTAATTAAATTCGAAAGGCCTGGATTGTGCCCAAAAACAAATAGCGTATCGATATCTTGATTAATATAATTAATTTCTTGTAATATATCGCGATAATGAGCTTCGTATATGCGCTTTGTTTGTTTAATATTTGAAGGATCATAACCCAATATATCGGCAAAGATTTCTGCAGTAGCAACAGCACGACTAGCGGACGAAGATATAAATGCGGTAGATTCTTTCAACGACTGTTCATCTTTTATTAGATAAGCTATTTGTTGTGCTCGACTTATCCCTTTTTCAACCAATTTCCTATCATAGTCATTTGTTGCTGAATAATAATCCTCAGCTTTGGCATGTCGTACGATGTAGAGTATTTTCGTATCCATTCTTAAAGATACAAAATTGATTTTAATGGTTTAATCCTTAAGCAAGCCTAATAAACGTAATAAAGTATTATACGGTTTGGACCAAGTTCGATTAATTCTCAAAGGGCCATTTAATGTTTTATTAAAAAAATCACGATGTCTAGCATTTAGAAGATCATTGATTTCTCCTTTAAGATTCCGCGTACGAATACGTTTAGAATTTGCTCTGATGCGGTATTTATAGCCAACTATAGGAAGTTTATATACCTCACCACCATTCTTAAGCATCGAGATCCAAAAATCCCAATCTTCTCTACCTTTGAAATCCTTGCAGTAGCCTCCAGCATTTTGCCAGTCGCTCTTACGATAGAGGGCTGTTATGTGAAGAATATTTTTTCGAGCTAATAAATTTATATCAAAATCTGGAAGTTCACGTGGGCCAGACTTGTCACCAAAAAACTCACCTTTTGATGTTACTACTTTTACTTGAGGATTTGTTTCAAGAATTTTCACGGCTTCGGATATATAACTTGTACAGATCATATCATCTGAATCTACCGGCATGATATATTTCCCTTTTGCTTCCGAAATAGCATAATTTCGGGCTACTGATACCCCTTGATTTTGCTGTTGAAAAACCTTAATGTTCGGATACTTATGTGCATAATTATGAGCTATTGCCAAAGAGTTGTCTTTGGAGCCATCATCCACCAAAATAATTTCAATTTCTGAATAATCTGAAGCTAATACCCAATCAATTGTCTGTGCTAAGTATGGGTCAGAATTATAAAAAGGAATGACTACAGTAACTATTGGATTCATGTAATAGTAAATTTTAAATTTTATCTCTTCCTTTGGTGAACTTCAACCAATAGTATTTCAATGGGTTTGTATATTTAAGTTGTTTCCACGGTCTACTACCATGTGGCTTGTGCAATACAGTATGATGCATCAATACATAGTTTTCAAAACCTAATTCAGTGGATTTATGTGATATTACTGTATCAAACCAATCTTTTGAGGAATCTAAAGACATGAAATCGTAAGCTTTCAGATATTCATTTGTCAATAGCGTACAGCAGAAGCTTAAGCTTCTACTTGTTTTTATGATAGCATTTTTCTCATCTTTAAATTTCAAGTATGGAAAGTTTACAATACCATCATAGCCAACAGTGACTGCACCTACCATACCGAGCTTTGTTTGCTTAGCTTTGAATGCAAGAAGTTCAGCAATAGTGTCAGGTTTTACTTCGACGTCGGATTCAACTATGATTAAATCCAGATTCATCTCTAACGCTTTTCGCTGTGCATCTTGTAATACAATCTTGTAGTTGGGAGATGGAGTAGCTGTAATATCTTCCAAGTGGATCAATTGATAAGGATAGTGCAGGAGGTTTTTCTCTAGACCATCTTTAGTTTCTTGATCGCTATAATCATTGTATACAATATGTAATAAAGGGATATTGCTTGCAGCAATGGCCTTTATCGTAGCTATAGTATTTTCTAAAGCATTCTTGACTGGGGTGACAACCAACGCTTGATATGATGTGTCCATCTGTTAAAATTATTGTTCTATTTGTTTTAATCCATTAATGCATCGGTAGGTTTTGTTCTCCATTTTTTGATGCATCATTTTTTCATTTTCGGACTGATCAGTCCAGCTTTCTTTGTGATTCAAATGATATTGAATACAAAAATGTTTTATAGATGTTATATTGTAACCCAATCCTTTGAATCGCCATACTAGATCAATATCTTCTCCAATAGCAGGGCGAATAAAATCTTCATCAAAGCCATTGATATCTTCTAGAGCAGATTTAAAACATGAGAAATTACAACCTTTTATAGAAGATATACCTAATAATTTAATGATTTGTTTAGTAACAGCGTTTAACGGTATCGAGATACCCTCTTCACAGAATTTTCCACCATCTTTCTTAATAGAGCTATAATCTCGCAGAAAATTTTTGCTAAATATTTCAACATTAGTGTTTGCTAAGCTATGCGAAAATTGATCTCCAAGCTTTACACGTTTTCCAGCTAATATATTTTTCTTATCGGATAATAGAATATGATGCTCTATAAATTGTGGATGAAGAACACAGTCTCCATCTATAAAGATGAGATAATCGTAGGTAGCGGAGCGTATAGCTTTGTTAAGGGCTTGATTTTTTCGCCAGCCGATATCTTGCTGAGATAGATGAGATATGGGAGTTACAGATTTATACTGTTCAACAAATGCTTTCATTTGCAGATCGTCTCCATCTTCTGAAATAATGATTTCAGTAGGCTTCACTGTCTGGTATGCGATGCTATCTAATACGGCTTTCAAAAAAGCTGTATTCTTATAAACGGAAATAATTAATGAAGTCTGAATCATATTGCAGATACAAAGTTAGGAAAAACCATGAAAGCCGTGTTTTTAAAATAATCTCAAAAGTAGAGATGGGAATATGCCCAATATAATTGAACTTATAGCCAACACTAGACCGATAACATATACAACTGTATTTTTTTGAGATAATTTAATTTCATTATCACCTGGCCTTAAAAATGCGTATAGTGGAATTTTGAAATAGTAAAACAATGAAATGACTGATGTCAATGCTCCAGCTATCATCATCAATAAATACATGACTTCCTGCGAGGTCTGATAAACTTCAAACACCGATGTAAAAACCAACACTTTACCCACGAAACCTGCGGTTGGTGGTAAACCTACTAGCGATATGCCCAATAGCGTGAATAAAGTGAATAGGATTGGCATATGCTTGCCAAGGCCGGCATAAGATGTTATCGCGGTCGTTCGCGTTCTTTGTTCGATGATATCTACAAATGCAAATACACTAAGATTCATAATGGTGTAGATGGCGATGTAGAATAAGAATGACTGTGGCGCTAGAGTATTGACTACGACTATCGCCATTAACAAAAATCCAGTATGACCAATAGATGAATAGGCCATCATTCTTTTAATATTATTCTGGCGCAATGCTACTAGGTTACCTATCAACATTGTCGCTATCCCAGTAATGGCTATTGTGAAAAATAGTAATTCTGAAAAATAAAAGCCAGTTGTACTCCATGCTTCGAATAATCGGGCGAGTAATATTAACGCACCAATTTTTGGAACTGTGGATAGAAATGCTGTGATTGGAGTTGGAGCACCTTCATATACATCTGGACTCCATACATGAAATGGTACAAAGCTCAGTTTAAATCCTATACCAACCAAAACGAAAATAATTGCTATAGATACCAATACTTCTGGCGCATCAATAAGGCCATTAATATGTTGGCTCGTGATAAAATCCAAATTCCCCGTGAAACCATAAAGTAACGAAATACCATATAGCATGACTGCAGCTGACACAGATCCGAATAGAACATATTTCATAGCTGCTTCAGATTGTTTTTTATTCTCAGAAAAGTACCCTACTAAGATATACGAACTTATAGAAACAGTTTCAATGGCAATAAATGCTAACAACCAATTACTCGTAATCGTCAAGAGATGTACACCTAGAGCTGCAGTCAATAGAATACTATAGATATCACCAAGTTTTTTGGTAGTCTTTTTAGAAGAAAAGTGTTGTTGTATAAAGATGGCTGATAACAAACATCCGAACAAAATAATCAATCGAGCATATACAGATAAATCGTCAATCGTGATCATATATAAAAACCCACTTTGTGGATTACCTATTTGTGAGGTTACCTCCACTGCAGAGCCAACAAAACCAAGAATAGCTACGACAAAAGAGCTATGTTTCCAATATCTATCGAAAGCAAGTGTAGCTATCACTGATAATATGAAAGCAGCAATAAGTATTAATTCTGGTGCAAAAACCGGAATTGATTGAATAATCTGATCTAGGATCTCCGAAATATGTAGGCTGAAGTCTTTCATTATAAATAGGGAGTCACTAACGAAACCAATTGTAAAACTGTAGCATTTAATTTATCAAACACTAAAGACGGCATGATACCTAATGCTAATGCTAATGCCAATGTAGGAAACATGATCAAGCGTTCACGTGCCGTTACATCAGTCAATGCTAAAGCCCAATCTTCTCCACCCTTTAATCTTGTTTCGCCAAAAAACATGCGTTGTAATGTCCATAAAAAATACGCTGCACTCAAAAGAATACCTATTGAACCTGCTACAGCCATCCAACGTGGGATACCTGTACCTACAGATTCCGCGTTGAAAGCACCTATTACGACAAATGCCTCACCAATAAAAGCTGAAAAACCTGGTAATCCTAGTGATGCAAAGAATGTAACGGCTACAAATCCAGTAAATTGAGGCATAATATTCGCTAGTCCACGGAAGTGGTATATGTATCGGTCGTGAACGCGGTCATAGATGATGCCTACAAGGAAGAACAATGCCGCCGAAAGAAAACCATGAGAAATCATTTGAAACATAGCACCTGAGATTCCTTCTGCAGTAAGTGAGGCTATACCTAATAATACAAACCCCATATGTGAGACAGAAGAGTACGCAATCATTCGTTTTAAATCCTTCTGTGCTAAAGCATTCAATGCACCATAGAGAATTGAAATAATACCGATCAATCCTAACCACCAATTAGCATCAATCATAGCGTCTGGAAAGATACTCATACATACACGAATAAGACCGTAACCACCTATTTTCAATAATACACCTGCAAGTATTATAGACACAGGGGTAGGGGCTTCCACATGGGCATCTGGCAACCATGTATGAAGCGGGACAATAGGAATCTTGATAGCAAAGGCTATAAATAGTACTATAAATCCTAGCATACGTGCTGGTATACCTAGTATTTCGTTGAAATTATTGACATATGCAAAGAATGAACCTTCTATATAATTAGCAGGATTCATCATATGAATCATATTAAATGTTCGTGCGCCAGTTTCGGGATTTAATACCGAAAAGTACAAGCCCACGATTACTAATAGCATGAAAACAGAGCCGAAAAGCGTATAAATGAAAAATTTAATTGCTGCGTATTCACGATTCGCACCACCCCATATCCCGATTAAGAAATAAAGTGGCAACAACATCACTTCGTAGAAAATATAGAACAAGAAAAAGTCCAAAGCAGCGAAGATTCCCATGACAGCCGTATTCAGAATCATGATTAATGCAAAGTAGCCTTTCAGACTTTTGCTAATATTCCAAGATGCGCCAATCGCCATGAGCATCACGAAAGCACTCAGTACGATCAATGGTAATGATACACCATCAACACCAAGAAAATAGTCTATTTCTAAAAATCCTAAATTCCCTAACTGTAGACGAATCCATGGTAATTGCTCTACAAATTGATAAGCAGAAATTGTATTTACGCCTGCTGCTGTGTTATCAAAATTGGTGTACATGTAGCCAGCGATTACAAATTGAATCAATGTGAATGCTAGCGCTATGTATTTATAGCTATTTTTAAGCGTTGTTGGTAGCAACAAAATTATAGCAGTCGCTACTAACGGTAAGGATATAAGTAAAGAGAGTAATCCCATGTTATCTTATAATCAAATAAATAATTCCAATCAAAACTAATGTGAACACAAAACCTAGATAGTTTTGTAAACGACCATTCTGTACGTGTCGTAAGATATGTCCAAGTGTAAATGTAAACTGAGCCGTACCATTCACAATACCGTCGACGATATGCTTATCGACCCAAGTTGCCATTCGACTAATTCCTTTTGTTATTGAACCTGCTGCATTAACTAGGCCGTCAACAATATGTATATCAAACCTATGACTAATCACCCCTAAGTGAACTATAGCGTTAGCTAGCCCAGTATCCAATGCTTTGTTTATGCCAAATTGATGGCGTGAAAGATGTATGAAACGATTATCTTCTTTCAATGGATACTTACCAGTCACATACCATCGGTACCCTATAATCCAAGCTATGATAGCACTGACTGTCAATATACTCGGAATAAGTAAATGTAAACTACCCACAGTTGGAAATGTATAATCTACATTCAAACCTTGCATGATATGTGCAGTAGCATAGGAAATAGGATTCCAAGAATAGATAATGAATAATGAACAAGAAGCTAAAAATAGCATGGGTATACTCATTAACTTTGGTGCATCGTGAAATGTATGATTCTTACCTTCTTCTAGACGCATATCTCCAAAGAAAGTTTTAAAGATAAGTCGCCCAATATAGAAGGCTGTTAAGATCGATACGATTACCAACGACAACGGAATAAAATAGTAAATCGCATTACCTTGAGATATAGACCATTCCCATGCAGCTACGACGATAGCGTCTTTTGATAAGAATCCTGAAGTCAACGGGAATCCGGCTAAAGCTAATGAGCCTATACTCATCAAGATGAAAGTTAGCGGCATATATCTGCGTAGACCTCCCATGTTGCGAAGATCTTGAGGGTCGAAGGTTAGGTGTGCATGATCTTTGAAATGAGTCATCTCATGAATTACTGCACCGGCACTTAAGAATAATAGACATTTGAAAAATGCATGTGTTGCGAGATGAAACATGGCAGCATCCCAAGCACCTATGCCCACAGCTACCATCATAAATCCCAATTGAGATATAGTAGAAAAAGCTAGAATCTTTTTAATGTCATACTGTGCTAAAGCAAAGATTGCGGCACTTATAGCCGTCAACGTACCAATGATAGCTATGATAAGTAGAACATGTGCATTGAAAAGAGGAAAAATACTGCACAACATAAATACACCAGCAGCAACCATCGTAGCAGCATGAATCAACGATGAAACTGAGGTCGGGCCTTCCATAGCATCTGGTAACCAGATATGCAATGGAAATTGTGCGGATTTGGCCATAGCTCCTATGAAAAATGATATACCTGCTACTGTTAGAAGACTGCTGTTTTTATCTAATTGCGAAGCAAAAATACCATCATCATTAAAAAGATCCACTAAGTCAAGTGTGCCAAAACTTGTATACAGTATGGCAATACCAATCAGAAATCCCAAATCTCCGATTCTGTTTACTAAGAAAGCCTTTTTATTTGCTTGTACTGCAGCATCTCTCGTATACCAAAATCCTATTAATAAATAAGATGCAAAGCCTACCAATTCCCAGAAAATATACATCATCAGTAAATTTTTAGAAATCGTCAAACCAAGCATGGCAAAGCAAAATAAGCTCAAATACATCCAATATCGATGAATACCAGGATCGCCCTTCATGTACGAGCGCGAGTAAATGTGCACTGGTAGAGCGATAATGCAGACGATAAACTGCATCATTACTGTTAGGTTATTTAATAAGATGCCAATAGTAAATGTTTTTTCACCAATGGTAAACCAATTGTAAGTCGCTTCTACAGCTTCAGTTTGCCAAATAGGTGCAAACACAAATATTCCCGAAAGAATTGTGCTTAATATAATAGCAATTAGAGAGATGTTGCCCGAATCAGCTTTTTTACCTAATAAGGCTTGTAAGAGAAATGCCCCAAAAGGAATAATCACGACTAGTATACTAGCTAGTAATGGCGATATATGTAATAGATCATTCATTAGTTAGTCTCTAAGTTCAGTGATGTTTTCTGGGTTAATTGTTTTGTAATGTCGGTATACATTAAGAATTAAAGCAAGACCAACAGCTACAGATGCAGCAGCTAATACAATAGCAAACAAACCAAAAACTTGGCCGCCATAATTAATTTTATCATATCGGCTAAAAGCTACAAGATTCAAAATTGCAGCATTGATCATCAATTCAATGCCAACTAATATCATGATAGCATTGCGTTTAGCCAATACTGTATATATACCGATGCTGAAAATAACGGCACTAACGATTAGAAAGTGAGTAAGTGTCAACATTAGTTTTCCTCCTTTCGTGATAGATGAGCCGCACCAATAAGTGCCATTAATAGAAATATAGATATTACTTCAAATGCAAGTACATACTGCGTCATGAATTTAATCCCCAATTGATTGATGTTATTATCTGTTGGTTGGATGATTAAACCATTATTGATATTACTTTTTATCCAGCCAATTTGTGTTATATCCCAATCCAAAACGCCATAAATCAATACAGCGGCAAATCCTAATGCCAAGACTAAAGATGACCAATTCGGAAGCGATACAAATCTACCAGACATATTTTGTAAATCATCTAATAGCTCCTTGTTGGATAGCATAAATGCGAAGATCATTAATATCAATACACCACCTACATATACCATGATTTGTGTGATCGCTACAAAGTCAGCTAAGGCAAACAAAAATAAACCAGCCATCGCAAATAAGGTGATGAAGAATAAAAATAACGATCTAGCGGTATTTTTAAGACTAACAACAAGGATAGCGGAGCAAATAGCTAATGCAGCAAAAGCGTAGAAAATAAATAATTCCATAGGCTGTTATTTATTTTTGGCTGCCTCCTTATCAGCTTGAAATTTGGTCCATTCTGATTTTCGTTGCGCAATTTCTTCGTCATTCATTTCAGAAAAACCATATATAAGATCAGTGAGTTTGGTTGTACTTTTATCGTATTGATTCGTCATGGTGATACATTCTGTAGGGCAGACCACTGTACATAGCCCACAGTACATACATTTAGCCATATCGATATCAAATTTTGCTGGGTATAATCTTTTGACAGAACCATCAGAAGTTTTGCCAATAGCTTCAGGAGATTTGATAGATTCAATAGCAATACAATCTACTGGACAAGCCTTAGCACATAAGTCACATACTATACAATCATCAATATCGACCTGAAGTTGATAACGCGCTATCTCAGGGATAGGCATTTTTTCAGCAGGAAACTGTACGGTTACTACGCCTTCTTGATGCTCAAAATAATCCGTTTGCTTAATATCTAAAGCTTTACGAGATTTCTGTGCACCAAAGAGGTGTTTAACAGTCAAAAGAAGACCTTTCACTGCAGTACTTAATCCTTGTATAGTTGTTTTTAGAATCACTTTATTATATCATTACTAAGATGCGCCACAATCCGGAGATAGCCATGCATATGAATCCTATTGGAATCATGATCTTCCAGCAGAGTGACATTAATTGATCAGCCCTAAAACGTGGCAATGTCCAACGGATCCACATTTGTATTCCTACTACGGTTAGTGACTTCGCTAATGTCCAGAAAATACCCCAATATAACCCTGTAGTCCAGTCTGCTAGAGCTAGTGAGCCGATATTGGGTAGGGGCGTATTCCAGCCTCCTAGAAATATAACAACACCTAGCATCGCTACCAAGAACATCATGGCATATTCAGCCAAGAATATGAAAGCGAATCGGATACCACCATACTCGGTATGAAAACCACCAATAAGTTCTGATTCGGCTTCTGGAATATCGAAAGGCGCGCGGTTACACTCGGCCAATGTCGCTACAAAGAAGATAATATAAACTACTATCAAATGTGGCGCTTGAAATATATTCCAAGCAAATATTCCACCAATCTGACTAACATCCCATATTCCCAAGAAGTGTATACTTTCCTTACTTAGTATCCCTTGATTATAGGCTATGTCATTAAGGTTCAATGTCTGTGTGATCATCACAGCAGCTATCAATGATAGACCGACAGGAATCTCATAAGAAACCATTTGTGCTATTGCACGTATAGATCCTAATAGCGAATATTTGTTGTTTGATCCCCATCCCGCCATTAATATGCCTATTGCATCAATTGATACTACGGCCATAATGAAAAACAATCCTGTATGCGTATTTGCAGGAATGAAATCTGGAGCCCAGGGCACGACAGAAAAACCGATAAATACGGCAACAAATATGATAATAGGAGCTAATGCAAATAAAATTTTATCGGCTACAGATGGTGTAATTAATTCTTTCTGTAGTAGTTTAAGAATATCTGCTATTGTCTGGAATAGACCATACTTTCCGGTTTCCATCGGACCTAGTCGGTCTTGGACGAATCCGGCTATCTTGCGTTCAGCGTATACAGCGAAAAGCGTGAATAGCGCTATGAAGCCAAAGATGGCGATAGGGACAATAATATGAATTAATAATTCCGTCAATTTTTGTCTTTAGATTAATTCTTAATTATGTGCAAACATAAGCAAAACCTTACAAAACGACTATATAAATCTCTAAACATAGTCATCTACTCAACTTATTTTTACTTTATGATGTTTTTAAAATTATAATACTAATCTACACGTATTTTGTAGGTTATTACTCATTATATAATCACTACAAATATGCAATATCATTAAATAAAGATGATTATATTTATTTATAAAAATCCTGATTGTAGCGTTATCCGAGGATTGAACCAATAATTAAAATGCCTTTATCAATATATTCACTTCCCAATACTATAAAATGTATGAAACAAATCTTTATTCTCCTGATCAACCTAACTTTTGTTCAGCAAATATTACTTGCTCAACCTAGCGATTATTATCAGCAGGCAACTCTTGTTTTGCATAATGTAGAGAAGTTGTATCAAGTAAATGATGGTACATTTTTATTCAGAGAAACGTATCCTTTTGATACAGCTCATCAAGCTACATATTTAGGAGCTGATGTAACCTCAACTCGCAATAAGTATAGTTATTTGTGGCCATTCTCGGGTAGCTTGTCAGCCTATGTGTCACTATATGAGTATGACAAGCGTGTAGAAATGCTTCAACATATAGATCAAGTCGTATGGCAAGGTCTACTTCATTATGACGATCAACGCGCACCAGTAGGATATGCGTCTTATGTCAAAGAAGCTCCTCAGTCAGATCGATTCTATGATGATAATATATGGTTAGGGATTGACTTTGTGGATTTATATTTATCAAGTGGGCAAAATAAGTATTTGGATGAATCTCTAAAAATCTGGGAGTTCGTAAAAAGTGGTATGGACGATAAGCTTGGTGGAGGTATATATTGGTGTGAGCAACGTAAAGAGTCTAAAAATACTTGTTCAAATGCACCTGCTGTGGTTTATCTCGCAAAATTGTATGAAGCGACTAAAGATGTCAAGTACTTGGAGCAAGCAAATATCCTTTATGATTGGACGAAGAAAACACTTGAGGACCCTGATGATCATCTTTATTGGGATAATATTAATACGGATGGTGAGATTGATAAAAGAAAATATCCATATAATACAGGGCAGATGATACAAGCTGGAGCACTACTTCATAAAATTACGGGGAATTCTAAGTTTTTAGATGATGCTCAAAAATCTGCAAATGCTGGTTTCCATCATTTTTTCAATACAAAGAACAATCTTAATCGATCAAATCATTTTGCGATATTACATCAATCAGATAATTGGTTTATAGCGATTATGTTGAGAGGATATATAGAACTTTATAACCAAGATGGAAATACTGTCTACATCGAAGCCTTTAAATCGAATCTAGATTATGCTTGGAAACATATGCGGGACGCGAATGGATTATTTGGTAAAGATTGGACTGTCGATAAGGAAGCTGTCAGTAAGAAGTGGGTATTAGACCAGTTTGCTATGGTAGAGATGTACGCACGATTGGCGGCTATTAAATAAAAAACCTTTCCTAAGATATTGGAAAGGTTTAATTGAATATATAAAGGTTGGTTAGTTACTGTGCATGACTTAGAATAGCATCTTTGCTTTCCAATTCTGTACTTCCCATCAAGTATTTATCTACTTGACGAGCGCATTCTCTTCCTTCTGAAATAGCCCATACAACTAGTGATTGGCCTTTGCGTGCATCACCTGCAGCAAAAATGTGAGGAATATTCGTATGGTATAAATTTTCATCCGCAGCTATCAAACCTCGTTGAGTACGTTGTACACCGAGTTGTACTAAGAGATCTTGTTCTGGATATTGGTATCCAATGGCCAATAAAACAAGATCTGCTGGTATTTCTTTTGGAGCAGATTCACCTATTTTAGTTCTATTACCATACGCATCTACTTCATATTCTACTTCTTTAATACGTACCGCTGTTAGCTGATTTTGATTATCGTATATGAAAGCTAATGTCTCCGTAGCCCACAGGCGGTTACATCCTTCTTCCTGAGAAGAAGATGTATTAAATACGGTACGTTCAAGTGGCCAAGGGTTATTTTTTAATCTTTCCTTGGCAGGAATAGGTTTCCGTGCAATCTGTGTAATGCTTTTCGCACGTTGACGATTCGACGTACCTACACAATCAGATCCAGTATCTCCATCACCGATGATGACTACATGTTTGCCAGTAGCACTAATAGGCTCTTCGCTAATAGTACTTCCACCGATGATTTTATTCTGTTGCTTAAGGAAATCCATCGCGTAATGAATACCCTTCGAATCTGCACCTGGGATAGTTAAGTTCCACGGAACTGTACTTCCAGTCGCTACAATAATGGCATCATAACTTGCTAAGTGTGTGATTGGGATTTGCTGCCCGATATGCGCATTAGTAATAAATTTGATTCCAGAATCTTCTAAAATTTGAATACGTCTGTCGATAATATATTTATCCAGTTTGAAATCCGGAATTCCATAGCGTAATAATCCACCAACTTTGTCATCACGTTCGTAGACAGTCACATCATGACCTGTTTTATTCAACTGTGTTGCTGCTGCTAATCCTGCAGGCCCAGAACCTATGATCGCGATCTTTTTTCCAGTTTTGGTTAATAAACTATTAGGTTTAACATAACCTTTTTTGAAGGCAATCTCTATAATGTGCTTTTCAATCTCTTCAATAGCGATTGGATTCTTGTTAATCCCAAGCACACATGCGGATTCGCATGGTGCAGGACAGATTCTACCTGTAAATTCTGGGAAGTTGTTGGTAGAAGAAAGTATTTCATACGCTTCTTCCCATTTCCCGCTGTAGACTGCATCATTAAATTCGGGTATGACATTCCCTAAAGGGCATCCTGAATGACAAAACGGTATACCGCAGTCCATACAGCGAGATGCTTGTTGTGTAAGTTGTTCTGTAGAATAAGAGTTAATAAATTCTTGATAGTGTTGTACTCTACTTTCTATATTTTCTTTTTGTGGAATAGATCTATCAAATTCTAAAAATCCAGTTGCTTTTCCCATGATATCTTTTCTCTTATTTTTAAGCTACAACCATTTTCTTCTGTAATACTTTCTTGTACTCTCTAGGGAATACCTTAATGAATTTAGCCTTTTCACTATTCCAATTGTTTAGAATATGATTAGCTTTCCTACTGTTTGTTAAGTTTATATGACGATTCAATAAACTGATGATTTCTTTTTCATCCTCCTGTTCTAATGGATCTAAGTCTACCATTTCGATATTGCAATTGTCTTCGAAAGTGCCGTTCGCATTATAAACCCAAGCGATACCACCACTCATTCCCGCAGCGAAATTGCGTCCAGTTTCACCTAAGATCAGTGCTCTGCCACCAGTCATATACTCACAACCATGATCACCGATGCCTTCTACGACGGCAGTGGCTCCTGAGTTGCGGACTGCAAAACGTTCGCCAGCTAATCCGTTAATAAATAAATAACCAGATGTGGCACCAAATAGCGCTACATTGCCTATAATGATATTATCATGTGGTATGAGTTGACTTTCCTTCGATGGATATATTGCCAGTTGAGCTCCTGATAATCCTTTACCAACGTAATCATTAGCTTCGCCTTCCAGCTCGAAAGAAATCCCTTTTGTATTGAATGCGCCAAAGGATTGACCTGCAGATCCTATGAATTTAAAATTTATCGTATTATCGGGTAGTCCAGTTGCACCATATATTTTAGATATTTCGTTTGATAATAATGTGCCCACTGTACGATCTGTGTTTTTGACGAGGAATGTGCCAAAAACAGGTGTTTTACTATCTAATGCAGATTTTGCTTGGTTAAGTAATCCCCAATCCAAGATCATTGATAACCCATGATTTTGTTCTTCTGTATTATAAAGGGAGTCACCGACTTCATTACGCGCTACATATAGTAAATCTGAGAAATCTATCTTATTAGCTTTCCAGTGCGTGATGTCTTCTCGTTTCTTTAGAAATTGAGCACGACCAACCATTTCATTTACCGTACGGAAACCAAGTGAGGCCATTATTTCACGCATTTCTTCAGCTAGAAATGTGAAGAGGTTTACAATATCTTCTGGTTTGCCTGTAAATAATTTACGGAGATTAGGGTCTTGTGTTGCAATACCTACAGGACAGGTATTCAGATGACATTTGCGCATCATAATACATCCACCTGCGATTAATGCTGCGGTCGCTACACCCCATTCTTCTGCGCCTAGTAATGTGGCTACTACGAGGTCACGTCCTGTTCTCACTTGACCGTCGGTTTGCAATACTACACGAGATCTTAGCTTATTTTGAACTAATGTCTGATGTGCCTCTGCTAGACCTAATTCCCAAGGAAGGCCAGCGTGTTTCGTAGAGGATATAGGTGATGCACCTGTACCGCCATCAAATCCAGATATTAATATTACATCTGCGTGTGCCTTGGCAACACCTGCTGCTATAGTACCAACACCTGCTTTTGAAACTAATTTCACGTTGATGCGAGCTGCTCTATTTGCATTTTTTAAATCAAATATAAGTTGTGCTAAATCCTCAATTGAATAAATATCATGGTGTGGAGGAGGGGATATTAGCCCAACTCCAGGTGTAGCGTGTCTTACTTTTGCAATCCAATCATCGACTTTATCGCCAGGTAGCTGTCCACCTTCACCAGGTTTGGCACCCTGTGCCATTTTGATCTGCAATTCATCAGCTTGTGATAAGTAATTTGAAGTTACACCAAACCTTGCTGAAGCTACTTGCTTAATAGCTGAGCGCATCGAGTCTCCATTTGCTAGAGGTTCATAGCGCAGTTCGTCTTCACCACCTTCGCCCGAATTGGACTTACCTCCGATACGGTTCATTGCTATAGCTAGAGTGCTATGTGCCTCATGCGAAATCGATCCAAATGACATGGCACCTGTTGCGAAGCGTTTCATAATTTCACTTGCAGGCTCTACTTCATCTATTGGGATGGCATTTTTATGTTTTGCAAAATCGAGCAGTCCTCTAAGCGTGAACATTTGCTCTTTTTGTCGATTGATTAATGTTGAATATTGTTTGAATATTTTAAAGTCGCCCTCACGACATGCCTGCTGCAATAAATGTACTGTCTTGGGATTCCACATGTGTCCTTCGCCAGTACGTTTCCATTGATATAAACCACCTTCAGGCAATAATTTCTTTTCTGTTCTTGTACTCTCGAAACCTCTTGCATGTTTGGTTAATGCTTCTTTGGCTATATCGTCTAGTGTTAAACCACCTATTCGTGATACCGCACCACAGAAATATTTATCTACTACAGATTTGTCAATTCCTAATACTTCAAATATCTGTGCACCGTGGTAGGATTGCAAAGTCGATATACCCATTTTAGAAAATATCTTCAACAAACCATTACATACGGCTTTAACGTAGTTCTTCTTTAGTTCATCCCAAGTTAGTGAAGTATCTATCTGGTTTTGTTCTTTGAGTGTGCGTATACTCGCTAACGCTAAATATGGATTGATCGCTGTAGCACCAAAAGCTAGTAGACACGCAAAGTGATGTACCTCGATAATATCTCCGGCTTCGACTACCAATCCAATCGCACCTCTATTACCCGTTTTTATTAAATGGTGATGCACAGCGGATACGGCCAAGATAGAAGGTATGGCTGCGTGTTGTGAATCGATCGCACGGTCTGATAAAATCAATAATTCAAAACCATCACGTACAGCATCATCAGCATACCTGCATAGGCGCTCAAGCCCTGCTTCCAATGATCCAGGCTGGCCATCAGCTCGGAAATAACACTGTAATGTCTTCGCTTGAAATACACCTGTATCTATCGACCTTAACTTTTCTAGCTCACTAGATGTCAGGATAGGATGCTCAAGCGTGACACAGTGGCAAGATTTCTTATCTTCTACCAAGATATTACCTGAATTACCGATGAATGTAGCCAAACTCATCACTAATCGTTCTCGGATTGGATCAATTGGTGGATTAGTAACTTGGGCAAAAAATTGTTTGAAATAATTGCCTAAATGTTGGGGCTGATCGGATAGTACAGCGAGTGGCACATCACTTCCCATGGCGCCAATAGGTTCGTATCCTGTCAGCGCCATAGGAGTTAATATAGTTTCGATATCCTCTCGAGAGTAGCCAAATGATTTCTGATATTTGAATACAGAGTCTTTCGATAGATATGTGAAGGTAACGCGTGGGTCGGCTAACTCTGTAAGCTTAATCTTATACTTATCAATCCATTCACCGTAAGGTTGTTGATTTATTAATTCACCCTTCACTTCCTCGTCCGCACGAATTCGTCCTTGCAGCATGTCGACAACAAATATTTTACCAGGTTGTTGACGGCCTTTCTTTATAATAATAGATTCATCTATCGGTAATGCACCAGCTTCTGAAGCTACGATAACTCGGTCGTCTGATGTAATTGCATAGCGTAGTGGGCGCAAACCATTACGATCCAAAGTAGCGCCAATTACTTTCCCATCTGTGAAACACAAGGCTGCTGGGCCATCCCACGGTTCCATTAATGTAGCATGATATTCGTAAAATGCTTTTTTCAATGGATCCATTTGCTCATTTCCGTCCCAAGCTTCCGGTACTAGCATAAGCATCACGTGCGCTAAACTACGACCTGAATGCAAAAGTAGTTCTACTACATTGTCTAAACACGCAGAGTCTGACTGCCCTTTATCTACAACAGGTAATAGTATTTCCATTTCTTCTGCAGTGAAGTATGGAGATGATAATGAGCGAAGGCTTGCGTAAAACCAGTTAAGATTACCAGTTAAAGTGTTAATTTCCCCATTGTGCGCGATCATACGAAACGGTTGTGCAAGCGCCCATGAGGGAAATGTATTTGTAGAAAATCTAGAGTGAACTAATCCGAATGCTGAAACTACGCGAGTGTCTTTTAAATCTTGGAAGTAAGAACCGACTTGGTAGGTAGTAAGTTGTCCTTTGTAAACTATGGTCTTGCAAGAGAGGGATGCAATGTAGAGTGGTAGTGGGTATTCTTGATGTTTTTTTATCTGTTGTATGATGAGCCTTCTTAAGACATATAATTTTCTTTCGAAGTCTTCTGTGTTATTTACACCTATTGGGCGAGATACAAAGAACTGAACAATTTCGGGTTCAGCACTTAAGGCTGTAGGTCCTATACCTTCTCGACTTACTGTAACTGTTCGAAATCCGAGAAATTCCATTTGACGATCATGTACAGCTTCTTGAATTACTTTTCGACAAAGTTCATTTAAGCTCGGATCTTTCGGAAGGAATACCATTCCTACGCCATAATATCCGGGCTCTGGAAGCTGTATTCCTAATTTAATACATTCTTCCCAGAGAAATTCATGGGGTAATTGTATCATTATTCCTGCGCCATCGCCACTTTCTGGGTCACAACCACATGCACCTCGATGCTCCATGTTTTCTAACATGACAAGTGCGTCTTTCACTTGCGCATGCGATTTTTGACCTTTTATATGTGCTACAAAACCAACACCACATGCGTCATGTTCAAATTCTGGGTTATATAGACCTTGCTGCTGCATTATTTCAAATAATTATGATTTATTCTGTTAGAGATTGCTAATATATGAATAAAAATGATTTTATATTGAATTATTTTTAATAAAATGATCGTAAAATTGTATTTAATTTAAAATGTTTAGTTTATGAATTTGTTTTTTGTATTTATTACACTGATTAATTGGTAATTTGAAATTTCATTCGTTTTTTTGTTGGTATTAACTATTTATTATGCTAATCAAAGAAATTGAAATATATCGCTTAAGTATTCCAATGGAACCATTCGTCATAGCTACAGGAACCATGGATTATGCACAAAATACTTTTATCAAGATTCATACAGACACAGGCTTATATGGTGTTGGCGAATGTTCGGCTTTCCCTATGATAGTAGGGGAGACGCAAAATACATGTTTAGCTTTAGCGCAAGATTTTGCACGAATTTGGAAAGGTAAGGACCCGTTAGCTATCGAAGATCGTATGGCAGAGTTGCATCTGTATATAGCAGGTAATGCTACTGTAAAATCTGCCTTTGATATGGCGCTATACGACATAGCAGCTAAGCATGCTCAGATGCCACTGTATCAATATTTAAACGGCAAGCCTAGAGAAATTGTTACGGATATCACGTTGGGTATTGCATCTCCAGAAGAAATGGCTGAAAAGGCTTTGAAATTAAAGGATGGTGGTGCTTTTGCATTAAAAGTTAAATTAGGTAAGAAACCACAAGAAGATATAGCTCGTATAAAAGCTATACGTCGTGCTGTTGGTTTTGATATTCCTATTCGTATCGATGTCAATCAAGGATGGACATATGAAGAAGCTTTAGAAGCCTTGCAGGGATTAGAAGCTTACAAAATTCAATTCTGTGAGCAGCCTATGCGCACATATAATGATCACATGCTGCCAGAGCTGCGTATGCAAACTATTGTGCCGATAATGGCTGATGAGTCAGTATATACGCACAGAGATGCTGAGCGCTTGTGCAAACACCATGCTTGTGATTATATTAATATTAAATTTTCGAAATCTTCAGGAATTCATGAAGCTCTCAAAATTCAAGAAACTGCTATGGAGTATGATGTGCCTTGTATGATAGGTGGTATGTTGGAATCCCGTCTTGCCTTAGCAGCGAAGGTTCATTTTGCTTACGCATCTCCAAACGTTAAGTTTTATGACTTAGATACTTGCATGGTTGGTCATTTGGAAGATCCTGTAATTGGTGGAATTCAATATAATGGCTATCATATAAGCATTACCAATGATATTGGAATAGGAGCTGATATCAAACAAGAATATTTAGATAAATGTGAAAAATGGGTGATTTAATCACCCATTTTTTATTTACGAAATCTTGATTTATAATTTCCTATCTATACTTAGGATTGCTATATTTACGAAAGTAGGAACACACCATTAATCCTATTTTAACCATTATGAACAGCAATTTTAGGTATAGCCATGACCATATTTATAGTATTTTATACTTTATCTACTATGTGATGAAGGATATTATAGCTATATGTACAACGCGTACTTATCGTTATCGACGTCGATCTCCCTGCTGATTACGACCATATTTCTACCCCATTAGAATTCATAAACCATAATAATTATAAACTAAATTAATACTACTATGCGAAAATTTACCTTGTCCAAGGCGCTAGCTTTGTGTCTTGTGTTTTTGCTCTGGATTCATGTATTTCCTACCTATGCGATACAAGGAGGACAGTCCGCAGTTTTAACTGGACAAATCACAGATGAATCAGGCAAGACAGTAGCAGGTGCTACCGTCAAAATTTCTAATTCCATGTTAGCGACA